>DAIPHN010000008.1:0-32995 GCA_036771335.1 Burkholderiales bacterium
GCGCTCGAACGAACCTCCCCGGCCCCCACCCGCACCGGCCGCGAGGCGGACCGGCCCGCGGCCACCCTGCGCGGTGCCCACCCTCGCCGTCACGCTGGCCGCTCTCGCGTGACTGTGGCTGCGCTGCTCGCGGCCTGCCTGCCCCCCCTGCCCCTCCACGCGAGGCCTTCGCCTTCGACACCGTCCGCCGCTACGGCTCTGCAGGCCATCAGTCCAAAGTTGACATCACAGCATCACAGCCGTTATGTTCTGATGCATGCGCACCACCCTCTCTCTCGAAGAAGATGTCGCCGTGGCGCTCGAACGGCTGCGCCGTAACCGTGACGAAAGCTTCAAGGATCTCGTGAACGAGGCCCTGCGCCGGGGTTTGCAGCAAATGAACAGCCGGCCAGCGACGCGTGAGCGATTCGTCACCGCAACCGCTGACCTCGGCCGTGCCCGCATACCGGATCTCGACGACATCGCCGGAGTGCTCGGCAGTGTCGAAGGCGACGCGTTCCGGTGATCCTGCTCGACGCGAATCTGCTCATCTACGCGCACGTGGCGTCCCTTCCCCAGCACGAAGCTTCCCGCGAGTGGCTGGATGAACGCCTGAACGGCACCGCTCGGGTGGGTATCCCATGGGTGTCCACGCTGGCCTTCCTGCGCATCGTGACCAATCCACGCGTGTTCGAGTCGCCAGAACCGATCCGAGAGGCCTGGCGGCAGGTCCGTGCCTGGCTCGACTGCGACGTGGTCTGGGTTCCGCATCCTGGCGATCGGCATGCGGAAGTCCTCGAGACGTTGCTGGATGACCCCGGGGTTCGCGCCGATCTGGTACCCGATGCACACCTGGCCGCGCTGGCGATCGAGCAGGGGCTGGTGCTTTATTCCACCGATGGCGATTTCGCTCGATTCCCCGGGCTCCGTTGGGAGAACCCGCTGCGTCCCCGCACCTGAACGCCGGCCGCACCTCGCGCCGGTGGCGCTTGGCCAACTGCCCTACTCCACGCGCTCCCACACCAGCGTCGATACCCGCAGCTTCCCATCCGGCCGCGTGGGCAGCGGCGGAGTGGTGATGACCAGCCGGTTGCCCTCGATGCGCGGGAATCGCAACTGGTCGCCCCCCACCCAATCGGGGTTCGAGGAGACCTCCACGTGATGGATCGCCCGGTCGCCCTGCCAGGTGTAGCGGCCAGCGTAAGTGGTGGAGGAGGAGAAGGCCCGTGCGCGCTCCGCCTCCGGCGCGTTGATGCGGTTGCCGGCACTGAACCGCGCGCGCTCTCCAGCCTGCAGGTTGGCCGACATGCGCCCGCCGGCGGTGTAGATCAGATAGCCGGTGGCGCCCGTCCCGAAGGGGTGGAACACCTCACTGGTATCCGGGTCCCGGGTGGTGTAGGAAACCAGCTTCCACACCCCCACAACAGCAGGAGGCAACGGCGCCGAGGCGGCGCTCGCCGGCAGTCGCATCGTCTCTTCTCCATTCAAGGTATCTCGGCCGCCAGATCAAAAAAAAGGGGCGGCAGCGCCGCCCCCTAAGGGAACCTCCGCAACCGGCCGAGCGTTACAGGATGGTAATCTGCTTCGCGCCCGGTACCGTCTTCTTGGGCAGCACCAGCTCCAGCACGCCGTCGGCATACTTGGCCTGGGATGCGTTGGCATCCACCTCGGCGGCCAGGCTGAAGGAGCGCGCCACGCGCCCCACGTAGCGCTCGCTGCGCAGCACGCGCTCGCCCTCCTTGACCTCCTTCTCGCGCCGCACCTCGGCCGCCAGCGACACCTGGTTGCCGTCGATGTGCACCTGGATGTCCTCTTTCTTGACGCCAGGAAGATCGGCGTGGACAGTGTAGGCCTTGTCGTCCTCGCGAACGTCGAGTTTCATCTGCACGGGCGCTGCGCCGCCCTGGCTGGCCTCGAAGCCCACCGGGCGCACGAAGAAGCCGCGCAGCAGGTCGTCGAACATTTCGTCGATGGGAGTGAAGCGGGTGATCTGAGCCATGGATTTGTCTCCTGAGTCGGTGGGGCGCCCCGCACCCGGCGGCGCCCTGTACTACCCGGACCCGGCACCACGCCGGATCGCCATGCCCATTATCTAAGGCGCGGCCGCACCGGTTTCAAGGCCCGAAACCCCGCAGCATCAGTGTTCCGGCCCGGCATCGCGCACCACGGCCGTGACCGTCTGCTGGAAGGTATCGCCCGACTTGCGGCGGAAGGTGAATGTGAATGGCACCGTGGCGCCGGCCGTCAACGGCTTGTCAAGATCGAGCAGCATCAGGTGCAGCCCGCCCGGCGCGAGCTCTACAACCTTGCCCGCGCCCATGGGCAACTCCTTGACCGCCCGCATCCTCATCATGCCCCCCTCGGTCTTCATTTGGTGGATCTCGCAACGCCTGGCCACGGGGCTAGTCACGGCCACGAGCGCGAGGCGGGTACCGGACTTGATCGCGCCATAGGCCCCAGCGACGGGTTGCCCTGGAACGGTGGCGCGCACCCAGAGGTCACGAAACTCGACGCTGCTTTCGGCTGTGCCCATGGCGCTGGCTGCGCTCGCGCCCAGCAGCAACACGGCCAACAATCCGCGAAACCATTTTCTGTGCATGACGACCTCTCTGTGGGTATTGGAAACACGCAAGGCTCGGGCCCGATGACAGGCGCCGCCTATAATTGGTTCTTGAACCACCTCCGAGTCCCGGATCCCATGCGCCGCATCCTTCCGCTGCTCGCCGGGCTGAGCCTTCTGCCCTTCCTTTCCGCCCAAGCCGCTCTCGCCCAATCACCGGCGCCGCTGTTGCCCGTACCGCCGGCCATTGCCGCGAAGGCGTGGGTGCTGCTTGACTTCCGGGCCGGCCAGACGCTGCTGTCGCGCGATCCTGACCTGCGCATCGAACCCGCCTCCCTCACCAAGGTGATGACCGCGTGGCTGGTGTTCGATGCCCTGAAGCAAAAGCGAATCACCCTCGCGCAAGTAGTGCCGGTGTCGGAAAAGGCCTCGAAGACCGAGGGCTCACGCACCTTCATCGACCCTCGCAAGCCGGTTACCGTGGACGAACTGCTCAAGGGCATGATCGTTCAGTCGGGCAACGACGCCACCATCGCCCTGGCGGAGCTGGTGGCCGGAAGCGAGGAAGCCTTCGCCGACTTGATGAACCGCCAGGCCGGGCGGCTGGGCCTGGGCGGCACGCACTTCGTCAACGCCACAGGACTGCCCGACCCGCGGCACTACTCCACTGCCCGCGACCTGGGTATTCTCGCCAGCGCCCTGATTCGCGATTTCCCGGAATACTTTCCGCTCTATTCCCTGCGGGAGTATCGCTACAACAACATCACCCAGTACAACCGCAACCTGCTGCTGGGGCGCGACCCTACGGTGGACGGCCTCAAGACGGGCTTTCACGAGTCGGCTGGCTATTGCCTGATCGCCACCGCCAAACGCGGGCCGCGCAGGCTGCTGTCGGTGGTGTTGGGCACCGCCTCTGAGCAGGCCCGCGCCCAGGAAAGCCAGAAACTGCTCAACTACGGCTTCCAGTTCTACGACACCGTGCGGCTGTACCAGAAGGGACAGGCCGTCGCCCGTTTGCCGGTGTACAAGGGCGCCCGGGACGAGCTCCAGGCCGGCTTCCTGGAGGATTTCCACCTGAGCGTGCCGCGCGGCATGGCCGACCGCCTCAAGGCCAACCTCACCAGCCTGCAACCGCTGCTCGCGCCCGTATCTGCCGGCCAGCAGGTGGGTACGCTGTCCGTCACTCTCGACGGCAAGCCGGTGGGGGAGTATCCGGTGGTGGCCCTTGAGGCCATGGGTATGGCCAATCTCTTCGGGCGTACCTGGGACTCGATGCGCCTGTGGTTCAAGTGAGACCGGTCCGTTGCACTGTTACCTGAACGGCGGGTTCCTGCCCACCGCCGAGGCGCGCGTGCCGGTGCTGGACCGGGGCTTCCTGTTCGGCGATGGCGTCTATGAGGTGATCCCGGTGTACGGCCGGCGGCCCTTCCGGCTGGCGGCACACCTGCGGCGGCTTCGGCGCAGCCTCGATGCGTTGCGCATCGATCCGCCCCACGACGACGCGCACTGGCGTTCGCTGATCGCCGAACTGGTGGCGCGTCAGCCCTTCGACGACCAGGGTATCTACCTTCAGGTGACACGCGGCGTGGCGAGACGCGACCACGCGTTCCCGAAGGACGTGGCGCCCACGGTATTCATGATGGGCAACCCGCTGGTCACGCCCACGGCCCCCCAGATTGCCCAGGGCGTGGCCGCCATCACTGCCGCGGACAACCGCTGGCTGCGCTGCGACGTGAAATCCATCGCCCTGCTCGCCAACGTGCTGCTGCGCCAGCTTGCCGTGGACGAGGGCGCGGCGGAGACCTTGCTGCTGCGCGATGGCTGGCTCACGGAAGGCTCGGCCAGCAACGCCTTCATCGTCGCCGCAGGAGAAATCATCACGCCGCCGAACGGGCCCCTGCTGTTGCCCGGGGTGACGGCGGAGGTGGTGGAAGACGCCGCCCTCCTGGAGGGCCTGCCGCTGGTGCGGCGCCCGGTGATCGAGGCCCAGTTACGGGCAGCCGATGAAGTGTGGATCACCAGCGCCAGCCGCGAAGTGCTGGCGGTCACCACCCTGGACGGCCGCCCGGTGGCAAACGGCCGCCCCGGCCCCATCTTCGAGCGTATCCACCGCCGTTTCCAGGCCCTAAAGCAGGCGCCCGACCACCCATGAGCGAACCCCAGCCCTCCCTCATCGAGTACCCCACCGACTTCCCCCTCAAGATCATGGGGCGGCAGACACCGGGGCTGGCTGATGCGGTGGTGGCGATCGTGCGCCGCCACGCGCCGGACTTCGACCCGGCCACGGTGGAACTGCGCGCCAGCCGTCAGAAGACTTACCTGTCGGTCACATGCGTGATTCGCGCCACCTCCCGCGCGCAACTCGACGCGCTCTACCAGGAACTGTGCGACCACCCGCTGGTGGTGATGGTGCTCTGAGGGTGCCGGGCGCGCCGCGCCTGCGCCGCCTCGGCTCCACGGAGTACATGGCCACGTGGGAAGCCATGCGTGCCTTCACGGCCGCCCGAGACCCCGCCACGCCCGACGAGTTGTGGCTCACCGCCCACCCGTCCGTGTACACCGTGGGGATCGCCGGCCGCGCCGAACACCTGCCCCGCGCCGATAACGGCATTGCCGTGGTGCGCACCGACCGCGGCGGGCAGGTCACCTGGCACGGGCCGGGGCAGATAATTCTCTACGCGCTGCTGGATCTTGCGCGTCTCGGTCTGGGGGTGCGCCCGCTGGTTCGCTTGCTGGAGGACTCGGTGGTGGCGGTGCTGGCAACCCATGGCGTGACGGCGCGCGGCGACCGCCACGCGCCGGGTGTGTACGTGGATGGCGCCAAGGTGGCCGCCCTCGGGCTGCGGGTACGCCAGGGACGCTGCTACCACGGCCTGGCCCTGAACGTGGACCCCGATCTCTCGGCCTTCGAGGCCATCGACCCCTGCGGCCACCCCGGGCTGCCGGTCACCAGTACCCGGCGCCTGGGCATCGGCGCGCCCGAGGCGGAACTGGGCGAGGCCCTCGCTACAGCCGTGATCGAGCGCCTGCGGCCGTAGAATCCCGTCATGGAAACATCCGCGAAGCAGACCGGCGCGGCCAAGACGGCCCGCAACCCCATCAAGATCGTGCCGGCCGAGCGCCTGCCAAAGCCCGCCTGGATCCGGGTGAAGGCCGGCGGCAGCGAGAACTTCCACGCCGTGAAGCAGGCGCTGCGCGCCCATGGCCTGCACACCGTGTGCGAGGAAGCCTCCTGCCCCAACATCGGCGAGTGCTTCGGCAAGGGCACGGCCACCTTCATGATCCTGGGCGACCTGTGCACCCGCCGCTGCCCGTTCTGCGACGTGGCCCACGGCCGGCCCAAGCCGCCCGACGCCAACGAACCGCTCAACCTGGCCGTCACCATCCGCGACATGGCTCTAAGGTACGTGGTGATCACCAGCGTGGACCGCGATGACCTGCGCGATGGCGGCGCGGGACACTTCGCGCAGTGCATCCGCGCCGTGCGCACGCACTCTCCCGGCACCGTCATCGAGGTGCTGGTGCCCGACTTCCGCGGCCGTCTCGACAAGGCGCTGGATGCCCTGGATGCCGCGCCTCCCGACGTGATGAATCACAACCTAGAAACCGTGCCGCGGCTCTACAAGCAGGCGCGCCCGGGCGCGGACTACGGCCATTCGCTCAGGCTGCTTCAGGACTTCAAGGCACGCCACCCGGACATTCCCACCAAATCCGGCCTGATGGTGGGCCTGGGCGAGACCGACGAGGAGATCCTGCAGGTGATGCGCGACCTGCGCGCCCACCAGGTGGACATGCTCACCGTGGGGCAATACCTGCAGCCCACGGGCGGGCACCTGCCGGTGCTGCGCTACGTGGAGCCGGCGCAGTTCGAGGTGTTCCAGCGCGAGGCCCTGGCCCTGGGCTTCCGCCACGCCGCCTGCGGCCCGCTGGTGCGCTCCAGCTATCACGCCGACCAGCAGGCCCACCACGCCGGCGTGGCGGGTTGACCGCTGCGCCGCCCGTGGAGCGGCCGCTGCGCCTTGCCATCATCCGCCAGCGCTGGAATCCCTTCGGCGGCGCGGAGCGCTTCGTGGACCGCGCGGTGCACGCGTTGCTGGCGCGCGGCGTGGACGTGACGCTGCTGGCGCGGCACTGGCAGTCGGCCGAGGGCCTGCGCACCGAAAAGCTCGACCCCTTCTACCTGGGCAGCGTGTGGCGCGACGCGGGCTTTGCCCGCGCGGCCCGCGCCGCGGTGGCGCGCGGCGGTTTCCACCTGGTGCAATCCCACGAGCGCATCGACTGTTGCCATGTGTACCGCGCTGGCGACGGGGTGCACCGCGCCTGGCTGGAGCGGCGCGCGCGGGCCGAGGGCGGCGCGTGGCGGGCGCTCTCGCCCTTCCACCGCTACACCCTGGCCGCCGAGGCGCGGCTGTTCGCCAGCCCTCGGCTCGAAGCCGTGATCTGCAACGCCGGGATGGTGCGCGACGAGATCGAGCGCCACTTCGGCGTGGACCCGGCCCGCCTGCATGTGATCCGCAACGGCGTGGACACGGCTGCCTTTTCGCCCTGCCTGCGCGCAGCGCACCGGGAGCGCGTGCGGGCGCAGCTGGGCATCGCGGCGGACGAGCCGGTGTTCCTGTTCGTGGGCTCGGGCTTCGGGCGCAAGGGCGTGGCCACGGCGCTGCAGGCGCTGGCCAGCGTGCCGGCGGGCACACTGGTGGTGGTGGGCGGCGACAAGCACGCTGCGCGCTACCAAGCGCTGGCCGGGCGCCTTGGCCTGGGGCCGCGCACGCGCTTCACCGGGCCGCAGCAGGATGCAAAACCCTTCTACGGCGCCGCCGACGCCTTCGTGCTGCCCACCCTGTACGACCCCTTCCCCAACGCAGCGCTGGAGGCGCTGGCCTGCGCACTGCCGGTGATCACCACCGACGGCTGCGGCGCCGCCGAGGTACTGCACGATCCGGCCTGCGGGCTGGTGGTGCCCGCGGGCGACGTGCCCGCCCTGGCCGCGGCCATGGCGCACCTCCTGGATGCCACGACCCGCGATGCCATGGGCACGGCGGCGCGTGCCGTCGCCCGGCGCCACAGCCTCGAAGCCATGACGGACGCGCTGCTAGCCCTCTATGGGCACCTGCTGGCGGATCGCTGAGCGGGTCCGCCCGATATACTGCCGCTCGCCCCAAATGACCGATCCGCGCCGGCTTCGCATCGTCCACACCGAGGCTTCCCTGGGCTGGGGCGGCCAGGAGATCCGCATCCTCAGCGAGGCGGCGGGGATGGCGGCGCGCGGCCACCAGGTGCGGCTGCTGTGCCCGGCAGAAGCGCGCATCTTTTCGGAGGCAGGCGCGCGGGGCGTGGCGGTCACCGCGCTTCCCATCGGCCGCAAGAACCCCCGCGGGGTGTTCGCCCTGCGGCGCTGGCTCGCTGCCAACCCCTGCGACGTGATCAACACCCACAGCTCCACCGACAGCTGGCTCGCCGCGCTCGCCTGCGCCAGCCTCGCCGGTGCGCCGCCGCTGGTGCGAACCCGGCACATCTCCGCGTCCATCCCCGACAACGCCGCCACGCGCTGGCTCTACACCCGCGCCACGGCGCGCATCGTCACCACCGGCGAGCGCCTGCGCGAGACCCTGGTGCACCAAAACGGTTTCGACGGGGCGCGCATCGTCTCCATCCCCACCGGCGTGGACACGACGCGCTTCGCCCCTGGCGACCGGGACGCGGCCCGGGCGGCACTGGGCCTGCCGCCCGGGCCGTTGGTGGGTATCGTGGCCACCTTGCGCAGCTGGAAAGGTCACCGCTTCCTGGTGGAAGCCTTCCACTCACTGGCGCGCCCTGAGGCACGGCTCGCCATCGTCGGCGACGGGCCGCAGCGCGAGGCACTCGAGGCCCAGGTGGCTGGCCTGGGCTTGGGCGATCGCGTCACCTTTGCAGGCAACCGCGCCGACGTAACGCCCTGGCTGCAGGCCTTCGACGTGTTCGCGCTGCCCTCCTACGCCAACGAGGGTGTGCCCCAGGCCATCGTGCAAGCCATGCTGTGCGCGCTGCCCGTGGTGACCACGGCGGTGGGCAGCATCGGCGAAGCGGTGCAGGACGGCATGACAGGGCTGATGGTGGCGCCACAGCAGGCTGCCCCCCTGGCGGCGGCGCTGGCGCGACTGCTGGACGACCCCGCCCTGCGAGAGCAACTGGGTGCGGCGGCACGTGCCGCCGCACTCGAGCGATTCTCGCTGGAATCCATGCTCGATCGCATGGAAGCCGTGTTCATCGACACGGTGGCTACCCATGGCTAACCGCCTTCCGGGCCGTCTGTTCACCCTGCGCCTGGCGGCGGGGCACCGGCTTTCAACCCTGGGACGCCGCCGCCGGCCGCAGCATCCGGAGCGGATCCTGGTGTGCCATCACCTGCTGTTGGGCGACACGGTGATGCTCGCGCCCTTGCTGGCCAAGCTACGCGCGCTGCATCCGCGCGCGCAGATCATCATGACCTCGCCACGCGCCTTCGCGCCGTTGTTCGCCTCCCGCCCCTGGGGCGTCACCGTGCGGCCCTTCGATCCGCGCCGCCTGGAGACGCTGCGCGATTTGGCCCGCGAGCCGGGCTTCGACCTGGCGCTGATACCCGGCGACAACCGCTTCAGCTGGACCGCCCTGGCGCTGGGAGCGCGCTGGATCGTGGCCTTCGAGGGAGACCGGCCTGCATACAAGAGCCTGCCGGTGGACGAGTTGCGCGCCTGGCCGCGGGAACCCATGGCGCTAGGCGACATCTTCGCCACGCTGGCAGAGGGACCTGCGCCGCCTGCCTTCGAAACACGGCAATGGCCCGCCCCGGCCCATCGCCCCTTTGAATGCCCGTCCAGCCCATTCGCCGTTTTGCACCCTGGAGCGGGCATGCGGCTGAGGCACTGGCCTCCGGAACGCTGGCGCGCCCTGGCCAACGCACTCGAACATCGCGGGCTTGCCGTGGCTTTCACCGTGGGCCCGGGGGAAAGACCGCTTGCGGACGCGGTGGACCCGCAGCGCCGATTCCAGCGCTTCGAGCTTGAACTGACTCAGCTGTTTTCGCTGCTGCGCCACGCGGCTCTGTTGGTGGTGCCGGACACCGGTGTTTCCCACCTGGCACGCGTGGCAGGAACACCCACGGTGACGCTCTTCGGCCCGGGCTCAGCGCAGCTCTTCGGGCCGGGCGATTTTTGGCAACACGCGCCCTGGACCGCCGTGACCGTGGACCCTTTCCCCTGCCGCGACCAGCACCTGCTGTTCAAGCGCGAACTGCCCTGGGTCAAGCGCTGCGGTCGCTCGCCCCGCCAGTGCCCCGCGCCCCGCTGCATGCAAGCCATCGGCATCGACGACGTAATGGCAGCCTGCGATCGCATGCTCGCCCGAGGGGCGGGCCGTGGCGCCGTCACCGCCACCGACCCTCGGCCAGCGTCCCAATGACTCGGGATACGCCCACGCCCGATGGCAGCGACGCCGGTTTTGCCCCGCCGGAGGCGGCCTATGGCAGATACCCTGACCTGTCACGCATCAAGCGCGTGCTGGTGGTGAAGCTGCGCCACCACGGTGACGTGCTGCTCGCCACACCGGTGTTCCGGGCGCTACGCGCCGCGCTGCCGCACGCAGCCATCGATGCCTTCATCAACCGCGAGACGCTGCCCATGCTTCAGGGCAATCCGGATGTGGACGACTTCCTGATGCTCGACCGCACCGCGCGCGACCGCGGCCTGGTGGCGCGCGTGGGCGAGGAGCTGCGGCTGCGCCGCGCGCTGCGCGGCGGCCGCTATGACGCCGTGATCAATCTCACCGAGGGCGACCGTGGCCGTATTGCTGGCCGCCTCGCGCACGCCGCGGTGCGTGTGGGCTTCGCGCCGCGCGGCCGCGCCGTGGCGGGCTACACCCACTTGGTGAAGCAACCCGCCGCACCACGCCATGCGGTGGAGCGCAACCTCGACGCGCTGCGGCGCATCGGCGTCTTCCCCGCGCCCGAGGCGCGGTCCCTGCGTTTCGTCGTTGACGATGCCGACCGTGCCGCCGCGCGCGCACGCCTCGCGGCCGCGGGCCTCGAACCGGGCCGCTTCGTGCACGTCCACCCCGCCTCGCGATGGCGATTCAAGACCTGGCCCGCCGAGCGCGTGGCCGAGGTGGTGCTCGCGCTGGCAGCGCGCGGTCTGCGCTGCGCGCTCACTGCCGCCCCCGATGCCGCGGAGCGTGCCATGACGGCGCGCATCGTCTCGCTGTCCGCAGGCGCGCGCCCCGTGGATCTGGCCGGCGAGCTCACCCTGAAGCAGCTCGGCGCCGTGATGGACGAGGCGGCTGCGCTGCTCACCGTGGACTCCGTGCCCCTTCACATGGCATCGGCCCTGCAGCGCCCGGTGGTGGCGCTGTTCGGGCCCTCCTCCGAGCAGGAATGGGGCCCGTGGAACAACCCGCGCGCCGTGGTGATCTCGGCCGGTTTCACCTGCCGCCCCTGCGGTCTGGACGGCTGCGGCGGCAGCAAGGTGAGTGACTGCCTGGTGCGCCTGCCGCCGGCGCAGGTGCTCGAAGCCCTGGAACGACTTCTGGAAAACAACAGCCCATGAGCGCCCCCCCTTTCCACGACGTGGACGCCGCCCGCGTAACTGCCTTCCACGACGAGCGCCTCGCCGACCCCGCCTGGCCCGCCACCGCAGCCGTGCGCTTTACCGAGCCTGGCCTGTGGGAAAGCATCGAGGCCAACCACCGCAACAACAATTTGCTGTGGCTCGAGGAGGATCTGGCGCGACGGCGCCACGCGCCCGATGCCGAGATCGCCGCCAACAAGCGCCACATCGACCGCTTCAACCAGGCGCGCAACGACGCCATCGAGCGCGTGGACGAGCACCTGCTGTCCCGCCTGTTCGGCCGCGAGCTTCACGCGCAGGCACGGCTCAACAGCGAGACCGCTGGTTCCATCGTCGACCGGTTGTCCATCACGAGCCTGAAGATTCGCGCCATGGCCGAGCAGACCCTGCGCACGGATGTGGATGCGGCCCACGTGGAGGCCTGCGCCGCAAAGCTCGCGCGGCTGCGGGAGCAGCGCGCCGACCTGTCGTCCTGCCTGGATGCCCTGCTGACAGAGGCGGCCGCCGGCGCGGCGCGCTGGAAGATCTACCGGCAGTTCAAGATGTACAACGACCCGCGCCTCAACCCGCAGGTGTACGGCGAGAAACCGCGCGGCTGAAGACCTCAGGCCCCGAGCAGACGCGCCACGCGCCCGAGCACCTGCTCGTCGGAGAGCGCCGCGACGCTTGTCGGCGCATCCAGGAAGTCCACGTTGCTTCCGCGCGGACCCCACTGCGAAGGATGGGGTGACACGTGGGTCTCGGCGAACAGCCCGAGCACCCCGCCAGGGCTGGCAGCGGCGAAATGCATCAGTCCGCTGTCCGGGAACACGCTGGTGCGCGCGCCCCAGATGAGTCCGAGCGCGGGCGGAATCGGGCCGCGGAAAGGGTGGATGTGGCGCTCGCGCGCGGCAAGCACGGGCTCGGCCACCTCGTCGTCGCCCGGATAGAGCGGGTTGTCGGAGCGGCCCGGCGTCCACATGAACACCGTCTGCAGCCCGTGCGTATCGAGCCAGTGGCGCGACCATCGCAGGATCTGCCCGGTGGAGGGCTGCTTCTTGGCACGGCGCGCGCCCAGACCCAGCACCACATAACCCCGCGGCGCTAGTCCCCGCGCCTCAAGCCAGCCGGCTGCGGCGGCGCGGGAGGTCTCGGGCAAGCGATACACGGGCAGTGGCGCCGGGACCGGCGCGGCAACGCCCAGCGGCGCGAGCAGCCCGATCATGCGATCCACCTCGTGGACGCCCGCGGCCACGGACAGTCCATGGGTGAGTCGCGGCCAGCGCGAAGCGTCCTCCACGCACGCCACCACGCGCTTCGCGCCGGACTGCAGCCCGCGGCGGATCGCCCGCGGCGACTCGGAGCCATTGGCAACGATCGCCCAGTCGTAGCCCTGCAACCGCATCACCAGCGCCTGCCACGCCGCATGCAGGGCCGCGCCAGGCCGCACCGAGCGGCCCACACGCGCGCGGCGGTAGATCCATCGCCGGTCCGCATTCGGATCGTCCGCCACCACCCATGCGTTGTAGTCGTTGGCGAGCAGGTGCACCTCGGCCTGCGGCAACGCGGCCTTGAGCACCGCGAGCATGGGCGTCGTGAGCAGCAGATCGCCGATCTTGTCGCGCTTGATGACGAGGATTTTCATTGGCTGCGCAGTCTAGGCCAAGGCGATGGCGGACGCCACGCGGCACCGGCTGCCTATAATCAATCGTCCATGTCCGCCATCCACTCTCCTCCCGCCTCGGCAGGCACGCACCTGGAAGCCGCGTTGCTGGTGGCGCTGGCCGTGGCTCTGCCGCTGTGGGAGGCGCCGAAAAACCTGTTGGCCGCCGCCTTCGTGCTCACGTGGCTGACCAACCGTCTGAGGGCGCGGCGTTTCGGCGGACCGTGGGACCGCTGGGACACGCTGATCGCGGTATGGATCGGGTCGGGTGTTCTCGTGGCGGCCTTCGCGGGTATCCACTTCCAGGAATGGCGCGGCACCACCGACCTGCTGCGCTATGGCCTGGTGCTGTGGTGCGTGAAGCGCTCGAATCTCAGTGACAACGCGATACTCGCCGTGATCGGTGCAGCCTTTGTCGCCACGGCGCTAGGCCTTGCCTGGGGCTACTGGCGCTGGGTAACGGAGGCAAAGCGGGTGTACATCGAACTGCACTCCGTCGGCCACGTGAACCACAGCGCCATCTATCTGGCCATTGTCTTTGGATCTTCCCAGAGCGCTCTCATGGCACTGTGGCCGCGCTTGGGCCTCGCGGCCCGCGCCGCCGGATTGGCGGGCCTGGTCTGCCTGCTGGCGTTCCTGGTGGCCATGGAAAGCCGCGGGGCGTTGGCCGCCGGCCTTGCACTCGCGGTCGTGCTGGCCATCGCCTGGTGGCCGCGCGAGCGGCGTTTCGGCGCCGCGGCCTTGCTTGCCGTCGCGGTGATCGCCGCCGCCCTGCTGGTGATGCGCCCTACCGTGGTCACCAAGCATCTTCAAAATGCCGCTACGGACAACGTGCTCAGCTACCGGGATCGTATCTGGATCACCTCCTTGTCGGCGTTGCGCGAGTATCCCGTCTTTGGCGTCGGCATGGACAACTTCAGCCGCCTCGATGCGCCGCGGGTGCTCGGTTGGTCCAAGGCCCGCGGCGAGCCGGTGGACGAGCAGGCGTTCTTCTTTGCGCCCCACGCCCACAGCCTCTACTTCAACACGCTGGCCGAGCGTGGCCTGGCGGGCTTTGCCGCCCTGCTGGCGGTGCTGGGCGCATGGCTGGCGAGCCTGTGGCGCGGCTATCCCGGCGCGCGCGGGCGCGACGTGCAGTGGGCCGCATGGGGAGCGGCGTTCTCGGGATGGTTCGTCACCGTCGTGGCCGGGATGGCCAACACCACGTTGCACCACGAACACGCGCTGCTCGCGGTGCTGATGCTCGGGCTGTGGCTCAACGTGAGACCCGGCCGCGCGCCTTGACCTCGGCTCCCCGCATCCTGGTGATTCGCCGAGACAACATCGGCGACCTGATCTGCACCACGCCGCTGTTGGCAGGCCTGCGCCTCGCCCATCCCCACGCCTGGATCGGAGTGCTGGTGCACAGCTACAACGCCCCCGTGCTGAAGGGGTGTAGCGACGTGGATGAAGTGTTTGTCTATCGGAAGGCGAAGCACAGCCCGGGCGAGAGCCGCCTGGGGCTGCTGGTGGCGCGAGCGCGGCTCTGGCTGCGGCTGCGGCGACTGGCGCTGGACGCGGTGCTGGTGGCCTCGCCCGGGGACCGGGCCGAGCGCATGGCCGCCGGACTGCGTGCTGCCCGCATCATTGTTCGGGGTCCATCGGCATCGTCGCGCGGCCGCTTGACGGTGGTGGCGGAAGGCGACGGCCACGAGGTGGAGCGTACCTACGCGCTGGGTGCTGCGCTGGGACTGAGGGGCAAACCACCACCGGTGCGCGTGCACGCTGCGGCGCCACAGCCCTCGTCGCATGAGCCCTTCACGCTCGGAGTGCACATCAGTGCCCGCAAACCTTCCCAGCGCTGGCCCGCCGAGCGCTTCGAAAACACACTGCGAGCCATCGACCCCTCCTGGAAGGTGAGAATATTCTGGGCGCCGGGGGATGAGCACGACCCCAGGCACCCAGGCGACGATCGCAAGGCCGCGGCGCTCGAGCAGGCCCTGGCTGGCCGGGTGCAGCCCATGGCCACCCGCACCCTCGGTGATCTTGTGGATGGGCTGGCGGGTTGCCATGCCGTGCTGTGCGCCGATGGCGGCGCCATGCATGTGGCGGCCGGATTGGGCAAGCCCGTCGTATGCCTGTTTGGCGATTCGGACGCCGCGCGCTGGCATCCCTGGGGCGTGCCCTACCGGCTGTTGCAGGCGCCCTCGCGCCACGTCAATGACATCACCGTGGACGCCGTGGTGGCGGCGTTGCGGGAGCTTTCCGCGGCGAACGGCAAGGTCTGACTCACCGGTTGCTCAGGCGCCGTAGAAGCCGCGATACCAGTCCACGAAACGCGCGAGTCCTTGTTCGAGCGGCGTGCGCGGCGCGAAATCCGCGTCGCGCCGCAGGTCGTCCACCGCGGCGCAGGTGGCCTCCACATCGCCCGGCTGCATGGGCAGCAGGCGTTTGCGGGCGGTTCGTCCAAGCAGCTTTTCCAGGACCGCGATGAAGTGCATCAGGTCCACAGGCTCGTGGTTGCCGATGTTGTAGATGCGCCAGGGCGCCGCCGCGACAGCCGGGTCGGGCGCGGCAGGATCGAAGCCGGGATCCGGCGCGGGCGGGCGGTCCATGATGCGCACCACGCCCTCCACGATGTCGTCCACATAGGTGAAGTCGCGCCGCATGCGCCCCTCGTTGAACACGTCGATGGGCCGTCCCTCAAGGATGGCGCGGGTAAACAGCATGGGCGACATGTCGGGTCGGCCCCAAGGACCATAGACAGTGAAAAATCGCAGCCCCGTAGCCGGCAGGCCGTAGAGGTGGCTGTAGCTGTGGGCCATCAGCTCGTTGGCGCGCTTGGTGGCGGCGTACAGGCTCACGGGGTGGTCGGCCGCATGGTGTTCGGAATAGGGCAGCCGCGCGTTGCCGCCATACACGCTCGAACTGCTGGCGTACACGAGATGCGGCAAGCCATGGTGACGGCAGGCCTCCAGCACGTTGAGAAAACCCACCAGGTTGGCCTGGGCGTATGCGTGCGGATGGGTGATGGAGTAGCGCACGCCGGGCTGGGCAGCAAGGTGGATGACGCGTTCGAACCCCTGCGCCTCGAACAGCCCCATCAGCGGGCCGGCCTCGACTACATCGCCCTCGACGGCCGTGAAGCCAGGGTGCGGACGCAACCGATCGAGCCGGGCGCGCTTGAGGGCCGGGTCGTAGTAGTCGTTGAGGTTGTCCAGCCCCACCACGGCGTGCCCCGCCGCGAGCAGGCGCTCGCAGGTGTGCATGCCGATGAACCCGGCCGCGCCGGTGACGAGGATATTCATTGCGGCGCCCCGCGCCGCTGCAGCTCGAGAAGCTTGGCGGTCTTGAGGAAGGTGTTCTGGCAGCCGATGGCGATGTGCACCAGCCCCGCTGCGCCGTCGAGAAATCCCAGGCGCAGCACGTAGAACTTGAGGAAGCGCGCCAGCGGCGAGAACAGCAGCCTCGCCACCGAGGCGCGCCTTCCGGCCGCGAAGGCAGTCTCGGCCTGCAGCGAGGTGTAGCGGTTCTGCTTGTGCAGGTAGCTCGCCAGCGTTTCGGCCGACTCGTGCAGCAGGTCGCCCGCGAGGCGCCGCACCGGGCCCTGCGCCACCACCTTCTCGTGCACGGCATCCTCCGACCATCCCGCCGTGCGCCGGTCGAACAGGCGCAGCGACCAGTCGGGGTAGCCCTCCCCGTGGCGCAGCCAGCGACCCAGAAAGCGGTTACAGCGGGCGAACTCGTAGGCTCCGCCGGCTGGCGCGGCGAGGGCGCGATCAATGGCTGCGCGCAACTCGGGGCTCACCCGCTCGTCGGCGTCGATGCACAGCACCCAGTCATTGCGCGCGCAGGCCACGGCAAAGCGCTTCTGCGGGCCGAAGCCCAGCCACGGCTGGTGCACCACGCGGGCCCCAGCGCGCTTGGCGATGGCCACCGTGTCGTCGGCGCTTCCAGAGTCCACCACCACGATCTCGTCGCACCACGAAACCGAAGCGAGCGCCGCCGGCAGCGCGCCAGCGGCGTCCTGGGTGATGATCACGCAGGACAGCGGCATTGGTTGCACACCCGTCCTCAGGCCGCACCTGCGCCGCGAGGCGCTTTGGCGCGGGGCTGCTCCCCGGCTGCGGCAGGCCGGTACTCGGGCACCCACTCCTGCAGTGCAGTACGCACCTCGCCGTCGCCGGCCGCTGCGGCGCCATCGAGCCAGGCGCGCAACCGGGCAAGCCACGTCGCGTCCACGCCCGCCGCACGGGCGATGCGCAGCTTCGGGTGCGGCGTGGATACCGTGGCTTCGCCGTCGGCGAGCAGCTCCTCGTAGAGCTTCTCGCCGGGCCGCAGGCCCGGGAATTCGATGCGCACGTCCGCCGCGGACGGCCCCGACAGCCGGATCAGCTCGTGCGCCAGGTCGGCGATGCGCACCGGCTCGCCCATGTCGAGCACGAAGATCTCGCCCCCGCGCCCCATCAGCGCCGCCTGCAGCACCAGTTGCGCCGCCTCGGGAATGGACATGAAGTAGCGCGTGATCTCGGGGTGCGTCACCGTGACGGGCCCGCCGCGCCGGATCTGCTCGTTGAACTTCGGGATGACGCTGCCGGTGCTGCCCAGTACGTTGCCGAATCGCACGGTGACGAAGCGCGTGGCTGGCGCACCAGCCTGCAGCGCCTGGCACACCATCTCGGCCAGCCGCTTGCTTGCTCCCATGACGTTCACCGGGTTGACCGCCTTGTCGGTAGACACGAGCACGAACTCGGCCACACCGGCCGCCACGGCCGCCTCGGCCACCACGAGCGTGCCCGCCACGTTGTTGCGCACCGCCTGCCAGGCATTGCCGGTTTCCATGAGCGGCACGTGCTTGTAGGCCGCGGCGTGCAGGACCACGTCGGGTCGATGACGGGACAGGATCTCCGCCATACGCGCCGCATCCTTGACATCGCCCACCAGCGGAATCGCCGCGACGACGCTGTGTTCGAATTCCTGCTCGATGGTGTAGAGGGCAGCCTCGGAGCTGTCCAGGAGCACCAGGCGGTCCGGACGGAAACGAGCCGCTTGACGGCACAGCTCCGAGCCGATCGACCCACCCGCGCCCGTCACCATCACCACGCGGCCCTCGAGCAGCGACTTGAGCCCCGAGTCGTCCAGCACCACGGGGTCGCGGCCGAGCAGGTCGTCGAGCTCGACGCTGCGAAGCTGCCCAAGGCGCACGCGCCCGGATGCGATGTCGTCGAAGGAGGGCACGGTCATCACCTTGAGCCCCGCGTCGCTGGCGAGCTTCACCGCACGGCGGCGCACGTTGTGCGACACACCCGGCATGGCCACGATGACGTGGGTGACCGCACGCTGCGCGGCCAGATCAGCCACCTCGTGGAGGGCGCCAAGCACTGGGATGCCGTGCAGGCTGCGGCCCTGCTTGGCACGGTCGTCGTCCAGCAGGCCCACCAGCCGCCACTGCGGGCTGGGCGCGAGCTCGCGGATCAGCTTGTCGGCAGCAGCACCGGCGCCAAGGATGAACACGGGCTCGCCGCCGATGCTCGCCAGGGATACAAGACGACCCTCCTTCCAAGCCCGATACGCCATCCGGCTGCCGCCCATGATGAGCAACAGCAACACGGGCTGCAGGATGAACACGGAGCGCGGCAGCTCCGCAGTCAAGCCCGCCAGCACCAGCGCGGCTGGCGCTACCAGCGCCGCCACCGCAACGGACAGCACGATCAGGCGTATGTCATGCAGGCTGGCGTAACGCCAGAGGCCGCGATAGAGACCGGAAAACCAGAACAACAGACCCTGTACCGCCATCACCACGAAGACCGTGCGCACCATCGCCTCGGCAAAGGCCGGCGGGATGTCCAGGTTGAAACGAAGCCAGAAAGCCGTCACCCAGGCCAAGCCCGAGGCCGCGACGTCGTGCAGCATAGCCAGCGCGACTCGGGCATGCGCAGGAAGCTTCATGCCGCCCGCTCCAGCTGGGCGCACGGGCGTCGCTGCGCCCACGCGCGATCCACCGCCACCATGCCCCCCAGTAACAGCACGGCCGGCGGCGCCAGCAGCATGGCCTGCACCTCTGGCGGCCTTCCAAGTGCCAGCAACGCCCCCGCTGCACAAGCTGCCATCAGGGCATATTCGGCAATCGCCGTTCGATGGTGGCTCCAGCCCAGAAGGATGAGACGCTGGTAATAGTGGCCACGGTGGGCTTGCCACAGGCGCTCTCTCCGCAGCGCACGGCGCAGAAGCGTGATGCTTGCATCCGCCACAAAAGGGGCAAACACTGCCAACGGGAACCACCATGGCCACTGCCCGTCGCGCCACCCTAGCAAGCCAACGGCACCAGCGAGGAACCCAAGCGGCACAGATCCCGAATCGCCCATGAAAATGCGCGCGGGCGGAAAATTGACCAGCAGGAATGCCAACGACGATGCCGCGACCGAAGCGCACCACCAGCCAAGCGCGCTGTCGCCGCCGAGGCTCGCTGCGATGGCACACGCACCGAAACCTACCACGGCCATTCCCCCGGCGAGTCCGTCCGACCCGTCCATGAAGTTGTAGAGGTTCGTCATCCATCCGAGCGCGAGCGCCAGCAGGATCCACCACGGCCATGGCAAATGGGACAGGGCGCTCGTGCAAAACGCGGCGCACACTCCGAGATGAACCACCAATCGCAATCCCGACGGAAGTGAACGCCAGTCGTCGAGCAGAGACAAGGTCAGCAGCGCAGCCACACCTCCCACGAGCGGCAGCGGCGACCGCACCCAGACGGCGGCCGCCAGCACCCCGGTCACGATAGCGATCCCTCCGCTGCGAGGCACAGGCCGCGTGTGCAATGAACGCGCGTTGGGCTGATCAAGCAGCAGCCCGCGGCCGCGCGCCGATAAGAGCGCCCGCAGCACCAGGTGACTGAGCAGGAAAGCCGTGAGAGGGGCGAGCAGAGCCGAGGGTGCCATGGATTGGGGGGTCGGCTCGCCGAGGCCTGCCGCGCGTGCGCCTATAGATCGCCTGGACCCGGCGTGGACAGTGCGCGAGCCATGCCTTCGTCCACCGAAAAGGGTGCGCGCCAATCGAGGGCCGCCGTCAGAGCAGAGGCATCCACCGCGAGCGAACCCGCCAGTCGTTCAAGAAAAGCTCGCTGCCCAGTCAGCACCGCCGTGGTCCGCAGCAGCGAAACCGGACACGGCCACAAACGCGCTTTCGTACCCATCGCCCGAGCGCAGCGACGCAACAGTTCAGGCGTGGAAAGATCCTCTCCATCGCTCACCAGGAAAGTCCGCCCTGCCGCGGCCGGTCTGTTCAGGCAGGCGAGGATCGCGTCCACAAGATTACCCACATAAACCAGACTGCGGCGATTGCGGATGGACGCCAATGGCATGGGCAGACCTCGACGCAGAGCGGCCGCGAGGGTCGCGAAGTTACCAGCCGCGCCCCGCCCGTACACAAGCGGCGGGCGCAATACCGTGACGGCCAACCCCGTCGCGGCCGCCACCCGGCTCAGGGCGCACTCGGCCTCCCATTTGCTGATGGCGTAGCCACCCCGAGGCGCTGGAGGATCCCGCTCAGTGAATACCTCGTCGCCGCTGAACTCGCCATGAACCTTGACTGTGCTCAAGAACATGAACCGCTCGACGCCGGCAGCCGCAGCCTGGCGGGCGAGTTGCTCGGTCGCCGCCGTGTTGACGGAACGAAAAGCGGCCAGCGAGTTGCTCCTGTTCTCGCGCATCACATGCACTCGGGCGGCGAGGTGCACCACGGCGGTGCAACCCCTCAGCGCCTCGCGCCAGTCGGTGTCCGGGCCCAGATCCCCGACCACCGCCACCCGTCCAGGCTGGTCATCGGAACGCCGCAGCGCCAAGCGCGATGGCACGCCCAGTTGCTCCAGACGCGCCAGGAGTTCGCGGCCCACGAAGCCCCGCGCGCCAGTTACCAGGATCACCGGCCGGCGCCCACGAAACCGCACGGCTCTGCGCCACTTACCCGAGGCGCGGCAACCCGCCAGCGCTTCAGTTGGCGCCTCATCGGTCCGCCGCGAGAGATTGGCCCGCCGCCGAGGCCAGGTAGTCGCGGTACGCCTCGCCAATGCCCGAATCCAGACTCATCGTCGGACGCCACCCCAGCTTAGACATCCGCGACACGTCCAGGAGTTTGCGCGGCGTCCCGTCAGGCTTGCCGGTATCGAACATGAGCCTTCCGGAGAATCCAACCACCCGCGCAACCGTTTCCGCAAGCTCGCGGATGGTCACATCCTCCCCGCAGCCCACGTTGATGAGCGGCGGGGCGTACCGGGCGAGAATGGCATCGTATTCGCCATCCGGCAGGGTCATGAGATGGATGCATGCGTCCGCCATATCGTCGGAGTACAGAAACTCGCGCCGCGGCGTCCCCGTGCCCCACACCACCACCTCTGGGAAGTCGGAGAGCCGGGCCTCGTGCATCTTGCGGATCAGCGCTGGCAGCACGTGGCTGTTGTGCAGGTCATAGCTGTCCCCCGGGCCATACAGGTTGGTGGGCATCACAGACAGATAACGCGTGCCGTACTCGCGATTGAAGGCCCAGCAGGTCTCGATACCGGCGATCTTGGCGATGGCGTAAGGGCGGTTTGTTGCCTCCAGCGGACCGGTGAGCAGGTACTCCTCGCGGATCGGCTGCGGACAGTCGCGCGGATAAATACACGAGGAGCCCAGGAACAGCAGACGCTGCACACCGGCCCGGTACGCTTCGCCGATGACGCTGGCTTGGATCTGCAGGTTGTGATGGATGAACTGCGCGGGATAGGTGCTGTTGGCCAGGATACCACCCACCTTGGCCGCAGCCAGAAACACGACTTGCGGCCTCTCGTGCTCATAGAAGCGGCGCACAGCGGGCGCGTCGGCCAGGTCGAGTTCGGCGTGACTTCGCAGTAGAAGATTGCGAAAACCCCGGGCCCGCAGGCGACGCGCCAGAGCCGAACCCACCAGCCCGCGATGGCCCGCCACATGGATGCGGGTCTCAGGCGTCATGGCAGCAGAGTTCTCCGTACTCACTCGTGATGGTCATAGGCCGGGAACCCGTGCTTCTTCACCAGCTCGTCGCGCTCGGCGGCCTTGAGGTCTTCGCGCACCATCTCGGCCACCAGCTGGCGGAAACTCGCCTTCGGCTTCCAGCCGAGCTTGGCCCGCGCTTTGGACGGATCACCCAGGAGCGTCTCCACCTCGGCAGGCCGAAAGTAGCGCGGGTCCACCGCCACGACGCACTTGCCGGCCGCATCGAAGCCCTGCTCCTGCACGCCCTCGCCCCGCCATGCGATGCTCATGCCCAGCTCCGCCGCGGCGGCATCCACGAAATCGCGCACGCTGTGTTGCTCGCCCGTGGCGATGACGAAGTCCTCGGCCACCTCCTGCTGCAACATGAGCCACATGGCCTCCACGTAGTCGCGGGCGTGGCCCCAATCGCGCTTGGCGTCCAGATTGCCCAGGAAGAGGGTGTCCTGCAGCCCAAGCTTGATGCGAGCCAGGGCGCGGGTGATCTTGCGCGTGACGAAGGTCTCGCCGCGCAGCGGCGACTCGTGGTTGAACAGGATCCCGTTGCAGGCATACATCCCGTAGGCCTCGCGGTAGTTCACGGTGATCCAGTATCCGTACAGCTTGGCCACACCGTAGGGACTGCGGGGATAGAAGGGGGTGGTTTCCTTCTGCGGGATCTCTTGCACCAGCCCGTACAACTCGGAGGTGGAGGCCTGGTAGAAGCGGCACTTCTTCTCCAGCCCGAGAATGCGCATGGCCTCCAGCAGCCGCAGCACTCCCAGGGCGTCGGAGTTGGCCGTGAATTCAGGCTCTTCGAAGCTCACCGCCACGTGGCTCTGGGCGGCCAGGTTGTAGATTTCGTCCGGCTGGACCTGCTGGATGATGCGCACCAGGCTGGACGAATCCGTCATGTCGCCGTAGTGGAGAATGAACCGGCGGTGGCTGAGGTGCGGATCCTGGTAGAGGTGATCGATACGGTCGGTGTTGAACAACGAGGCGCGCCGCTTGATGCCGTGCACCACATAGCCCTTGGCGAGCAGGAATTCGGCGAGGTACGCGCCGTCCTGTCCGGTAATGCCGGTGACGAGAGCGGTCTTGGTCATGACGGGCGCAAGGAGGTCCAGATGAGGTTTATTGAAGCAGGGCGATTATAATTCGGGCTCCTGTCTCGCCCGCGGCATGTGAGCCGCTCCCGTGACCACCATCCTGCTTGTCAAGACCTCCTCCCTGGGGGATGTGGTCCACAATCTTCCCGTGGTGGCCGACATCCGCCGCGCCATGCCTGGCGCGATAGTGGACTGGGTGGTGGAGGAATCCTTCGCGGCCATCCCGGGCCTCAGCCGGCACGGGTTGCGGCGCGTGATCCCCTGCGCGCTGCGGCGCTGGCGGCGCGGGTTGCTGGGCGCAGCTGCCTGGCACGAGATCGGCGCCCTGCGCCGAATCCTGCGCGCGGGCGCCTACGACGTGGTCATAGACACCCAGGGGTTGCTGAAGAGCGCTTTACTTGCGCGGCTGGCGCCCGGTGTCCGGCATGGGCTCGACTGGCGCAGTTCCCGCGAGCCCCTCGCTTGGGCCTACGACCACGTGCACACCGTGCCATGGGGCCGACATGCAGTGGTGCGCAACCGCGAGCTGGCAGCCCTGGCGCTGAACTACACCGCAGCGGATCCGCTCGACTACGGCGTTGCCGTGCCGCCCTTCCCTCCTGCGGCGCAGGAAGACGACTCGCCGCCCGACCCTGACCGGCCCTGGCTAGGCCCCGCGCAGCGGCACGCGTGGCTGCCGCCTGAACCTTTCGCCGTGCTGCTGCACGCCAGCAGCGCCGAGGCCAAGACGTGGCCCTTCCCCCGCTGGAAGAAACTGATCGAGCATCTCGCCAGCCGCGGCATGGCCTGCGTGCTTCCGTGGGGAAGCGCCGCCGAGGGCACCCGCAGCGAGGCTCTGGCCGCCGGTCTCGCCGCGGCGCGGGTACCGCCAAGACTCGGGCTACGGACCATGGCCGGCCTTCTGGGGCGCGCCGCGCTGGTGGTTGGCGTGGACACGGGGCTCACCCACCTGGCGGCGGCGCTCGGGCGCCCCACAGTGGGCCTGTACGTGAGCACGAACCCCGAGGCCACGGGCGTTCTGGCCGGCCCCTGGGCCTGCAACGTGGGCGACGGGCGCGGCGCGCCGTCGCCGGCGGCGGTGATCACGGCAATACGGCGCGTCGGGGTCGTGGTGTGAGGCGGTTTCATGAACGCGGCCCGGGCAGGCAAGCCCCGTGAGACGCGCGCTCTACACCCTGGCATTGTTCGCGCTCCTTCCGGTGGCGTTGTTGCACCTGGCATGGAGGGCCCGGCGGCAACCGGAGTACCTGCGCCATGTGGGCGAGCGCCTGGGGCTCTACGCCAGTCCGCCGTCCGACACAGCCGCGCCGCAGCAGCCGCTCATCTGGATACATGCTGTCTCGGTAGGCGAGACACGCGCTGCGGCGCCGCTGCTGGAGGGCCTGTCGGCGCGCTATCCCGGGCATCGCATTCTGCTCACCCACACCACGCCCACCGGGCGCGCCATGGGCAGGCAGCTGTTTGGAGGACGGGTGCTGCGCGCCTACCTGCCTTGGGATCTGCCCTTCGCGGTGAACGCCTTCCTCGAACACTACCGCCCCGTGGCGGGCGTGCTTATGGAAACCGAGATCTGGTTCAACCTCGCCGCAGCCTGCCAGAGACGGTCGGTACCCTTGCTGCTCGTGAACGCGCGGCTGTCGGAACGCTCGGCCCGCGGTTACGCGCGCCTCGCACATCTCACGGCCACGGCCCTGCACTCCCTTGCCGGGGTGGCAGCCCAGACATCTGCCGACGCGACCCGGCTCCAATCCCTCGGCGCACGGGCGCCCGAGGTGACCGGCAACCTGAAGTTCGACGTGATCCCACCGCCTGCCCTGCTCGCGCTCGGCGCCCGGTTACGGGAGCAATACGGCGCCGCGCGGCCGGTGCTGCTGGCCGCCAGCACACGGGAGGGGGAGGAGCCACTGGTGCTGGACGCCTTCGCGGCCCTGAATGCGCCCGGAGCGCTGCTGGTGCTGGTGCCGCGCCATCCGCAGCGCTTCGACGAAGTTGAACAGCTGGTGCTGGCGCGCGGCTGGCGCTGCGTGCGCCGCAGCGCGGACGGTCCCGTCCCCGAAGATGTGGCGGTGGTGCTCGGCGACAGCATGGGCGAGATGTTCGCCTATTACGCCGCGTGCGATGTGGCGTTCGTGGGCGGCAGCCTGGTGCCCCTGGGTGGCCAGAACCTGATCGAGGCAGCTGCCACCGGCTGCCCTGTGCTCACCGGTCCCCACACCTTCAACTTTGCCGATGCGAGCCGCTTGGCGGTGGCATCGGGCGCGGCGCGCGTGGTGCACGATCCGGCCGAACTGGCTGCCGCCGCGCGGGCGCTGCTCACCGACCCCGAAGCGCGCGCGCGCGCCTCGGGCGCCGCGCTGGATTTCGCAATCGCCCATCGCGGCGCCACCGAGCGCACCCTCAACCTGATCGTGTCGAAAGTGCCCGCGCTGCGGTGAGCAGCAGGTCCACGCGCCGGTCCAGCGGACCCATGGGCACGGCATCCACCACCTGCGCTTCGAACGCCGCGGCCGCCAGGGACGCCGTGAGCGCGGCGCCCGGCAGCAACCGGTCATAGAACCCGCCGCCGTAGCCGAGGCGCCCGCCGGACGCATCGAACGCCACCCCGGGCACCAGAATCAATTCCGCGGCCTCGGCAGAGCTCTCGCGGCAGCGGGCGGGATCGGGCTCGCGGATCCCCCAGAGGCCCGGCAGCAGGTCCACGCCCGGATCGCGCACGCGGTAGAGGCGCAGAACCCGCCGCGTCTGGTCCACCCGGGGCAGCAGCAAGACCTTTCCGGAGGCCAGCACGGCGGCGTTGAAGGCCTCAGTGTCGAACTCGGAACCGAACCCTGCGTAGGACAGTACCGCGCCGGCAGCTTCGAATGCCGGCAGGGCCAGCAAGCGGCGCGTGATGGCCGCGCAGGCATGCCCGCGCGCCGCCGCGGGCAAGGCGTCCCGGGCCGCCAGCACCCGTGCGCGCAGCGCGCGTTTCGCCTCGCCGAGGGCGTCGGGAACGGGCACGCCGGACGGCCTGCCTGTTCGCCTCAGGGGCCGACGTCGCGGCGTAGCAGGCGATTGATGGCCACCAGGTCTTCCACCGTCAGCCGGCCCACCGCCTGTTTGAGCTTGAGCTGTGCCACGATGGTGTCGTAGACCGCACGCGCCAGATCGCGCCGCGCGTTGGCCACCTGCTGCTGGGAATTGAGCACGTCCACCTGAGTGCGCACGCCCACCTCCCGCCCCAGCTTGGTGCTCTCCAGGCTCACCTCGGAACTGCGCAGAGCCTGCTCCAGCGCCCTGACCTGGGCCAGCCCGGAAGTCACCCCGAGAAACGCGGTCTGAGTAGCGAGCGTGGCCTGCCGGCGCGCATTTTCCAGGTCCTGCTCGGCCTTGACGCGGTTGGCCGAGGCCTCGCGGATGCGCGACCCGATCGCACCGCCGGCGTACAGCGGCATCTGCACCTGCAAGCCCGCCACACCCTGGCGGATCTCGCTCGCGAAGCCCTGCACGCTCGAATTGGCCTTGGCGTCGGAATAGCTCGCTGTGAGGTCGACCGTGGGCAGATGACCGTACTTCTGCTTCTCCACCTCGCGCCGCGCGATCTCCACGGCCGTCTTCTGGACCTCCACCGTGAGGCTGGTCTCGCGCGCCTGGTCGACCCAGCTGGTCATGTCGGCCGGCTTCGGCCCCTCCAGGCTCACCGGCGTGGCGAGCCCTGCGATGGTCCCCGGAAACTTGCCGATGATGGTGGCAAGCGCGCGATTCTTCACCTCGAGCTCGTTGAGCGCCGCTACCTCCTGCGCCGTGGAAAGGTCGAAGCGGGCTTGCGCATCGTTGGTGTCGGTGATGGTGGCAGTGCCTACCACGAAGTTGCGCTTGGCCTGGGCGAGCTGCTCGGAAATGGCGGACTTCTGCGCGCGGATGAAGTCGAGGTTGGCGCGCGCCAACAAAACGTCGAAGTAGGCCTGGGAGACGCGCACCATGAGTTCCTGGCCGGAGGCGCCGAGTTGCAGTTCGGCGGCCGTGCCCTGCAACTTGCCCTGTTCCCAGGTCTCCCAGTTCTGCGGGCGGTACAAAGGGGCCGTGAGCTGCACGCCGTAGGTCCGCGCGCCGAAATCGCGCTGCCCTCCCGCGAAGAACGGCACGTTCGGGAAACGCGCGTCCGCGTTGGTGTAGTTGGTCGCCGCGTTGGCCGAGAGTTGCGGCAGCAGCAGCGCCCTGCCCTGGACCGCCTTCTCCTGCGCCGCCAGGTAATTCGCCCGCGCCGAGGCGTACTGCGGATCGCTACCAAGCGCCTCCTGGTACACCGACAGCAGATCCGCCCCGCGAACCAGCGGCACGGCAAGACCCAGGGACAAAGCGGCAAGTCCGATTGCGAGGGGCTTCAGGCGAGGCTGGAACATGGCGATGACTTCCTGTGGGGTTGCGTGACGCGATTCAGTAGCGCGGCATGGCAGGGTCCACCTGGGCTGCCCAGGCGTCTATGCCGCCACGCAGGTTGTGCATGTGCTCGAAGCCCTGGCGCTCGAGGAACAACGCCACCTGCAGACTGCGCATGCCATGATGGCACACCGCCACCCATGGGCGGACAGGATCCAGGTCACCGACGCGCAGGGCGATCTCGGCCATGGGAATGGCGACCGAGCCCTCGATGGCGCAGCGCGCCACCTCCCAGGGCTCCCGAACGTCCAGCACGCCCGGGCGGCTTTCGGCCGGACCATCCAGCCACTGACGCAGCGCGACGGGGTCAACCTGCTGCATCAGAACACGAACCGCTCTGGCACGCGAGCGTTGCGAAGCGGCGCGATGAAGGTTTCGAACAGGCCGGCCGAGCGAAAAACATCCGGCGCATTGCAGGTGACCAACCGGGCGGTCATGATGGGCGGGCTGCCCACCACGGCCACGAGCCTGCCCCCCGGCGCAAGTTGCCCCAGCAATTCGTCGGGGAGAATGGGCAGGGAGCCGGTGACCACGATGGCGTCATAGGGCCCGGCGACCGGCCAGCCGAGGGCTGCGTCGCCAGCCTCGATAGTGACGTTGCCGATCCCCAGGGCGCCCAGCCTGGCACGGGCTGGTTCAACCCACTCGGCCACGATCTCGACGCTGGTGACGCGGGCCGCTAGCCCGGCAAGCAGCGCCGTCATGTAGCCCGAGCCGGTGCCGATCTCCAGCACGTGGTCCGCCTCGCCCACCGCCGCCTCCTGCACCAGCCGCGCCGCCAGCTTGGGGGCGAGCATCACCTCGCCATGACCCAGCGGCAAATCCATATCTGCGTAAGCGAGACTTTTCCAGTCCTGCGCAACAAAATCCTCGCGCGCGATGACCAGCAGCCGGTCGAGAACCCGCTGGTCGAGCACGTCCCAGGTACGGGCCTGGCTTTCAACCATGTTGAAACGGGCGATCTGGAAGTCCATGACGCGGTGGCGCAGTGGAAGCGGGCCGGATTATCACACAACCCCACGAAGCCCCAACGGCGAAAAGGCTATTTGATGCCGGGCCACCACCCGGGTTAACGTCAACTCAGACACGGGGGTCCGCCTCCGCGGCCGGGTGAACCACATGCGCGCCACCGGCCGCCGCGCGGTGAGAGAGTCCCTTCGAACCTGAACCGGGTCATGCCGGCGTAGGAAGCTGTCGATGCCACCGCAAACTCCGAGCCCCGTTGCCAACGTCCTGTCCATCGCCGGAGTCGATCCGGGCGGCGGCGCTGGCGTGCTCGCAGACGTGAAGACCTTCTCGGCGCTGGGCGCCTATGGCTGCGCCGCCATCGCCGCGCTCACCGCCCAGAACACCCGCGCCGTCACCGGCATCGTCGAGGTCGAGCCGGAGTTCCTGCGCCTGCAGCTGGACACGCTGTTCAGTGACATCCAGATCGATGCCGTCAAGATCGGCATGCTGGCCAATGCCGCGCTGATCACCGTGGTAGCCGAGGCGCTGCGCCGCCATCTGCCGCGCTTCGTGGTGCTGGACCCGGTGATGGTGGCCAAGAGCGGCGACCGGTTGCTGCGCGCCGAGGCCATCGCAGCCCTCAAGCAACAGCTTCTGCCGCTGGCCACGGTGCTCACTCCCAACCTGCCCGAGGCCGGCGACTTGCTCGGCCACCTGGTGCGGGAAGGCTCGGAAGGCCAGCGCGCCGCCGCTCGCGAGCTGCATCAACTCGGCGCCCGTCATGTTCTGGTGAAGGGCGGCCATGGCAGCGGCGATACCCTGCTGGACGTGTTCTTCGACGGCGAGCGCTTCACCGAACTGCCGGCGCGCCGCATTGCAACCCAGAACACCCACGGCACCGGCTGCACCCTGTCTTCGGCCATCGCTGCCTTGCTGCCCCAGCGCCAGCATGTGGCCGAGGCCGTCGCCGAGGCCCGCGCCTATGTGCTGGCGGCCATCGCTGCTGCCGATCGCTTGAACGTGGGCACAGGACACGGCCCGCTTCACCACTTCCATGGGCTGTGGCCAGCTGCGCCCGCCTGATCACTGCGGAGGATTTCTCATGAACGCACCCCAGCGCCCCTTTATTGCCGCCGATGCCCGCGCCGACGCCGCTGCACTCGCGCCGCTTCCGGCCTCCCGAAAGATTTACGTGCAGGGACCGCGACCCGACCTTCGCGTGCCCATGCGCGAGATCGCCCAGACCGACACCCCCTCGGCCGCGGGCGCCGAACCCAACCCCGCCATCACCGTCTACGACACCTCGGGGCCCTATACCGACCCCGGCGCTAGCATCGACATCCGCCGCGGCCTGCCGGCACTGCGCGCTGCCTGGATCGAGGCGCGCGCCGACACCGAACTGTTGCCAGGACCCTCCTCGGCCTTCGGCCGCACCCGCCTGGAAGATCCGGCCCTGGCGGCGCTGCGCTTCGATCTCGCCCGCGCACCGCGCCGCGCCCGCGCGGGCGCCACGGTCACGCAGATGCACCATGCGCGCCGCGGCGTCGTCACGCCCGAGATGGAATTCGTGGCGATCCGCGAGAACTGCCGCCGCGAGGAGTGGCTCGCGTCGCTCACGCCCCAGCAGCGCGCGCTGCTGGGGCGCCAGCACCCTGGCCAATCCCTCGGGGCGGCCATTCCCGCGGTCATGACACCTGAGTTCGTGCGCGACGAGGTGGCCCGGGGGCGCGCCATCATTCCCGCCAACATCAATCACCCGGAAAGCGAGCCCATGATCATCGGGCGCAACTTCCTGGTGAAGATCAACGCCAACATCGGCAACTCCGCCGTCAGTTCGTCCATCGGCGAGGAGGTGGAGAAGATGACCTGGGCCATCCGCTGGGGCGCCGACACGGTGATGGACCTGTCCACCGGCAGGCACATCCACGAGACCCGCGAGTGGATCGTGCGCAATGCGCCGGTGCCCATCGGCACGGTGCCCATCTACCAGGCGCTCGAGAAGGTGGACGGGCGCGCCGAGGCGCTCACCTGGGAGATCTTCCGCGACACGCTGATCGAGCAGGCGGAACAGGGGGTTGACTACTTCACCATCCACGCCGGGGTTCGCCTGCCCTTCATCCCCATGACGGCCGGGCGCATGACGGGCATCGTGTCGCGCGGCGGCTCCATCATGGCCAAGTGGTGCCTCGCCCATCACCGCGAGTCGTTCCTGTACGAGCACTTCGAGGACATCTGCGAAATCATGCGGGCCTACGACGTGTCGTTTTCCCTGGGTGACGGGCTGCGCCCGGGCTCGGTGTGGGACGCCAACGACGAAGCCCAGCTCGCCGAGCTGCGCACCCTGGGCGAGCTCACCCAGGTGGCCTGGAAGCACGACTGCCAGGTGATGATCGAGGGCCCGGGCCACGTGCCCATGCAGCTGATCGCCGAGAACATGCGGCTGCAGCTGGAGCACTGCCACGAGGCGCCCTTCTACACTCTGGGACCGCTCACCACGGACATCGCGCCGGGCTACGACCACATCACCAGCGCCATCGGAGCAGCCATGATCGGCTGGCAGGGCACAGCCATGCTCTGCTACGTCACGCCCAAGGAGCACCTGGGCCTGCCCGACAAGGACGACGTGAAGGACGGCATCATGGCCTACAAGATCGCCGCCCACGCGGCCGACCTGGCCAAGGGCCACCCGGGCGCGCAGATCCGCGACAACGCGCTGTCCAAGGCGCGCTTCGAGTTCCGTTGGGACGACCAGTTCAACCTCGGGCTCGATCCGGACAAGGCGCGCGAGTTCCACGACGAGACCCTGCCGCAGGAGGGCGCCAAGCTGGCGCACTTCTGCTCCATGTGCGGACCGCACTTCTGCTCCATGAAGATCACCCAGGACGTGCGGGAGTACGCGGCGCAGCAGGGGGTGAACGCGCGGGAGGCGCTCGCGAGGGGCATGGAGCAGAAGGCGGTGGAGTTCGTCAGGCAGGGGGCGGAGGTGTATTCGAAGCGCTAGCCGCCCCGGAAGGCAGCCCACCAGCCATCTTCGAGCCGCCCCGTGGACGCAATGTTGCTGTTCAAGGCCCTGCTGCTCGGCATCGTCGAGGGGCTGACCGAGTTCCTGCCCATCTCCAGCACCGGGCACCTGATCGTGGTCGGGGCGCTGCTCGACTTCAATGACGACAAGGGCAAGCTGTTCGAGATCGTCATCCAGCTCGGCGCCATCCTGGCGGTGTGCTGGGAGTACCGCCACCGGCTGGGCACCGTGGCCACCACCCTGGCGCACAGCGCCCCGGCGCGGCGCTTCGTGATGAACCTGGCCATCGCTTTCCTGCCGGCGGCGGTGCTCGGCCTGCTGTTCGGCAAGTCCATCAAGTCCCACCTGTTCCACCCGGTGCCCGTCGCCCTGGCCTTCATCGCGGGCGGGCTGGTGATCCTGTGGGTGGAGCGGCGCCGGCACCGGGTACGCATCCAGGAGGTGGACCAACTCACCGCTGGCGATGCCCTCAAGCTCGGCCTGGCGCAGGCGCTGGCGCTCATTCCGGGCACGTCGCGCTCCGGCGCCACCATCATCGGCGGGCTGTTCTTCGGACTGTCGCGCAGGGCGGCCACGGAGTTCTCGTTCTTCCTCGCCATCCCCACCCTCACCGCAGCAGCGCTCTACGACCTGGCCAAGCACCGCCACCTGCTGGCGGCCGACGATCTGGCGCTGTTCGCCACCGGCTTTGCCGCCGCCTTCGCCAGTGCCCTGCTGGCGGTGCGCGGGCTGCTGCGCTTTGTAGCGAGCCACGACTTCACCCCCTTTGCCTGGTACCGCATTGCCTTCGGTCTGCTGGTGCTGCTCACCGCCTGGCTGGGTTGGGTGGACTGGAGTGGCGTGGCGTAATCCGCCGCGCGCACCCCGCGCCGCCTATCCCTGCACCCACGGCAGACCGGCCTTGCGCCATCCGCCGAGGGTGTTGCGGTGTTGCTGGCCGTCCTTGTCGCCCTCGAAACCCTCCAGGATGTTGTAGACCTCCGTGTATCCAGCGCGCTTGGCAGCGGCAGCGGCTGCATTGGAACGGCCCCCGCTGCGGCACAGGAACATCACCAGCCGTTCGGCATCCACCTGCGCCTTGAGTTGCTGTTCGAAACCGGGGTTGGGCGCGCCTCCCGGCCAGCCCTGCCACTCGATCTCCACGGCACCGGGAATGCGTCCCACCCACTCCAGCTCGGCGCGGGTGCGCACATCCACCAGTGCGGCGCCAGGGGCGTGGCCGAGTACCTCGTGGGCTTCGGAAGGCAACAGGGCCCCATCGTAGGGAAGGCCCTGATCGCGGGCGCGCTGCTGGGCGCGGGCCAAAATATCCGACAGGCTGGTCATGGAACGCTCTCCGTGAAGTGATTTGAGTATGCCGGCAGGCCCGGCCTGGCCAGAACCGCGCACCATGACGGCGCCGCAGTCTCGTGCCTGCACTATGATGGTGCAGGCCATTGGTGACGTCACGTGCTAACAAATTGTTGCGCAAATACTTTTTTGCAAAAAGCCGTGGCACGAAATCTGCGACCTTGGATTTCAGACGCTTTCCGATGCCGTTTGCAGCATACCACCCCGTCGTTTCCAGTTTGAGGAGATCAGAAGCATGTCCCCCGCCGACGTCCTGAAATTGATCAAGGACAACGAAGTCAAGTTCGTCGACCTGCGATTCACCGATACCCGTGGCAAGGAACAGCACGTTTCCGTGCCCGCCAAGATGTTCGACCAGTCCAAGTTCGACGACGGCCACGCCTTCGACGGCTCCTCCATCGCCGGCTGGAAGGGCATCAACGAGTCC
>DAIPHN010000009.1:0-32570 GCA_036771335.1 Burkholderiales bacterium
CCACCCTCACCAAGGATGCGCCCGAGGGCCAGCTCACCGTGTCGCGCGCCCGGCAGCTCTCGGTTCCAGGCTGGAAGCGGCCGGCAAAGGGCTCTTGAACGTGAATCACGCGTCGCGGCGCGGTTTCTGAGGGCAAGCCTCCCATGTGCGGCATCGTCGGCGCCGTTGCCTCCCACGACATCGTGCCCGTGCTGCTGGACGGCCTGCGCCGGCTGGAGTATCGCGGCTACGACTCCGCCGGCATCGCCATGATCGACGGCGGCCTGCGCCGCCTGCGCAGCACCGGCCGCGTGGCGGAGCTCGCCAGGCTGGCCGCAGAGCAGCGCTTCAAGGGCAATGCCGGCATCGCCCACACCCGCTGGGCCACCCACGGCGGGGTGAGCGAGCGCAACGCCCATCCCCACGTGAGCCGCGACCGCATCGCCGTGGTGCACAACGGCATCATCGAAAACCACGAGGCCGTGCGCGCCCGCTTGCGGGCGGCCGGCTATGACTTCTCCTCCGACACCGACACGGAAGTGATTGCGCATCTCGTGCACAGCCACGTGAAACAGGGCCTGGACTTGCTGGCCGCGGTGTGCCAGAGCATCCACGAACTGGAGGGGGCCTTCGCCATCGGCGTGGGCGACACGGAAGATCCCGCCCGGCTGGTGTGCGCGCGACAGGGCGCACCTCTGCTGCTCGGCGTGGCGCAGGACGCAGGCTATTTCGCCTCCGACGCCTCGGCGCTGATCCCGGTGACGCGGCACATCGTCTACCTGGAGGAGGGCGACGTGGCGGAGCTGCGGCGCGAGGGCCACCGGGTGATCGACCGTGCCGGCCGGCCCGCCCAGCGGGCGGTGCGCGAGTCGCGCCTGTCGGCCGAGGACGTGGACCTGGGCCCCTACGCGCACTACATGCAGAAGGAGATCTTCGAGCAGCCAGGCGCCGTGGCCAACGCCCTGGAGCCCGTGGTGGCCGCCGGCGGCGCCCTGCCGGAGCTGTTCGGCGCCGATGCGCCCGCGCTGCTGCGGGACGCGAGCCAGATCACCATCCTCGCCTGCGGCACCAGCTTCCACGCCGGGCTGGTGGCGCGTTACTGGTTGGAGGCTCTGGCCGGGCTGCGCTGCTCCGTGGAGGTGGCCAGCGAGTATCGCTACCGCGACAGCGTGCCGGACCCCGACGGGCTGTTCATCACCATCTCCCAGTCCGGCGAGACGGCCGACACCATCGCCGCCCTGAAGCACGCCCGCGCGCTGGGCCACGAGCGCACGCTGACGGTTTGTAACGTGCCCGAGAGCACCCTTACCCGCGAGTCGCGGCTCGAGTACCTGACGCGCGCCGGGCCGGAGATCGGCGTGGCCTCCACCAAAGCCTTCACCACCCAGCTGGCGGCGCTGTTCACCCTTGCCCTTGCGCTGGCGCGGCTGCGCGGCCGCCTCACCCGCGAGCGCGAGGCGGAGTTGCTGTCGCAGCTGAAGCACCTGCCGGCGGCGCTGCAGCACGTGCTGGCGGTGGAACCCCAGATACAGGCGTGGGCGCGGCGCTTCGCCTCCACGCACCATGCCCTGTTCCTGGGCCGCGGCATCCACTATCCCATCGCCCTGGAGGGCGCGCTCAAGCTGAAGGAGATCTCCTACATCCACGCGGAGGCCTACCCGGCGGGGGAACTGAAGCACGGTCCGCTGGCGCTTGTGGACCAGAACATGCCGGTGGTGGCTATTGCCCCCAACGACGCGCTGGTGGAAAAGCTCAAGTCCAATCTCCAGGAAGTGCGCGCCCGCGGCGGCGAGCTATACGTGGTGGCCGACCGCACCACAGGGCTGGAGCCCTCGGAGGGGGTGCATGTGATCCGGCTGACCGACTACGCCGGGTGGCTGTCGCCCATCCTGCACGTGCTGCCGCTGCAACTGCTGGCCTACCACACGGCGGTGGCACGCGGCACGGACGTGGACAAGCCTCGTAACCTCGCCAAGTCGGTGACCGTGGAGTAGCGCGGCTCGCCCGCGCGAATCGCTCGCCATGGCCGTGATCGCGGTGTTCAACCAGAAGGGCGGGGTGGGCAAGACCACCACCACCCTCAACCTGGCTGCGGCCCTGGCCCGCGACGGCCTGCGCCCGGTGGCCATCGACCTGGACCCGCAGTCCCACCTGACGCTGGCCGCCGGCATGCGCCACGTATCCGGCCCGGAGAGCATTTTCGGGTTCTTCTCCTCGGACACGCCGCTGGATGCCCTGGCGCGCGACACTCCCGGCGGCATGCGCCTGGTGCCCTCCTCACTGGGACTGTCGAAGGTGGACGCGCTGCACGGCTCGGATGCCGGCATATCGCGCAAGCTCGCCCGCGGCGTCGAGGCAGCGGGCTGGAGCCAGACCCCGCCGGTGCTGATCGACTGCTGCCCCATGCTGGGCGTGCTTACCCTCAACGCGCTGCTGGCCGCGCATCGCGTGCTCATCCCGCTGTCAGCCGACTATCTTTCGCTGCAGGGGGTGCACCGCATCTCTGCGGCCCTCGATGCGCTGGAGTCGCGCTCCGGCCGGCAGTTCCCGCGGCGCATCGTGGTGAGCCGCTACGACGCACGGCGCAAGCTGTCGTTTCGCATCTATCGCGACCTGCAGGAGACCTATCCTGGCCTGGTGTGCGAGACGCGCATCCACGAATGCGTCTCGCTGGCCGAGGCGCCGCTGCACGGACGCGACATCTTCGCTTACGCGCCAGGTAGCCAAGGAGCGGCCGATTTCCGGTTGCTGCGGGAGGAGTTGCAGGCGGCGGGGTTCTTCGCTTGAGTCATGCCCCGGCCGGCGGCGGCGCAGGCGTCATCCAGCGCCGCTACAATCCGCGCATCATTGCCTCGGAGACTGCCATGGCATGCCTGCTCTTCTATCGCATCCGCCGCACGCTGGCCCTGGCGGCCGCGTGTGCGCTGGTCTGCCTGGCGCCGGGAGCCGCTGCCAACATGGGCAACGACGACAAGGCGCCCGACGACGCGAACATTGCGGCGGGCCGCAAGGCCATCGAATCGCGGGACTGGGCCGCCGCCATCGCGGCCCTCGAGAAGGCCGTGGCGGCCTATCCGGACAGCGCCGACGCTCACAACTGGCTCGGCTTCGCGCACCGCAAGCGCGGCAACTACCAGGCCGCATTCGAGGCCTACGGCCGGGCGCTGAAGCTCGACCCGCGCCACAGGGCTGCCCACGAGTACATCGGCGAGGCCTATCTCGCCACCGGTCAGCTCGCCAAGGCCGAGGCACATCTCTCGGAACTTGCGCGCCTTTGCAACCCGATCCCTTGCGAGGAACTGCGCCAGCTCAAGCGCGCCGTTGCGGAGTACCGCAAGAGCAATCCGTGAGCGCGGCCCTGCGCGCGGTGCTGTGGGATTTCGGCGGCGTCCTGAGCGCCAGCCCCTTCGAGGCCTTCGCCGGCTACGAGCGCTTGCGGGGACTACCGGAGGGTTTCCTGCGCCGGGTGAACTCCGTCAACCCCGACGACAACGCCTGGGCGCGCCTGGAGCGGGCCGAGATTTCGGCAGCCGGGTTCGACGCGGCCTTCGAACAGGAGTCAGGCGCCCTGGGCCACGCCGTGCCGGGCCGCCACATCCTGCCGCTTTTGTTCGGCGAGATCCGCCCGGCCATGGTGGCTGCGCTGCGCGCCTGCAAGGAAGCGGGTTTCAAGGTGGGTTGCATCACCAACAACGTGGGCGACGTCGGTCCCGAGACCGTTTCGGCGGAGCGCGCCGCACAGTGGCGCGCGGTGGCCGCGCTGTTCGACTCGGTGGTGGAATCCAGCCGCGTGGGAATACGCAAGCCCGAGCCGGCCATCTATCGAATGGCGAGCGAGCGCCTCGGGGTGGCGCCAGGCGAGGCGGTTTACCTGGACGACCTTGGCATCAATCTCAAGCCCGCTCGCGCCATGGGCATGCGCACCATCAAGGTGTCCGATGCCGGGATCGCGTTGCGCGAGCTGGCCCTTGTCACGGGCCTGTGCCTTCACTGAAACAGGCGGGATCGTCCGGATGCACACCGTCTTCTCCCCGGCCGAGTCGACCCGCGCCCTGGCCGTGAAGCGCTGGGGCTACCTGCTGTTCCTGGTGGTCCCGCTGCTGGCGCCCACGGGCTGGCTGCTGGGCAGGATCACGGGCTGGGCAGACCCCTTGTCTTTCTTCACGCTCGTGGCGGTGTTCGGGCTCCTGCCGCTGCTGGACTTGCTGATCGGTGTGGACACCAGCAGCCCATCTGCCGCCGACCTGGAGAGCCTCGAACACGACTTCTGGTACCGGTTGCTGCCCTTCCTGGCTTTGCCGGCATGCGCCATCCTGCTCCTGTGGGGTTCCTGGGTGTTCGTGCACGAACCCTATGGCTGGCTGGGCAAGCTCGGTCACGTGCTCTCGGTGGGCGCGAGCATGGGTATCGTGGGCATCACCTCTGCCCACGAGATGGTGCACAAGCCCGAAAAACTCGACCAGCGGGTGGGCGGGTGGCTGCTGGCAATGGTTTGCTACGGCGGCTTCAAGGTTGAGCATGTGCGCGGGCATCACGTAACCGTTTCCACGCCAGAGGATCGCTCATCGGCTCGCTTCGGCCAGAGCATCTACCGCTTCCTGCCCCGTGCCTACGCGGGCAATTTCGTGGCTGCCTGGCGCCTGGAGGCGAAGCGGCTGCGGCAAAGGCAACACCCGGTGCTGTCCTGGCGCAACGAGGTGCTGCGGCTGTCCATGCTTTCGCTAGCGCTGGGCGCGGGGCTTGGCGCACTGCTCGGCTGGCCAGCGGTGCTGTTCTTCCTGGCGCAGAGCTTCGTGGCGGTGACCGAGCTGGAAATCGTCAACTACATCGAGCACTACGGTCTGCATCGCCGGCTGATGCCCAACGGCCGCTGGGAGCGTGCCGCGCCACAGCATTCCTGGAATGCGCCCTGGCTGTTGACGAACCTCTTCACGCTCCAGTTGCAGCGCCACTCCGACCATCACGCCGAGGCCCGCCGCCGCTACAGCGCTCTTCGACACTACGAGAACGTACCGACACTGCCGGCAGGCTACGCCGCGATGATCGTGCTGGCACTGGTGCCGCCGTTGTGGTTCCGGATCATGAATCCTCGAGTGCGGGCCTGGTACGGCGACGATTCGGCGGCACTGACAATCTAGGGCCGGCGCGACGCCGTGGCTCCCTACCCGCCCGGCGTATCTCGCCGGGGTTTGCGTTTCGCTCCCGCGAAGGCGCGATCGAACAGCGCGTTGGGCAACCCTCGCAGCAGCTTCGCCACCACCCCCATGGGCCAGGGAATCACGGCATAGCTCTTGCCGGCGTCGATGGCCCGGACGAGGCGTCGCGCGGCCTCATCCGCATCGAGAATGAACGGCATGACATACGGGTTTCGGGCGGTCATGGGAGTGCGGACATAGCCGGGGGCGAGGGTCAGCACGCGCACGCCGCTGCCGTGCAGTTCGACCCGCAGGCTTTCGAGATAGGCGACAACCGCCGCCTTGGACGCGCAGTAGGCGCCAGCGCCCGGCAGACCGCGGACGCCTGCCACGCTGGCGACGCCCACCAGGGCGCCCGAACCACGCGCGCGCATGGCCGACACGAAGGGCTGGAACGTCTTCGCCAGTCCCACCACGTTCACATCCAGGATCCACTGCAGCGTATCCAGGTCTTCCGCCAACTCGGTGAGGTTGCCGGCGTTGACACCAGCAGTGCCGAGGACCACGTCTGTCTCGCCGAACCGGTGGCGGAACTCGCGCGCCGCCTCGGCGAGCGCTTGGGCGTCGCGCACGTCAGCAGCCCAGGCGCCCACCGGGACCGGCAGACTCCGCGCGAGGTCGCGCAGGGAATCCGCGCGGCGCGCCACCAGGCCCAAGGTGGCGCCACGAGAGGCGTAGACACGCGCCAGAGCGGCCCCGATGCCCGAGGAGGCGCCGGTGATGAAGACCCGTGGCGCGTCGGCCATCGTTTCGGTCGCCAGGCCCTTCAGGCCCCGGGGCGCAACGTGGGATGTCCAAGCCGCGCCGCGGGGCGCGCCCGGGCCGCGGACAGTGCTACTTGCGTTCCTTGCGCTCCATGGCTACCAGCTCGTCCAGAATCCTGGCGAATCTGCCGTAGTCCACGCTGTTCCCCGCGAGGGCATTGGATGGCCCGGTGACGTACTTGCCATTGACGATCACCGTGGGGGTGCCGGTGATGCGGTAGTTGCGGGTGAGCTGGGCGGCACGCTCCACCTTGTTGTTGACGCCAAAGGAGTCGTAGGTCTCCGCGAATTTCCTGGCGTCCAGACCCGGCTGGGCGGCGACCCACCGGTCCAGGGCCGCGCGGTCGGAGTAGAGCTTGCTCTGCCGCTCGTGGATAGCCTCGTAGACCTTGTCGTGCAGGCTGTCCAGCAGGCCAAGCGCTTCGAGCGTGTAGAACAGGCGCGCCTGGGGCTTGCGCGACTCATCCCAGACGGTGGGTACATAACGGAACACGACGTCCCTGGGAGCCCGCTTCTTCCAGGCGGACAGGTTGGGTTCGAGCTCGTAGCAGTGACCACAGCTGTACTGGAAGAATTCAAGCACCTCCACCTTATCGGGTGAATCGGTGGGCTGCATGGCGGGCAACATCCGGTAGTCCTTGCCCGGCACGAGCTGGGCCGCGGCGGGGACGGCTGCAACCGAGACGGCGAAGGCCGCGGCCACAAGGACCTGGAACAGTCTGCTCAGCATGATGGTGGCTCCTATCAGGGTGCGCCGCCGGGGCGCGGCGCGGACTGGCTTTCTTTGATGATGCGACCCTCGATCTGGTTCTTGCGCTTCACGTCAGCGAGAGCAATCTCGGCATCGCCCGGGTTCGCAAAGGGGCCGAGGCGCACTCGATGCACGAGCTTGCCGCCGTCCAGCTGCACCGACTGGATGCGCGGCTCGAAGCCTGCCAGGGTAAGCTGAACCTTGAGGGTATCAGCCTCCGCGGCGCTGGATAGCGAGGCCACCTGGACGTAGAAGACCTGCTCCGAGGGCGCCAAGGGCGCAGGGCCCGGCCTTGCATCGCGGCCACCGTCGCGACCTTCCTTGGGGCCGCGCAGGATGTCGTGGAACTGCAAATCGTCCGCGTCTTGCTTGGCCTGAGGCGGGGCGGCAGCGGCGGGCACCGGTTCGGGCTTCGCGGGTGAAGAAGGCGCCGGATTCGAGAGGCGGGGCTTTGCCGGCTCGACCGCCTTTCGCTCGGCGAAAGGGCTCGGCGCACGGTTGAGGTAAAGCGCCAAGCCAAGGGCGGCGGCAAGGCCCACCAGGATGCCGATCACGATCCCCGTGAATAGCGAACTGCCGCGAGGACGAACCGCCGAAGCGCCGCGCGACGAACCGCCACGGGTCTGGCGGGCCATCACATCTTCTCCGGCGCGCTCACGCCGAGAATGCCCAGCCCGTTGCGCAACACCTGCTGCACCGCAGCGGCCAATGCCAGGCGGGCCTCGCGCAGCCGTGCATCTTCCACCAGCAGGCGGGCGGCGTTGTAGTAGCCGTGGAACTCGGCGGCGAGGTCTCGCAGGTGGAAGGCCACCGCGTGGGGCGCTAGATCGCGGGCCGCCAACTCGATGACATCCGGGTAATCCATGAGGCGCCCCAGCAAGGCCATCTCGCGCTCATCTCCGAGGGGCCGCAGATCGACCGCGGCCAGCGCCCCGGGGTCGCCGCCCCACTGCGACAGCACGCCCGCCACCCGCGCGTGAGCGTACTGAACGTAGTAGACGGGGTTGTCGGTGGTCTGCGATCGGGCGAGGTCGATGTCGAAGTCCAGGTGCTGGTCGCACTTACGACCCAGATAGAAGTAGCGCGTGGCATCCACGCCGGCCTCCTCGAAGAGTTCCTCGAGGGTCACATAGCTGCCGCTGCGCTTGCCCATGCGCACCGGCTCGCCGCCGCGGAACAGCGCCACGAGCTGGATCAGGGGCACCAACAGACGCTGCGGGTCCTGGCCGAAGGCGGCGATGGCGGCCTTGACGCGGGGAATGTAGCCGTGATGATCCGCGCCCCAGACGTCGATGACCAGGTCGAAGCCCCGCTCGAGCTTGTCGAAGTGGTAGGCGATGTCAGAGGCGAAATAGGTGAACTGCCCGTTGTCGCGCCGCACCACACGGTCCTTGTCGTCGCCGAAGGCGGTGGAGCGGAACCAGAGCGCGCCGTCCTGGGTGTACAGGTGGCCGCCGCGCTCCAGCGCCTCGAGCGCCCGGGCCACGCGTCCGGATTCGTGCAGGGAACGCTCCGAATACCACATGTCGAAGCGGACCCCGAAGCGCCCGAGCACGTGGCGGATCTCGTCGAGCTGGCGATCGAGCACGAAGCGCGCGAGCTGGTCGAAGCGCGTGCCCAGCAGCTCGCGCGCGCGGGCGATGAGCCCGTCCATGCGCGCCTCCTGGGCGGCTTCGTCGCCCTGGGCCGCCTCGGGCAGTTCCACCAGCACCGCCTCGGCGCGATGCCGCAGGTGTTCGCCTTCCACCGCCTTGAACTCGGCTGCGCGGGTACGCACGTAGTCGCCCTGGTAACCGTTGGCCGGGAAGGGCAGCGCCTCGCCGCACAGCTCGAGGTAGCGCAGCCATGCCGAGACCGTGAGGATGTCCATCTGCCGGCCGGCGTCGTTGACGTAGTACTCCCGTTGCACGGCAAAACCCGATGCCTCAAGCACGTTGGCGAGGCTCGCGCCATAGGCCGCGCCGCGCCCGTGGCCAACGTGCAGCGGCCCGGTGGGGTTGGCGGAGACGAATTCCACCTGCACGCGGCGGCCCGCGCCGGTCGCGCCGCGGCCGTACCCTGAACCCTGTTGCAGGACCCGACGCACCACCGCCTGGCGGGCGGCAGGGCGCAGATGAAAATTCAGGAAGCCCGCGCCGGCGATATCGACCTTCTCCACCGCCTCGGAATCGGGCAGCTGGTCCCTGATCAGCGTGGCGATTTCCCGGGGGCTGCGCTTCAACATTCGCGCTGCGTGCATGGCCACGTTGCATGCGTAGTCTCCGTGGGCGGCGCTCTTGGGGCGTTCCAGGGAGACGGTGATGCCGCGCGCCTCGGGAGCCACCACTGCGATGGACGTGGCCACGAGGTCCGCGAGATGGGCCTTGAGATCGGCGATTGGCGCTTCGGGCATGGCGGGCGGCTGCTGGGACAAGCAGCGGATTATAAGGGGCGAGCCAGCTCCGTTCTCTACACCTCCACGGGGTCCACGTCGATGCTCCAGTGGACTCGATGCTCGGGCAGCCGAGGCAGCCAGACATCAAGCAGGCGGTGCAGCGGGCCACGGGCGGCGCACTGGACCAGCAGCTGGCCGCGCCAGCGTCCGGCCACGCGCGCGGGGCTCGCGGGCACGGGGTCATACACCACCAGGCCATCCGGTAACGGCCCGGCGCGGCGGGCCGCCTCGCCAAGAAAGTTGAACACGGTGTGCTCGTCGGGAGCCTCGGCCCGCAGCAGCGCCTGATGAAGGAAAGGCGGGAATCCGCTCGCCTGGCGGGCCGCGAGCTGGCCGCGGGCAAAGCCATCGTAGTCCTGCGCCTGCAACGCAGCGAACAGCGGGTGGGCCGGATAGGCCGTCTGCACCAGCACCTGGCCGGGACGATCGCCGCGCCCGGCGCGTCCAGCCACCTGAAGCAGCAGCGCGAACAGGCGCTCCTCGGCGCGAAAATCCGCGGCCATCAATCCAAGATCCGCGCCCAGCACCCCCACCAGGGTGAGATTCGGGAAGTCGTGGCCCTTGGCGAGCATCTGGGTGCCCACCAGTACGTCCACGTCGTTGGCGTCGATGCGGTCCCGCAGGGCACGAAAGGCGCCCCGCCGGCGCGTGGCGTCGCGGTCGATGCGTACCACCCGGGCGGCGGGCAGGCGCGCGGCCAGGACCTGCTCCAGGCGCTGGGTGCCCTCGCCGAGCGCGCGCAGATCCTGGCTGCCGCACGCGGGGCAGGCGGAGGGCACAGCCTCGTGGTGCCCGCACAAGTGGCAGCGCAGGCGCCGGCCCGGCACGTGCACCGTGAGCCGTGCGCTGCAGCGATGGCAAGGCGCGACCCAGCCGCAGGCTGGGCACAGCAGCGTGGGCGCATAGCCGCGGCGGTTGAGGAACAAGAGGCTCTGCTCGCCCCGGGCCAGGTTATCCGCCAGCGCCCCGGCCAGCGCAGGGGACAGGCCGTTGTCCAGCACCATGCCGTGGACGTCCAGGATGCGAACCGCTGGCGGCTGGCCCGAGGCGCGCGTCTCCAGGGTGAGGCGGCGGTATCGGCCGGCCTCCGCCTGTCGGTACGTTTCGAGCGATGGCGTGGCCGAGCCGAGGACCACGGGCACACCGCGCTGGCGGCCCACGACCCCCCCCCTCACCCGGGCGTGGTTTCGCAACCCCTCCTGCGCCCGGTTGGCTCCGCCGTGCTCCTCGCCCACCACCACACCGCCATGCCGGGGCAGCGGGGTAAACACGGCCAGCCGGGTGCCCGCGACGATACCCGCGCGGCCGGAGGCTGCCCGGTCCCAGCGCGTCAGCCGCTCGCCCTCGGCCAGGCCGCTGTGCAGGGTCACCAGGCGTGCGGCGCCGAAACGCTCGGCCAGCCGCGCCTCCAGCTGGGGCGTGAGGTTGATCTCCGGCACCAGCAGCAGGGCCTGTCCCCCCGCAGCCAGCGCCGTCTCGAGTACACGCAGGTACACCTCGGTCTTGCCGCTGCCCGTGATGCCTTGCAGGAGAACGGTCTGGAAGCCGCCCAGGGACGCCTTGATGACATCCACCGCCGCCGCCTGGCCGCAGGTGAGGCGCGGCCCGGCCTCCACACCGCTGGCCGGTTCGGCCGGTTCGGGCGTCCCGGACTCATGGGCGGGCTGGTCGGATGAACTGACCCAGCCCGCCGCCAGCAGCGCGCGCAGCGCCCGCCGGGCGCTAGCGCCGCGAATGTCGCTGTCCGCGAGGGCGCCAGCGGCCTGCAGCCGGTCGAGCAGTGCGCGGCGCGCCACGGCGCTGCGCGGCAGCGCTTCGCCGGCTCGCGCCGCCCCAGCGGCCGTGAGCCTGAAGAACACCGGGGCCGACAGAGAGGTTCCGTGGGCGCGCCGCAGGGCGGTGGGCAACGCGCTGAGGAGAACCTCTCCCAGGGGGTGGTGGTAGTACCGGCTGCAAAACCGGCACAGATCCAGGGTCTCGGGCGGCAGCGGCGGCCGCGAGCGCACGATGCGCAGCACGGCGCGCAAACGCTCCGGCTCCACCCGGGAGGTTTGAGAGAGCCCCACGATCACGCCGACCCGGCGGCTCGGCCCGAAGGGCACCAGCACGAGGCGACCGACGTCCTCGGCGGTGGCGTCGGTAGTACGGTAGTCGAAGGTGCGCGGAAGCGGTACGTCCAGCGCAACCTGCACGATGCTCACAGCCTCTCCCTCTCGATGCGCTACTGCGCTGGCGAAGTTACCGCGGGAAGCTTGAGCAAAGCCGAGAAAAACCGTTCAACCCCCCGTTGGGAAAAGAAAAACCCCGCAACCCAGGCCCTGTGGATAGATCTGTTGATGAACATTCGGCCCGACTGTCAAGGGGTTTTTTCGAAACGGCGCAGGCGCGCCTCACAACGCGTGGCAGCAGGTATTTTTTCCCTTTCGAAACAGATTATTACAATCCATGCCCCAGAGAGGCCGAACAGGCGTCCCGGAAATGGCTCGCTTTACTGGCGTCCTGTGTATAAGTCAAGACGGGGCGCGGATTTCCGGGCCGTTGTCCGTGGAGCTCAGCGGCTGGAGCGGGAGTGCGCGTGAACGGTATCCACCAGAACGGTGACGTTTTCCGGCGGCGTAAACCGGGAAATGCCGTGGCCGAGGTTGAAGACGTGGCCCGTACCTGTGCCAAAGCTGTCGAGAACCTTGCACGCCTCGCGCTGGACGGCTTCGGGCCCTGCGAACAGTACTGAGGGGTCAAGGTTGCCTTGCAGAGCCACCCGGCCGCCCACCCGTCGGCGCGCCTCGCCCAGGTCAACCGTCCAGTCAAGCCCGAGGGCGTCGGCGCCAATCCCCGCCATGGCCTCCAGCCACAGACCGCCGCCCTTGGTGAACACCACCACGGGAACCTGTTGGCCGTCTCGTTCGCGGGTGAGGTCCGCCACGATGCGTTGCATGTATTCGAGAGAAAACTCGCGATAGGCAGCGGCCGACAGAGTGCCGCCCCAGGTGTCGAAGATCATCAGCGCCTGAGCGCCCGCCTCCACCTGAGCGTTAAGGTAGGCCGTGACAGCTCGTGTGTTGACGTCGAGTACCCTGTGCAGAAGGTCGGGGCGCCCGTAGAGCATGGTCTTGACGCGCTCGAACTCGGTGCCGCCGCGGCCTTCGATCATGTAGCAGGCCAGGGTGAAGGGGCTGCCGGAGAAACCGATGAGCGGCACGGACCCATCCAGAGCCTTGCGAATCTGTGTCACCGCGTCGAGCACATAGCGCAGGTGGTCATGGGGGTCGGGGGCGGAGAGGTCGTTGATCTCCCACTCGTCGCGCAGCGGCCGATCGAAGCGCGGCCCTTCTCCCTCGGCAAAACGCAGGCCGAGGCCCATGGCGTCGGGGATGGTGAGGATGTCCGAGAACAGGATTGCCGCATCAAGTTCGAAGCGCGCCAGCGGTTGCAGGGTGACCTCGGTGCAGAAATCGGGGTTCTTGCACAAGTCGAGGAAGCTGCCGGCGCGCGCCCGGGTGGCGTTGTACTCGGGCAGGTAGCGGCCCGCCTGGCGCATGATCCAGATGGGCGTGTAGGGAACCGGCTGGCGCAGCAGGGCGCGCAGCAGCGTGTTGTTGCGGGGGCGCGCCGCGGTCATGCCGGTAGCCAGGCGTGCGGCGACGAACCGCGGCGCACAACCCGGGCGCGGCTGTCAGCGGGGCAGGTCACTGCGCCCCATCAGGAATTCATCCACCGCCCGGGCGCACTGGCGGCCTTCACGGATGGCCCATACCACCAGCGACTGGCCCCGGCGCATGTCGCCGGCGGCAAACACCCTGGGGACGCTGGTGGCGTAGCTGCCGCTGCCCTCGGTGGCGGCCCGGGCGTTGCCGCGGCCATCCTTCGCCACGCCAAAGGACTCGAGAATGCTACCCACGGGAGCCACAAAACCCATGGCAAACAGCACCAGGTCCGCCTTCAACTCGAACTCCGAGCCGGGCACCTCGATCATGCGCATCTGGCCCTTCTCATCGCGAACCCACTCCACGCGGCAGGCCACCAGAGTGCTCACGCGGCCGCCGCGGCCCTCGAAGCGCTTGGTGGACACTGCCCAGTCGCGCTCGCAGCCTTCCTCGTGCGAGGACGAGGTGCGCAGCTTGAGCGGCCAATAGGGCCATGTGATGGCCTTGTTCTCCTCCTCGGGCGGCTGGGGCAGCAACTCGAACTGCGTCACCGAGGCGGCGCCCTGGCGGTTGGAAGTGCCCACGCAGTCGGAACCGGTATCTCCCCCGCCGATCACCACCACGTGCTTGCCCGTGGCAACGATCTGGTTGCCCACCATGTCGCCCGCCACGACCTTGTTCTGCAGCGGCAGGAACTCCATGGCGAAGTGGATGCCCTTCAGTTCGCGGCCAGGCACCTGCAGGTCGCGAGGCTGCTCTGCGCCCCCCGCCAGCACCACGGCGTCGAACTCCTTCACGAGCTGCGCGGGCGACAGCCGCGACGCGGCCGCCACGGAAACGGGAGAGCCGGGCGGGATCTCGCCCACCAGCACGCCAGTGCGGAATTCCACCCCCTCGGCGCGCATCTGCTCCGTGCGCCGGTCGATGTGGTGTTTTTCCATCTTGAAGTCGGGAATGCCATAGCGCAGCAGGCCGCCGATGCGGTCGTTCTTCTCGAACACCACGACCCCGTGACCCGCGCGCGCGAGTTGCTGCGCGCACGCCAGGCCCGCGGGGCCCGAACCCACCACGGCCACCTTGCGACCTGTCTTGATCGCTGGCGGCCGGGGTACCACCCAGCCCATCTCCCAACCCTTGTCGATGATGGCGTGCTCGATGGACTTGATGCCCACCGGGTCATTGTTGATATTGAGGGTGCAGGCGGCCTCGCAGGGGGCAGGGCAGACTCGGCCGGTGAATTCGGGAAAGTTGTTGGTGGAGTGCAGGGTGTCCAGGGCCTCGCGCCAGTTCTGGCGGTACACCAGGTCGTTCCAGTCGGGAATGATGTTGTTCACGGGGCAGCCCTGCATGCAGAAGGGGATGCCGCAGTCCATGCAGCGGGCGCCCTGGATCCTGGCTTCGTCGTCGCTCAGGTGGCCAACGAACTCGCGGTAGTGCCTGACGCGCTGCTGCGGCTGCTCGGCGGCCTCGGTGAGGCGCTGGTACTCCATGAATCCTGTGACCTTGCCCATGGTTGCCCGAAAGATGTTCTGTTGCTTGGGTGTGAGAAAGTGCGCCGCGCCCGGTCAAACCTAGGCGGCGATGCGTCGCCCCTTGGCAGCGAGTTCACCGAGCGCCCGGCGGTACTCGTTGGGGAATACCTTCACAAAGCGCCCGCGCCACGGGGCCCAGTTATCGAGGACTTCGCGGGCGCGTGCGCTACCGGTGTGGCGCGCGTGGTTGCCGACCAGGCGCCGCAACACGGCTTCGTCGGACTCGCCCAGATGCCACACATCGCGCGGCAGCCTGGCTTCCTGCTCGGCTTCCGCGAGCAGCGGCTCGATGCTCACCATGGCGGTGTTGCAGCGCGCGGCGAAGCCGCCGTCTTCGTCAAGCACGTAGGCGATTCCGCCGGACATGCCGGCGGCGAAGTTGCGACCGGTGGCGCCCAACACCACCACGGTACCGCCAGTCATGTACTCGCAGCCGTGGTCACCCACGCCTTCCACCACGGCATGGGCGCCGGAGTTGCGCACACAGAAGCGCTCGCCGGCCACGCCGCGGAAATAGGCTTCGCCGCCAACAGCGCCATACATGACGGTGTTGCCGACGATGATGTTTTCTCCTGGAGCGCCCCGAAATTTCGGCGACGGCTGCACGCTGATGCGCCCACCCGACAGGCCCTTGCCCACGTAGTCGTTCGCCTCGCCGATGAGATCGAGGGCGATGCCGCGCGCCAGGAAGGCGCCGAAGCTCTGGCCCGCCGAACCGGCGAAGCGCACGCGGATGGTGTCATCGGGAAGCCCTTCGTGGCCAAAGCGGCGCGCCACTTCCGAGGACAGCATGGTGCCCACCGTGCGGTTCACATTTCGGATGGGCATATCGATGCTGACAGGCTCGCGGCGTTCGAGGGCGGGCCTGGCCAGCTCGATGAGACGATGGTCGAGCGCCTTTTCCAGGCCATGGTCCTGGCGCTCGGCGTGGTGGCGCGACACGTCCGCGGGCATGGCAGGCATGTGAAAGACGCGCGAGAAATCCAGGCCGCGGGCTTTCCAGTGCTCGATGCCGCGGCGCATGTCCAGCAGGTCGGCGCGGCCGATGAGTTCATCCACGCGGCGGATGCCCAGCTGGGCCATGTAGCCGCGCAGTTCCTCGGCCACGAAGAAGAAATAATTGACCACGTGCTCAGGCTGCCCCTTGAAACGCTTGCGCAGCTCCGGATCCTGGGTGGCCACACCCACCGGACAGGTGTTGAGGTGGCACTTGCGCATCATGATGCAGCCCTCCACCACCAGAGGCGCGGTGGCGAAGCCGAATTCGTCGGCGCCCAGCAGCGCGCCGATCAGCACATCACGGCCGGTCTTCATCTGACCGTCCACCTGCACGGCAATGCGCCCGCGCAGGCGGTTGAGCACCAGCGTCTGCTGCGTCTCCGCCAGACCCAGCTCCCAGGGCGTGCCCGCGTGCTTGATGGACGACCACGGGCTCGCGCCGGTGCCGCCGTCGTGGCCGGCGATGGTGACGTGATCGGACTTGGCCTTGGACACCCCCGCGGCCACCGTGCCTACTCCGATCTCGGAGACGAGCTTCACGCTGATGGAGGCGCGCGGGTTGGCGTTCTTGAGGTCGTGGATCAGTTGCGCCAAATCCTCGATGGAATAGATGTCGTGGTGAGGGGGCGGCGAGATCAGCCCCACGCCGGGCACCGAGAAGCGCAATTCCGCGATGTATTCGGACACCTTGTGGCCGGGCAGCTGTCCGCCCTCGCCAGGCTTGGCGCCCTGGGCCATCTTGATCTGGATCTGGTCGGCGCTTACCAAGTAGTCGGTGGTGACGCCGAAGCGCCCGGAGGCCACCTGCTTGATGCGCGAACGCAGGGAGTCGCCCTCCTTGAGGTCGATGTCGCGCATGACACGCTCGCCGCCCAGTCGCGAGGCAAGCGTCTCGCCCGCCTTCACGGGGGCGTAGCGGCGCCGGTCTTCGCCCCCCTCGCCGGTGTTGGACTTGCCGCCGATGCGGTTCATGGCGATCGCAAGGGTGGTGTGCGCCTCGGTGGAAATGGAGCCCAGGGACATGGCGCCGGTGGCGAAGCGCTTGACGATCTCCCGCGCCGGCTCCACCTCTCCGACGGGAATGGACTTGGCCGGATCTACGCGCAGCTCGAACAATCCGCGGAAGGTCATGTGCCGGCGGGACTGGTCGTTGATGATGCGCGCGTACTCCTGGTAGGTCTCGAAGCTGGCGGTGCGGGTGGAGTGCTGCAGCTTGGCGATGGCGTCCGGCGTCCACATGTGTTCTTCGCCACGGACGCGAAACGCGTACTCGCCGCCGGCATCCAGAGCCCCGGCCAGCACCGGGTCATTGCCGAAGGCGGCGCGGTGGGCGCGGATTGCCTCCTCGGCCACTTCGAACACGCCGATGCCTTCTACCGTGGAGGTGGTGCCGGTAAAGTACTTTTCCGCCAGCGCCGAGGACAAGCCCACAGCCTCGAAGATCTGCGCGCCGGTGTAGGACATGTAGGTGGAGATGCCCATCTTGGACATCACCTTCATGAGGCCCTTGCCGACGGCCTTGATGTAGTTCTTGACGCCCTTGCCGCCCCTGGCCTCCTCGGGAAGCTGGTCGCCGGCGGCGAGGATGGTCTCCATGGCAAGGTAGGGATGCACGGCCTCGGCGCCGTAGCCGCCCAGCAGCGCGAAGTGATGCACTTCGCGGGCCGAGCCGGTCTCAACCGCCAGGCCGGTGGAGGTGCGCAGGCCCTTCGCCACGAGGTGAAGGTGGATGGCCGAGGTGGCCAGCAGGGCGGGAATGGCCACCTGCTGGGCGCTCACGCGCCGGTCCGACAGGATGAGGATGTTGTAGCCCGAGCGTACCGCGGCCACCGCCTCCGCGCACAGGCTCGCCAGGCGAGCTTCGATGGCCTGGTGGCCCCAGGCCACGGGGTAGCAGATGTCCAGTTCATAGGAGCGGAACTTGCCCCCGGTGTGCCGGGCGATGTGGCGCAGCTTCTCCATGCCATCGAAGTCGAGCACCGGCTGGGAAAGCTCGAGCCGCATGGGCGGGTTGATTTCGTCGATGCCCAGCAGGTTTGGCTTGGGCCCCACGAAGGACACCAGCGACATGACCAGCTCTTCGCGGATCGGGTCGATGGGCGGGTTGGTGACCTGGGCGAAGAGCTGCTTGAAGTAGTGATAGAGCGTCTTGTTCTTGTCCGACAGCACCGCCAGGGGCGAATCGTTGCCCATCGACCCGATGGCCTCTTCGCCGTCGCGCGCCATGGGCAGCAGCTGGAACTTGAGGTCTTCCTGGGTCCAGGAGAAGGCTTGCTGGCGGTCGATGAGCGGTACGCCCGAGGGCTCGCGCGCCTCGGAAGGCTCGGGCAACGCCTCGAAACGCACGCGGATGCGGTCGATCCACTCCCGATAGGGCTTCGCGGCCGCCAGGGCGTCCTTGATCTCCTTGTCGTCGATGATGCGGCCCTGCTCCAGGTCCACCAGGAACATCTTGCCCGGCTGCAGGCGCCACTTCTTGACGACGCGATCCTCCGGCACTGGCAACACGCCCGCCTCGGAGGCCATGATCACCATGTCCTCGTCGGTGACCAGATAGCGCGCGGGGCGCAGGCCATTGCGGTCGAGGGTGGCGCCGATCTGGCGCCCGTCGGTGAAGGCCACCGCGGCCGGGCCGTCCCAGGGCTCCATCATTGCAGCGTGATATTCGTAGAAGGCGCGCCGGTTGCCGTCCATGAGGGCGTGCTTCTCCCAGGCCTCGGGGATCAGCATCATCATGGCATGGGCGAGGGAGTAGCCGGCCATCACCAGCAGCTCGAGGGCATTGTCGAAGGACGCCGAATCGGACTGGCCCGGATAGATCAGCGGCCAGAGCTTGTCGAGGTCGTCGCCGAGCACCGGCGAGGAGATGGCGCCTTCCCGGGCGCGCAGCCAGTTGACGTTGCCGCGCAGGGTGTTGATCTCGCCGTTGTGGGCGATCATGCGAAACGGGTGCGACAGATCCCAGGTGGGGAAGGTGTTGGTGGAGAAGCGCTGGTGCACCAGGGCGAGCGCGGAGGTTAGGCGCGTGTCCTTCAGGTCGCCATAGTAGTTGCCCACCTGGTCGGCAAGCAGCATGCCCTTGTAGACCAGCGTGCGCGCCGAAAACGACGGAACGTAGAACTCCTTGCCGTGCTCGAGCCTCAGCGCCTGGATGGCGTGTCCGGCCCGCTTGCGGATCACGTAGAGCTTGCGTTCGAAGGCGTCAGTGACAGTGACGTCGGCGCCGGCGCCCACGAAAACCTGGCGGATCACAGGCTCGATGCTCTTGACCGATTCGCCCAGTACCGACGGGTCGCGGGGCACGTCGCGCCAGCCCAGGACCACCTGGCCCTCGACGCGGACCGCGCGTTCGATCTCCTGCTCGCAGGCGATGCGGCTGGCGGGCTCCTGAGGGAGGAACACCATGCCCACGCCGTAACGCCCGGGCGGGGGCAGTTCCACGCCCAGCGCCCCCATGTCCTCGCGCAGCAGGGCGTCGGGGATCTGCAGGAGAATACCCGCGCCGTCACCGGCCAGCGGGTCGGCCCCGACCGCGCCGCGGTGCGTGAGATTTTTCAGGATTAGAAGCCCCTGCTCCACCACGGCGTGGCTTTTCTGGCCCTTGATGTGGGCGATGAACCCAACCCCACAGGCATCGTGCTCGTTGGCAGGGTCATACAGCCCCGCGGGCTGCGGACGATGGAGTTGAACCACGGCTTTTCCTCGAAAAATGACCTGTGAGCGGGCTCGCCCGGGAAGCGGGCCGTGTCGCGGCAAGCCTTCCGTCGCGCACGAACAGCCGCGCGAGGTCCCGCCTTGGCACAGGGCCGCCGATGTTACAGTGCCGCCCCCGCTGCTTCAATCAGGAGGCGGAACCGTCCTCCACCAGGTAGAGGCGGCGGTGCTCGCGAATTGCGTAGCGGTCGGTCATGCCAGCGATGTAGTCGGCAATGGCGCGGGGCAGGTCGTGCTCGGCTCGCCGCTGGTACTCCGGCGGCAGCAAACGGCGCTCCGACAGGAAGGCGGCGAATAGGTCCCGCACGATGCGCTGGGACTTGAAGGTCATGCGCACCACCCGGTAGTGGCGATAGAGGTTTTGGCGCAGGAAAGCCTTGAGTGCCAGCTGCTCGGCTCGAACCGGCTCGCTGAAAGCGGCCAGGGCGGGGGCTGCCCGCACCTCGGCAATACTTGCGGGTCTGGCGGCTTCGATGTTCGCGCGGGTCTGGCGCGTGAGGTCGCTCACCAGAGTGTTGATCATGCGCCTCACGGTCTCATGCACCAGGCGGCGGTCCCGCAGTCCGGGATAGGCCACATGCACCTCCCGCAGGTGGCGGGCGAAGATGGGAACCTCCTCCAGCGCCTCGAGCTGGATCAGGCCGGATCGGATCCCGTCGTCCACGTCGTGGTTGTCATAGGCGATCTCGTCGGCAAGGTTGGCGAGCTGGGCCTCCAGGCCGGGCCGGTGCCCGAGCAGGAAGCGCGCCCCCACCTCGCCCAGTTTCTCGGCGTTTCGTCGCGAACAATGCTTCAGCACACCTTCGCGGGTTTCGAAGGTCAGGTTGAGGCCGTCGAAGGCTCCGTAGCGGCTTTCAAGGTGATCAACCACCCGCAACGACTGGAGGTTGTGTTCGAACCCGCCGTGCTCGCGCATGGATTCGTTCAAGGCGTCCTGTCCCGCATGGCCGAAGGGGGTATGGCCGAGGTCGTGGGCCAGGGAGATCGCCTCCACCAGGTCTTCATTGAGGCGCAGGGAGCGGGCGATGGAGCGCCCGATCTGCGCCACCTCGATGGAATGGGTGAGCCGGGTTCTGAACAGATCGCCCTCGTGGTTCACGAACACCTGGGTCTTGTACTCGAGCCGCCTGAAGGCCGCGGAATGCACGATGCGATCCCGGTCGCGCTGGTATTCGCCACGCTCCTCAGGAGGCGGCTCGGGGATGCGCCGGCCGCGGGACATTACCGGCTGGGCGGCGTAAGGGGCGAGATCAGGCATGGGCCGCGCTGGCGACGAGTACGCGCTCCAGCACCGCGCGGGGAATACGATCGTCCAGGTAAGCCGAGCCGATGCGTTTGAGCAGTATGAAGCGCAGCCTGCCGTCCTCCACCTTCTTGTCGTGCCCCATCAGCTCGAGCCAGCGATCGAAGCTGAACTGGGGCGCCTTCACCGGCAAACCGGCGCGCGCCAGGAGCTGCTCCACGCGCTGTACATCGGCTTCGGCCATGTGGCCAAGCTCGCGCGAAGCATGGGCGGCCAGCACCATGCCGGCCGCCACCGCCTCGCCGTGCAGCCAGGTGCCGAAACCCAGGCCTGCCTCGATGGCGTGGCCGAACGTGTGTCCCAGGTTGAGCAACGCTCTCGGCCCAGCTTCGCGCTCGTCCACGGCCACCACCTCGGCCTTGCATTCACAGCAGCGCTTCACCGCCTCCGCCAGCGCGGTGCGGTCCCGGGCCAGGAGGCGCTCCAGGTTCTCCTCCAGCCACCGGAAGAACCGGGCGTCCATGATGAGCCCGTACTTGATGACCTCGGCGAGGCCGGCTGCGAGCTCACGCGCCGGCAGGGTGTCGAGCGCCGCGGTGTCGGCGATCACGGCCACCGGCTGGTGGAAGGCGCCGATCATGTTCTTGCCCAGCGGGTGGTTGACGGCGGTCTTCCCGCCCACCGAGGAGTCCACCTGCGCGAGAAGGGTGGTGGGGACCTGAATGAAGTTGACGCCGCGCATGTACGTGGCCGCCGCAAACCCGGTGATGTCGCCAATAACGCCACCGCCGAGAGCAATGAGGGTTGTCTTGCGCTCGCACCGCGCGCCCAGGAGCGCGTCGTAGATGCGATTGAGCGTGTGCCAGTCCTTGTTGCTCTCGCCGTCGGGCAAGATGATGGGCAGCACGGCGACCCCCGCACCCTCTAGGGCCTGCTGCAGCGGCGCGAGGTACAGGGGCCCCACCACGTCATTGGTCACGATCGCCACTCGCCTCTGGGCGAGACGAGGAAGGAACTGCGTCGCGTCGGCGAGCAGGCCCTCGCCGATGTGAATCGGGTAGGCGCGCGCGCCGAGGCCGACGGTGACGCTCAGCACGCGCTCCTCGCAGAGGAAGGCGCCCGCTGGGCAAGCAACCTTTCGAGCCGCGTCACCAGGGCCTTCAGGCTCTGGCTGCTGGTGTCGAGGATCACGTGGGCGATCCCCTGGTAGAGGGGGTCGCGGACCGCGAGAAGTTCGGCCAGACGCTGTCGCGGGTCAGCGGTTTGCAGCAGCGGCCGGGTTCGGTCGTGCCGCGTGCGGCGCCAGAGATCGTCGACCCCGGCCCGCAGGTAAACCACCGTGCCGCGATCATGCAGCGCAGCGCGGTTCTCCGGCCGCAGCACGGCCCCGCCTCCAGTGGCGAGCACGAGACCCTCCTGGCGGGTTAGCTCGTCGATGACCGCGGCCTCGCGGACACGAAACCCCTCTTCACCCTCGATCTCGAAAATCACCGGTATGCGCACCCCGGTACGGGACTCGATGGCATGGTCAGCATCCACGAACCGTTTTTGCAGGTGTCGCGCCAACAGCTTTCCCACGGAGGTCTTGCCGGCGCCCATCATTCCCACAAGAAAGATGTTGCCCGAGCCAGGGTCGGCGCGCCGGGAGTCTTCGGTAGGCATGGATGGATTGTAGGGCAGCCTCCACGTTCCTCGCGGCCGGCCCGCGCCAGCAAACGGGCCTGTCGCCAACAGCGCGCCGCCGCGCCGCACGCACCGGCGGTCATCGCGTCAGCGGGTTATCCTTGACGATGCGAGGCGTCACGAATACGAGCAATTCGCGCCGGTCGTTGAAGCGGCGCTCATTGCGAAACATGAAGCCCAGGAGCGGGATGTCGCCCAACAGGGGAATCTTGTTTTGCTGGATATTCTCGTCCTGAGTGTAGATACCGCCTATGCCCACGGTGCCGCCATTCTCTACCAGCACTTCGGTGGTGACCTGCTTGGTGTCGATGGCTGGGCCGGCAACCGTAGTCTGACCTACCGAGTCTTTGTTCACGTTTAGCGTCATGATCACGTTGTCGTCGGGCGTGATCTGAGGCCGGACCTTGAGGCGAAGGACGGCCTTCTTGAACGTGATGGCGGTGGCGCCCGCTGCGGTGGCCGTCTGAAACGGAATCTCGGTGCCCTGCTCGATGTTGGCTTCCACGTTGTCGGCGGTGATCACTCGCGGGCTGGAGATGATTTTTCCACGGGCATCCAGCTGCAGCGCGCTGATCTCGAGGTTCAGGAACCGGGTGAGGGAACTGTTGAAAAGCGAGAAGGTGAACTGCCCCGCAGAGAGACCCGTACCCAGCGAGGGCGCGGCGAGATTCACGGACAAGGAGTCCGGGAAACCGGATTGCGCATAGTCCTCCAACCAGCCGCTCTGAACGCCCACCGAACGCAGTGCGCCGCCGACCACGAACTGGTTGTTGTTGGAGCCCAGGTCATACCCGCCGCCGTTGGTTACCCGGTGGATGGTGCCCAGCCGCGCGCCTATGGAGCGGCCGAAGGTGTCGGTTGCCTCCACGATGCGCGCCTCGATCAGGACCTGCCTTACAGCCACGTCCACCTTCTTGACCAAGGCAGCCACCTCATCGAGCTTCGTGGGCGTATCCTGAACAAAGAGTATGTTTGTGCGAGCGTCCATGACGGCGCTGCCGCGCTTGGAAAGGACCTTTCCAGCAGGGTCGGCCAGGAGCTTTTGCAGCACGTCCGCCTTCTGGTAGTTGAGCTGGAAGCTCTCGGTACGGATTGGTTCGAGCTCCTCGATCTGCTGCTGGGACTCCAGCAACAACTTCTCTTTTGTTGCCAGCTCGTCGCGCGGCGCGACCCAGACCACATTGCCATTCTTGCGCAGGTCCAGACCCTTGGACTGCAATATCAGGTCCAGCGCCTGATCCCACGGAACGTCCTTCAAGCGCAGCGTGAGGCTCCCGGTAACCGTGTCGCTGGTGATGATGTTCAGGCCGGTGAAGTCAGCGATCACCTGTAGCACCGCCCTCACCTCCACATTCTGGAAGTTGAGCGAGAGTCGGTCGCCGGTGTACCCGCGCGCAAGAGAGCCCCCGACCTTGTTGGGGTCCTCCACGACGGGCTTGACTTCGACGATCAGCCGATTGTCGGTCTGGTAAGCGGTGTGCTCCCAGTTGCCGCGTGGCGCGATGACCAGGCGCGCATTGATGCCTTGCTTGGAAGCCTCCACGGTGTCCACCGGCGTGGCGAAATCGATCACGTCCAAACGGCGCTGCAGGTTGGTGGGAATCTCGGTCTGGAAGAAATCGACAACGACGACCTTGCCCTGCCGGCGTAAGTCGATGCCTGTGGCGCTGTCAGAAAGGTCGACCACAACCTGGCCCTCTCCGCCCTTGCCTCGCCGGAAATAGATATTTAGCAGCGAGTGCTGGGCAACTGACTTCGTCGGCGCGAAGCTGGCGTCCGCAGCCGCTCGCGGCGCGACTGTGGCATCGCTGCCACCGAGCAGAGTCAGGACGAAAGTCTTTCCCTCGATGGCCGTTGCGTACCGAAGCGGACGTGACAGATTAAGAACCACGCGGGTACGATTTGCGGCCTGTCCGAGGCGGATTGAGCGCAACTCGGTGTTTCCCACGTCGAGGGTTGACTTTCCGAGGGCATTTGCGGTTCCCGGAAAATCGATCGCCACCCGCGCCGGATTGGTGACGCTGAAGGCCAGTGGCTGCTGGGTCATGGGATCGCGGGTTGTGATCCTGACAGTAACTCGTCCGCCCTGGGTGGGCCGGATATCGATGGCAGAAATTGCGTTGGGTCCAGGCTCGTCGGATCCGGTGGCCGCCATCGCGACAAACCCGGGAACGTTGGCAGCGACGAGCGCTGCGAGGGCGACCACGACCCGCGGGAGCATTTTGAAGGCGGCTGTCATTTCTCGGACTCCTACTCGTCCAGCAGATTAAGGCTGCTTGTCTGCTCGGTCCAAACGCCCTGATTGTCCTGAAGGACTTCCTTGATCACGATCGAGGTCTCCGTAATGGTAGTAATCACCCCGAAATTCTGGCCGAGGTAGTTCCCGGGCTTCACCGTGTAAATGACGTTCTCGGGGGTGCGAATGAGCGCGAATATGTTTTTCTTCTTGTCCTCCAACGTGCCCACCATCTTGAGGTTTTCTAGAGGAAAGGATTCCAGATCCTCGCGGGTTTCGCGTTGTGCGGCCTTTGGAACTACCTGAGCGGAGTCAAAGGTTTCGCCCTTGCGGGGGCGGAACGGATCGGGCAGGTCAGCCGCACCATATGCAAACGGCTCGTAGGGCTTGACTTGTGGTAGCGGCTCCACTCGCCCACGCAGATTCTCACCGGAGCGCTCAACGAACTCCCGCAGATCCTGATGTTCCTCGCCACAACCAGCGACCAAAGCGATTGCGAGAATGGGCGCGCAGAGGCGCCACGGATTCATTTCTTGGCCTCCGTGACAGGTTTTTTCTTCTGTGCTTGCTGTTCCGACTCGTCCAGATATCGATAAGTCTTTGCGGTCGCATCGAAGATAAGCTGACCGTTTTTTTCGGTTTGCAACTGCACATCGGCGAGGGTGACGATGCGTGGCAGCTGCGAAACATCACTGGCAAAGGCGCCAAAGTCGTGGTAGGTGCCCCGCAGCTTCAGCGTGATGGGTTTCTCCGCGTAGAACTCCGAGATGGTCTCGTTCAAGGCGGGCGCGAAAAGGACAATTTTCAGGCCGCGGCTTAGAACGGCCTGGTTTATGTCGTTCAGCAGGGCTTCCATTTCTGACTTGTTCGGAAGCTGCCTGAGCATGGCCCCGAAGGTTTGTTCCACATCTTCGAGTTGTTTGCGGTACGCGTTCAGGTTGATCGCGCGCGCCTTCTTCTGGGTGAACGAGTCGCGCAGCTCTGCCTCTTTCTTGCGCGCAGCGGCCAAGTCGCTCATCTGTAAAGACCAGTCGAACCAGTAGCCGGCGAGGAGCACGACGACGAACAGGGCGAGCACCACGCCAAGCTTTGGGAGGATGGGCCAACTGCCGATCTCTCGCGGATCAAGGCGACGCAGGTCGTCTAGTTTCATGGCGATGCGGTCATTAGCTCTTGGGCTTCTGAGATTTGGCCTGAGAACTGTCTGACGCAGGGTCTCGCGTGAGGCCCACGGTCAGAGTGAACTCGTTGAGATTCTGGTTGTCTCCCGCCCCTTCCTTGACCACCACTAGCGTGGGGGATTCCAGGAAAGGCGAGGCGTCCAGGTTTCTCATGAATGTCGAGACTCGAGCATTTGATGTGCTGAAGCCGACCACGGTGACCCGGGCCCCCGCCTGCTTGACCTGTGTGAGGTACATGCCATCCGGAAGCTGGCGGACGAGTTGATCGAGCAACCGCACCGCCTCCGAGCGGTTCAACTGCAACGATTCGACCACGTTCTTGCGCTCCACCATGGCCTGGATCTGCTCCCTCAGGGCCTTGATTTCGGCAATCTCGCGATCCAGCCTGGCGATCTCGCTTTCCAGAAACTGGTTACGGCCCTTCTGGTTCTCGATCTGACCGGAAAAATAGGAGTGAACAAGGAGCACGATTGCGCCGCCAAGACAGACGGTCATGAAGGCAAGGACGAAAAACTGCTTCTGGAGCGCCGCACGCCTCTCGGCTCGGTGGGGTAGTAAGTTCACCGGGATCATGCTTCCAGCCTCCGCATGGCCAGCCCGCATGCCACCATCAGCGCTGGCGCGTCCAGGGCGAGTCGATGAGATTTGATACGGTCCGATTTATCAATCTCTCCGAACGGGTTTGCGATCAAAACTGGCACGTCGGCGCGGTTGGCCACGACCTCTTCCACGCCGGGCAGCGTTGAACCTCCACCCGCGAGGACCGCACAGTCCACCTCGCTTACCAGCGTTGAGGTGAAAAAGAGCTGCAGAGCACGGGTGATTTCCAGGGCCAGCGTCTCCATGAACGGGTTCAGTACGTCCCGCTCGTAGTTCTCTGGCAGGCCACCGTTCTTCTTGGCTTCCTCGGCCTCTTCCGCGGAAAGGCTGAAGGCACGCTGGATCTCCTGCGTAAGCTGGTCGCCGCCAAAGGGCTGCTCCCGAAAATAGACGGACTGCCGGTTCCGGATCACGTTGACAGTCATTGTCGATGCGCCCACGTCCACGAGAGCGAATGCTTGATCTGCCCCTTCTTTGGCGAGCTGTGGCTCAATGAGCTCGAACGCATGCTGGGCAGCGAAGGAGTCGATGTCCAGGATCAGCGCCTTCAGCCCGGCAGCCTCGGCGACCGCGACGCGATCCTCTACCTTTTCCTTGCGGGAGGCGGCAATCAGGACTTCCACTTCACCAGGGTTGTCGGCTACCGGGCCGATGATCTGGAAGTCGAGGTTGACTTCATCAAGAGCGAAAGGAATGTATTGGTTCGCCTCGGACTCGACCTGCGTCTCGAGTTCCCGTTCGCGCAACCCAGCCGGCACCGCGATTTTCCTGGTGATTACGGCGGCCGAGGGGAGCGCTATCGCAACGGCCTTGACGCGCGTACCCAGTTTTTTCCACCCGCGCCTGACGACTTCGCCTACTTCCTCAAGGTTGACAATATTGCCGTCCACAACCGCACCTTTCGGCAGCGGTTCGATGGCGTAACGTTCCAGTCGGTAGCGGCCCTTTCCTCCAATGCTCATTTCCACCAGCTTGACTGCCGACGAGCTGATGTCCACGCCGATCAAGGGAGCAGGCCTAGGCTTGAAGGCCCTGGAAATCACCTCTAAAATCCGGCCGAAATCGAGTTTTTCCTTAAACATCGATTACTTATGAGATCCTTATGCGTTGAGGCATTAAATACCAGACGCAACCATAAATCAAGCTTCGAGAAAACGTATCGCGCCCCGGGAGATCTGCATCCAGGTCCCCTATAATCGTATTGGTTTTTCACGAAGTCGACTTGGTCAAGGCGTTCGCGAGCGATACTGACGGTCATGTTCACCCGCTGGTGGGTCTATCCCCTCCTCGTTTCGGCCGCCGCGATTGTGGCGGGGATTTTGCTTGCGGCCTACGCAGTTGTCTTGGCGTACTCCAAGCTTCCGTCACTCGAAACCCTCACCGATTATCAGCCGAAAGTACCGCTTCGAGTGTACAGCGCTGAAGGACTGTTGATCGGGGAGTTTGGCGAGGAGCGCCGAGCGCTGGTGAAAATCGCCGACGTTCCTGCGGTCATGCGTGACGCTATTCTCGCGGCCGAAGACGAACGCTTCTACCAGCACGGTGGCATCGACTATGTGGGAGTTGCGCGTGCCATGCTGTCGAACCTTCTTCACGGTGGTGCGCGGCAAGGGGCCAGCACCATCACCATGCAAGTGGCGCGCAACTTCTTTCTGTCCTCCGAGAAGACCTTCACCCGCAAGTTCAACGAGGCGCTGCTGGCCTTCAAGATCGAGCGCAATCTGAGCAAGGACGAGATTTTTCAACTCTATGTCAACCAGATATACCTGGGCCAGCGCGCCTACGGATTCGCGGCCGCGTCCCAGACCTACTTCGCGAAGCCGCTGGAAAAGGTGAGCCTCGCCGAAGCTGCATTGCTCGCCGGCCTGCCTAAGGCGCCGTCTCGCTCCAACCCGGTGGTGAACTTTGGTCGCAGCAAGCTGCGTCAGCAGTATGTGCTTCGCCGTATGCGGGATTTGGGAATGATCACCGCTGTCCAGCAGGAAGCGGCGGTGAAGGAAAGTCTCCTTGTCCAGACACAGGCGCAGAGTTTCTCCACCCGCGCCGACTTTCTGACGGAGATGGTGAGAAAAGCGCTTTTCGACCGATACCAGGAGGAAGCGTACGGCCGCGGCTACCGCGTTTTCACGACCGTGCGCGTGCGCGAGCAAGACGCCGCCTATGCCGCGGTTCGCAAGGGCCTACTCGACTATGACCGTCGCCAGGGGTACCGCGGCGCGGAGACAGTCCTGCCGCTGCCGCGCCCCGGTTCCGAGGAAACCCTTGACGACGTCTTGGCGGATGAGTCGGAAAGCGACGACATCCTTCCGGGAATCGTGCTCTCAGCGGATGTCAAGATGGTGAAGGCCCATGTCAAGGGCCTGGGCCCAGTGGAGGTTTCCGGGGATGGCCTTAAGTTCGCCGCACGCATGTTGGGCGACAAGGCAGCCCCGGCGCGCCGGCTGCAACCCGGCGCCTTGATCCGCTTGCAGAAGGACGCGGCCGGCGCTTGGCAGATCGCGCAACTGCCCCAGGTGGAAGCCGGGTTCGTGGCGCTGGACCCGCCGACCGGGGCAATACGCGCCTTGGTGGGCGGGTTCGACTTCCAGCGCAGCAAATTCAACCACGTCACCCAGGCCTGGCGCCAGCCCGGCTCAACATTCAAGCCCTTCGTCTACTCCGCTGCGCTGGAGAAGGGCTTCACCCCCGCAACCGTCATCAACGATGCCCCGCTGAGTTTCGACGCCGCCGAGACGGGGTCCTCGGCCTGGGAGCCAAAGAACTTCGACGGCGCGTTCGAAGGTCCCATGCGTCTTCGCGCCGCGCTCACGAAATCCAAGAACCTGGTGTCGATCCGTATTCTCCAGTCCATCGGACCGCAATACGCTCAGGATTTCGTGGCGCGGTTCGGTTTCGATCAGAACACCATCCCGCCTTACCTTACGATGGCTCTGGGCGCGGGGTCGGTCACGGTGTTACAGATGGCCAGCGCGTATTCGGTGTTTGCCAATGGCGGTTTCCTTGTCCAGCCGTACTTCATCGACCGCATCGAGGACTACCGCGGCAACGTGCTCTTTCGCGCGCAGCCAATCACTGCAGCCAACGGCGCACCCCGTGTAATCGACGTGCGTAATGCGTTCGTGATGACCAGCATCATGCAGGACGTCGTGCGCGCCGGTACCGCGTCGAAAGCCCGCGCTCTGGGCCGAAACGACCTCGCCGGCAAGACTGGCACGACCAACGAGCAGGTGGATGCGTGGTTTGCAGGCTATGCGCCGCACCTTGCCGCCGTCGCCTGGGTGGGATTCGACACACCGCGGTCATTGGGAAGCGGCGAAACCGGTGCGCAAGCGGCGCTACCGATCTGGATTTCGTTCATGGATGCAGCCTTGAAGGGGGCGCCTGAGCAGCCCTGGAGCGTGCCCGAGGGCGTGGTGGCCGCAACCATCAACCCGGAGACCGGGCTGCGCGATAGCCGCTCTCCCAACCGAATCACGGACTTCTTCTTCCACGAATACCTGCCACCCGAGGACAGCGGCGCGGGAAAGCCGAGTTCTCTCGATGAGCTCGACAATCAGGTCTACTGAACTGCGACACATGACCCGAGACTTCCACGGGGCTAACCGGCAGATGCGAGCCCGCATCGCGCAACTCGCCGCGCGGCTGATAGCTGAAGATGGGCTGGATGATTACGGCGCCGCAAAACGCAAGGCGGCGCGTCAACTAGGCGCCTTAGAGACGCGAAACCTGCCCGACAACATCGAACTGGAAGCGGCCCTTCGCACCTACCAGGCGCTCTACCAAGCCGACGAGCAACCGCGGCATCTGGCCCGCTTGCGCGAAGCTGCGGCGCGGATGATGCGATCCCTTGCTCGCTTTGACCCGCACCTCACCGGCGCCGTACTCGCAGGTACTGCCGGTCGCCACACTCACGTGGAGTTGCATCTGTTCGCCGACGACGGGAAGGAAGTGGAGCTGTTTCTTCTGAACGGCAAGCAGGCCTATCGCGCCCGTGAGGCCCGCTTCTGGGCGGGCAACGAGCTGCGATCCGTGCCGGTTTTCGATCTCGACCGGGAGGACGCGGCGGTATCGCTTTATGTCTTTCAGATCGGAGACCTTCGCCACCCGGTGCGAGCCACTGTTGAAGGCAGGCCCATCGAACGAAGCCGTCTGGATCAAGTGCTCGCCAGCCCGGGGGTCGGGCGCTCGGACGCGGCGCGCCCATGACCACGACGCGGCGCAACGGCGAGCGCTTCACTTTCGGCTCGGGCTTGGACCGGCGTTCATCCTGAGAGCCGCCATGCAGGCTGGGGAGATGGTTGCGCCCCAGTGAAACGAAGGACGGCTCCTGCCGATACGACGATCGTTGCCTTGGGTCGCCAGAGAGGCGAGGTGTTCCTCGGGGCGGGGAAAGAGGACGAAACTGCGCACACCCGATCAAAGGACGAGGGTGTGGTTCGTCGCCTTCCGGGACAGGGTGGGGACCCAGCCCAACTCCGCACATTTGCGACCGGGAGCCTGTCTGGAATTCTGTGCGTACGGCATGCCATGGGAGGAAAGGGCATTTTATGCCGGACACTGCGCTCACGTTTCAGCGCCGCGGGCACCTCAGGAGGGACATCATTCCAGCCTAGACCCGCGCCCTCTCGGTTTGCGCTGCCAGGAGGTCTGATGGATAACGATGTGGCCGACATTGGTCTCGGCGATGTGCTCCTGCCCGTCGGTGCGGATACTGCGATCTTGAAGGCGGGCGCGAGACTTCATGATGCCCGGTTCGATCTTGGCGAGGCCGGCGGATTTTCCGCCAGCCTCATGGTGCGCAATCCAGCCTATCGAAGATGCGGCCGAGAAACGGCCCACCAAGCAGGCGCACGGCCCGCCTGTTCATGAATGTTGCCACTCAGGCCGGAACGCTGCCCCAGTGTCATGTCATGGGGCCGGAGGGCAACCTGTGGGCCAAGGAAGGCAACGAAGAATGTCCCCCGGGGGCTCACGGTTGCCACGCAACGCTCCCCCCGGTCTTCATCCAAGCGGCGGCATCCAGGGCGAAGTAGGTGAGCACTCCGTCAGCGCCGGCGCGCTTGAACCCGAGCAGCGCCTCCAGCGCGCAGTCGCGCTCGTCGATCCAGCCGTTCGCCGCAGCCGCCTTGAGCATGGCGTACTCGCCGCTCACCTGGTAGGCGAACGTGGGGCAGCCGAAGGCATCCTTCACCCGCCGCACCACATCGAGGTAGGGCATGCCCGGCTTCACCATCACCATGTCCGCCCCCTCCTCAAGGTCGAGGCCCACCTCCCACAAGGCCTCACCGCCGTTGCCCGGGTCCATCTGGTAGGTGTGCTTGGACCCCTTACCGAGGTTTCCGGCGGAGCCGACCGCATCCCGAAACGGCCCGTAGAAGCTGGACGCGTACTTCGCGGCGTAGGCCATGATGCGCACGCGCTGGTGTCCAGCAGCATCAAGATGGTTCCGGATAGCGCCGATTCGCCCATCCATCATGTCGGAGGGAGCCACGATATCGACCCCGGCGGCCGCGTGACATGCGGCCTGGCGCATCAGCGCGGTAACCGTCTCGTCGTTGAGCACATAACCGCTTCCATCGATCAGACCATCCTGCCCGTGGCTGGTGTACGGGTCGAGCGCGATATCGGTGATGACGCCCAGTTCCGGGAACCGCCGCTTGAGCGCCGAAACCGTCCGCGGCACCAGGCCGTGCTCGTTAAACGCCTCCTCGGCGTCCTTGGTCTTGAAAGCGGCATCCACCACGGGAAACACGGCAAGGGCGGGCACGCCGAGGGAAAGACAGCGTTCCGCCACGCTTAGCAAACGATCGATGGTCATCCGCTCCACCCCTGGCATGGAGTTCACCGGCTCGGTCCGATTCTCGCCGTCGATGACAAAGACAGGGTAGATGAGGTCGTTCGATGTGAGCACGTGCTCACGTACCAGGCGGCGCGAAAAAGCATCGCGGCGATTGCGGCGCATGCGTCTATGGGGAAAGCGGCCGAGGGGAGTCATGGCGGAGACGGTGTTCCAGAGGATGGGCAGCCTCGGCGGATGGCCGGTTGCTGCCCTGGTTTGGGAAAAGAGCGAGGCGATGCTGGCTCGACGGAACTTCTGTCCAACCTGGAGGTTCTCAAACTGCGGACGGTAACGTCTCCCGCTTCGACTCCCTGAGCGGGCGCCTAGCACAAGGCCTTCACCCCCGGCTGGATTCGTTTCCTGCCGGGGGTTTTTCTTTGGGGTTTAACTCCAGCCAGCCCGACAGCTTATCTCGCGCGGCCTCGACGCCCTGGCGGTCAAGGCTCGAGAACAGTTGCACGGACGCCTCGCCTGGTCGCAACTCCAGGGCTTTCCTGACCACCGTCAGTTGACGATTCGCCTCGTTGCGGGTCAGCTTGTCCGCCTTCGTGAGGAGAATATGCACCGGTTTGCCAGCGGGCAAGAACCAGTCCAGCAGTTGCACGTCCAGAGGTGTGAGAGGGTGGCGGACATCCATGATGGTCACCAGCCCCACCAGCGAGCCTCGCCCGGCCAGATAGGCAGCCACCACCTAGCCCCAGCGGAGGCGCTCCAGTTCAGGGACCGCCGCGTAGCCCAAAACGGGAGTATACACGAGACATCGCCCGGACTACACT
>DAIPHN010000010.1:0-30540 GCA_036771335.1 Burkholderiales bacterium
TGGGGCATCTCGCGCCAGCGCTACTGGGGTACGCCCATCCCGCTCATCCACTGCGAGGCCTGCGGCGTCGTGCCGGTGCCCGACCACCAGCTTCCGGTGGTGCTGCCGGAGGACTGCGTGCCAGACGGCAGCGGCAACCCCCTTAACCGGCGCAGCGACTTCCTCAAAGTGCCATGCCCGACCTGCGGCAAGCCTGCGCGGCGCGAAACCGACACCATGGACACCTTCGTGGATTCGTCCTGGTACTACCTGCGCTACGCGTGCCCGGACAACGCCAGCGCCATGGTGGACCCGCGCGTGGACTACTGGCTACCCGTGGACCAGTACATCGGCGGCATCGAGCACGCCATCCTGCACCTGCTGTATTCGCGCTTCTGGACCAAGGTGATGCGCGACCTGGGGCTCGTGACCATCGACGAGCCTTTCGCCAACCTGCTCACCCAGGGCATGGTGCTCAACGAGATCTTCTTCCGGCGCGAAGGCCCGCGGCGCATCTACTTCAACCCCGCCGAGGTGGAGACGGTGGTGGATGACAAGGGTGCGCGCACGGGCCTGAAACTGCGTGCCGACGGCTTGCCTGTGGAGTCCGCCGGCATCGGCACCATGTCCAAGTCCAAGAACAACGGCGTGGATCCGCAGGCCCTCATCGAACAGTACGGCGCCGACACGGCGCGCTTCTTCATGATGTTCACCAGTCCGCCAGAGCAGACTCTGGAGTGGTCGGACAGCGGTGTGGAGGGCTCCTATCGCTTCCTGCGCAGGGTGTGGAACTTCGCCCAGGAGCACGGCGGCGCGCGGCGCGCGGCGGGCGGCGGCTTCGAGCCGCGCGATGCCGCCCTGCGCCGGGAAGTGCATGCCCTGCTGGGCCAGGCCAGCTACGACATGGAGCGCAAGCAGTTCAATACCGTGGCCTCGGCCGCCATGAAGCTGCTCAACGCCCTGCAGGAGGCTGCTGGCCAGGCCAGCGCCGCGGCCTTGCGTGAAGGCCTTGGGGTGCTGTTGCGAGTGCTCTACCCGGTAACGCCCCATCTCGCGCACGTGCTGTGGGGGGGGCTGGACTACGGTTCGGACATCACGCTCGCACCCTGGCCGGAGGTGGACCAAGCGGCGCTGTTGAGGGACGAGATCGAGCTGGTGTTGCAGGTCAACGGCAAGCTTCGCGGCAGCCTTCTGGTGGCGCGCGACGCGGCGCGCGAGGTCATCGAGCACGCCGCGCTGGCCAGCCCGAGCGTGCTCAAGTTCACCAACGGAGCGGCGCCCAGGAAGGTGGTTGTGGTGCCGGGCCGTCTGGTCAACGTGGTGGTCTGAGCAGCGGTGAGACGGCGCGCCTTGCTCGCGATGCCAGCGGTGGCGCTGGTGGCGGCCTGTGGTTTCCAGATGCGCGGGCGCGCCGACCTGCCCTTCGAGTCCCTGTACGTGGATGGCATGGAGTTCTCGTCCTTCGCCGGGCAGCTCAAGCGCGCCGTGGAGCGCAGCACGTCCACCAGGCTAGTGGAGCGCCCGGAGGATGCGCAGGCCGTTCTCTCCCTTCTGGGAGAGGTGCAGGAGCGCGTGATCCTGGCGGTCTCGGGCGGTGGCCGTGTACGCGAGTTCCAGTTGCGCTACCGCGTCGCCTTCAAGGTGCACGACGGCAAGGGCAGGGACTGGCTGCCAACCGAGGAGGTGACATTGCTGCGCGATCTTCCCTACGATGACACGCAGGCGCTCGCCCGTGAGGCCGAGGCCCAGCTGTTGTTCAGGGACATGCAGAGCGACGCCGTGCTCCAGGTATTGCGCCGCGTGCAGGCGCTGCGGCCGTCCTCCACCTTCGATGCCGGCTGAGCCATGAGCCTCCTGCCCGGAAGCGTGGGTGTGGTGGCGCCAGGGGACATGGCGTTCCACGAACCGCTCCCCCTCAAGAGCGGCGCGGTGATGCCCGCCTATTCGCTGCGCTACGAGACCTATGGTTGTCTCAACGCCGCGCGCTCCAACGCCATACTCGTGTGCCACGCCCTCAACGCGTCCCACCACGTGGCCGGATGGTACGAAGGCGACGAACGCAACGTGGGCTGGTGGGACAATCTCATCGGCCCCGGCAAGCCCGTGGACACAGATCGCTTCTTCGTCGTGGGCGTGAACAACCTCGGCGGCTGCCACGGTTCCACGGGCCCGGCGACCGTCAACCCCGCTACGGGGCGTCCCTGGGGCGCGAGTTTTCCCGTGGTGACGGTGGAGGACTGGGTGGAGGCCCAGTCGAGGCTGGCCACCCGCCTGGGCATCGAGCGGTTCGCCGCGGTCATCGGCGGCAGCCTGGGCGGCATGCAGGCCCTGCAGTGGACCATCGCGCACCCTGGCCGGGTGGGGCTCGCCATCGTCGTGGCGGCGGCGCCGCGGCTCTCGGCCCAGAACATCGCCTTCAACGAAGTGGCTCGCCAGGCCATCACCACCGACCCTGACTTCCATGGCGGCGACTATTACGCCCACGGCGTGGTTCCCCGCCGTGGTCTTCGCCTGGCGCGCATGCTCGGCCACATCACCTACCTGTCCGACGACGCCATGGCGGAGAAGTTCGGCCGCGAGCTGCGCGAGGGCAAGCTCAAGTTCGGCTTCGACGCGGACTTTCAGATCGAGTCCTACCTGCGCCACCAGGGCGACAAGTTCTCCGGTTACTTCGATGCCAACACCTATCTGCGCATCACCAAGGCGCTTGACTACTTCGACCCGGCGCTGGCCCACGGCGGCAACCTGGCGGCGGCGCTGGCCGGCGCCCGGGCGCGCTTCCTGGTGGTGAGCTTCACCTCCGACTGGCGTTTCTCGCCAGCGCGCTCGCGCGAGATCGTCAAGGCGCTGCTCGACACGCGCCGCGAGGTGACCTACGCCGAGATCGACGCGCCTCACGGCCACGACGCCTTTCTCATGGACGATGCGCGCTACCACGCGCTTATCCGCGCCACCCTGGACCAGGTGCCCGCATGAGCGCCGCCCTGCCGCGCCGCCCCGACTTCGACGCTATCGCCGCCTGGGTGAAGCCTGGCGCGCACGTGCTCGACCTGGGTTGCGGAGACGGCTCGCTGCTGCGTTTCCTGCGCGAGGCGCGGCAGGCCACCGGCTACGGCGTGGACATCGCCGACGACAACGTGCTGGCCTGCGCCCGCAACGGCGTGAACGTGATCCAGAGCGACTTGGAGGCCGGCCTGAATGTCTTCGAGACCGGCAGCTTCGATTACGTGATCCTGTCGCAGACCCTGCAGGCCATGAAGCACACCGAACGCATCGTGAAGGAGATTCTCCGAGTGGGGCGCGAGGGCATAGTGAGCTTTCCCAACTTCGGCTACTGGCGCGTGCGGGCGCAGCTGATGGCCGGACGCATGCCGGTGTCGTCCGAGCTGCCCTACCAGTGGTACGACACGCCCAACATCCATCTCTTCACCATCGCCGACTTCGAGGGTTTCTGCCGCGGCCACGGCGTGCGTATCCTCGACCGAGTGGTGCTCACGGCGGGCCGCTCCGTTTCGGCGGCCCACAACCTTCTCGGCGCCATGGCCGTGTACCGGCTGGACCGCTGCGGCGGTGGCGCTCCCGTCCAGCCCTGAGCCTGGCGCCGGGGTCGGCGCCAGGCCCTCGCTCGCCCAGGCGCTGTTCACGCGCCGCATGGCGATCTGTGTGTTCACCGGCTTCAGTTCCGGCCTGCCGCTTTACGTGCTGCTCAACCTCGTGCCCGCGTGGTTGCGCACGGAGGGCATCAGCCTCAAGACCATCGGCGCCATGGCGCTGATCCAGTTTCCCTACACCTGGAAGTTCCTGTGGGCGCCACTGCTCGACCGCTACGCGCTGCCGTGGCTCGGGCGACGGCGGGGCTGGATGCTCGTCACCCAGGCCGGGCTGCTGGCCGCCATCGCCGGCATGGGTTCGCTCTCCCCGGGGCGCGACCTGGAGCTGGTGGTGTGGGTGGCCACCGGGCTCGCCTTCCTGAGCGCCACCCAGGACATCGTGCTGGATGCCTACCGGCGCGAGATCCTCTCCGACGCGGAACTCGGGCTCGGCAACTCGGTGCACGTGAACGCCTACCGCGTGGCGGGCCTGATACCCGGGTCGCTGTCGCTGATCCTCGCGGATCGCCTGCCCTGGCCGGCCGTGTTCGCGGTGACGGCGGCCTTCATGCTGCCCGGCGCGTTCAGGGCGCGGGTGGGGGCCGACCCGGCTGCCGCGGCCGGGCGGCCGCGCAGCCTGGGCGAGGCGGTGGTGGAGCCCTTCCGCGAGTTCCTCGGCCGGGCAGGCTGGGGCCATGCGTTGCTGGTGCTGGGTTTCATCTTCCTCTACAAGCTTGGCGACAGCATGGCCACGGCGCTGGCCACGCCCTTCTACCTGGACATGGGCTACAGCAAGTCGGACATCGGCGTGATCGCCAAGAATGCCGGACTGTGGCCGAGCATCGCCGGCGGCCTGCTGGGCGGCCTCTGGATGGTGCGGCTCGGCATCAACCGGGCCCTGTGGATTTTCGGCGTGGTGCAGTACGTGACCATCGCCGGCTTCCTGTGGCTGGCCGTCACGGGGCCCTTCGTGTCCGTGGGCGCGTCCGAGCGGGCGTTGCTGGCCGTGGTGATCGGTGCCGAGGCGGTGGGCGTGGGCGTGGGTACGGCGGCCTTCGTGGCCTACATCGCGCGCACCACCAGCCCGGCCTTCACCGCCACCCAGTTCGCCCTGTTCACCAGCCTGGCCGCCGTGCCGCGCACCTTCCTGAACGCGGCCACCGGCTGGCTGGTGGGCTGGCTGGGATGGCCGTCGTTCTTCTGGCTGTGCATGCTGCTGGCTATCCCCGGCATGGTGCTGCTGGTGAAGGTGGCGCCGTGGAACGCTGAAGCGCCGCCCCGCGAACGCGCCGATGGGCCCTAGCTGGGCGCGTGCCCGTGCATCCCGGCCTAGAGGGTGTAGTCGTAGTCGATCGTGAGCGGCGCGTGGTCGGAGAAGCGACGCTCCCTGTAGATGTCGGCGCGCCGCGCCAGGATCGCGAACGCGGGCGTGGCCAACTGATAGTCCAGGCGCCAGCCCACGTTCTTCGCCCACGCCTGGCCGCGGTTCGACCACCAGGTGTATTGCCGCGGGCGGTCATCAACCCGGCGAAAGGCGTCCACATAGCCCAGGATGTCGAGCACGCCGTCGAGCCAGGCGCGCTCCTCCGGCAGGAAGCCGGGGTTTTTCTGGTTCGAACGCCAGTTCTCCAGGTCGATGGGCCTGTGGGCGATGTTCCAGTCGCCGCACAGCACCACGTGACGGCCGGATGCCGCCAGCGCGTGCAGTGTCGGGATGAACCGCTCCAGGAACGAGAGCTTGATGGCCAGTCGCTCCGGCGAGCTGGAGCCGGAGGGGACGTACAGCGACACCACCGAGAGCTCGCCGAAGTCGGCCCGCAGGAAACGGCCCTCGGCGTCGATGTCGGCGATGCCAACGCTCCGCACCACGCGGTCGGGTGCCCGGCGCCAGTACAGGCCCACACCGCTGTAACCTTTGCGGCTGGCACACTGGAATTCGCCAGCATACCCCGCCGGCCGGAGCATGGCCGCGGTGAGATCTTCGGGCTGCGCCTTGAGCTCCTGGACGCAAACTACGTCCGCGCCCTGTGCTGACATCCAGTCGAAGAACCCCTTGGACGCCGCCGAGCGGATGCCATTCAGATTCGCGTTGATGAGACGGAACATGAAAAAGAAACGGGATGAGAGCGGTCAGGGCGAGGAGTTCCGCCGCGAATTCGTGCGCTTCGCGCTCGACACCAGAGTGCTGCTGTTCGGGGAATTCAAGACCAAGGCCGGCCGGTTGTCGCCCTATTTTTTCAACGCTGGGCTGTTCAACGACGGTGCCAGCTTGGGGCGGCTGGGTGTATTTTATGCGCAGGCCCTGCTGGCCGAGGGAGCCCGCTTCGACATGCTCTTCGGGCCGGCCTACAAGGGCATCCCGCTGGCGGCGGCCACGGCTATCGCGCTGGCCGAGGCGGGGCACAATGTTCCCTTCGCCTTCAACCGCAAGGAAGCCAAAGACCACGGCGAAGGCGGGGTCATAGTGGGTGCCGCGCTGAATGGGAAGGTGATGATCGTGGACGATGTCATCTCGGCCGGGACCTCGGTACGCGAGTCGGTGGAGATCATCCGTTCGGCCGGGGCCACGCCCTCGGGCGTGGGCAGCGCGCTCGATCGCCAGGAGCGGGGCCAGGAAAGCCTTTCGGCAGCCGAGGAAGTGCAAGCGAGGTATGGGATTCCGGTGCATGCCATCTGTCGTCTCGAGAACGTGATCGACACTCTGTCGGAACTGCCCGAGCTGGCTTCCTACCTGCAAGGAATCCTGGAGTACCGCCGAAGTTACGGGATCCGTACATGATCGGGTTGGGCTCGGCCTGGTTGTGGCGTTTCCCGTTGATCAGCATCCTCGTCGCGGGCGCGACCGCAGGGGCCGGCGCTGCCAAGCTTTACAAATGGGTGGACGAAAACGGCCAGGTGCATTATTCGGAATCCATCCCGCTCCAGTATCGCGACCGGGCCAACGTGGAGATCGACCGGCGAGGACGGGTGCTGCGCAGGAACGAGGCGCAGGCGGAGAAAAAGCGCCAGTTTGAAGAGGAATCGGGCCGCAAGCAGGCGGAGGAAAGGCGCCTCACCGAGGCAGCGCGCCGCGACAAGGCGCTTCTGGACACCTATACCAACGAGTCCGAAATCGACCTGGCGCGCGACCGCAACATCGCTTTTCCACAGCAGGTCTTGGAGAGCTTCGACCCGCGTATCAACACAGCGAGGCAGCGCGTCGAAACCTTGCGCGTCGAAAAACAGGCCCTGGTGAAGGCGGGAAAGCCGGTGCCCCCAGCGCTTGTTTCGGAAATTTCCGCAAACGACAAGGCGTTGGAGGCGCTGCTGGAACAGCAGAAGGCCAAGCAGGCAGAGATCGAACAGATCCGCGAGAAATACGCCGCCCAGAAAGCGCGCTATCGCGAACTCATGGACTCAGCGGCTTCAGCTGGCGGCGCTGCGAAGACTCCTTAGCCAGCGCCTCGCCTGTCCCGACCGCGGCGTCCGGTCGCTGCCGCCACGTCAGCGGCCAAGCTTGCGCCTCAGGATATCGTTGACCTGCGCGGGATTTGCCTTGCCGCGCGAGGCCTTCATGGCCTGGCCCACCAGTGCGTTGAAGGCCTTTTCCTTGCCGGCGCGGAATTCCTCCACCGACTTGGGGTTGGCGGCCAGCACATCGTCCAGGATATGTTCCAGTTCGCCCGTGTCCGAGATCTGCTGCAGACCCCGGGTCGCGACGATGTGGTCGGCCTCGCCCTCCCCGGCCCACATGGCGTCGAACACTTCCCTGGCCATCTTGCCCGAGAGAGTGCCGTCCTTGATGCGACGCAGCAGCCCGGCCAGGGCGGCTGGCTGCACGGGCGCGGCCTCGATGCCGACGTCGGCGCGGTTCAGGCGCGCGGAAACCTCGCCCATCAGCCAGTTGGCGGCGAGCTTCGCTTCGCCGGGAAGCTGCGCCACCAGCGCGGTGAAGTAGTCGGCCAGTTCGCGGCTGGCCGTAAGGGCGGCGGCATCCTGGGCGGGCAGGCCGTGCTCGGCGGTGAAGCGCGCCCGCATGGCCCCGGGCAGCTCGGGCATCCCGGCACGGATATTCTCGATCCACCCGTCGGCGATCTCCACGGGCAGCAGGTCGGGATCAGGGAAGTAGCGGTAGTCCTGGGCATCATCTTTGGAGAGCATGGCGCGCGTCTGGTCGCGCTCGGGGTCGTACAGGCGCGTCTCCTGAACCACTGTGCCGCCGTCCTCGATGAGTTCGATCTGGCGCGCCGCCTCGAAGCGAATGGCCTGTTCCAGGAAGCGGAACGAGTTGAGGTTCTTGATCTCGCAGCGCGTGCCCAGGGTCTGGCTGCCCAGCGGACGCACCGAGACGTTGGCGTCGCAGCGAAACGAGCCCTCCTGCATGTTGCCGTCGCAGATGCCGATCCAGCGCACCAGGGCGTGCAGGGTCCGTGCGTAGGCCACGGCCTCGGCTGTGGAACGCAGATCGGGCTCGGAGACGATCTCAAGCAGCGGCGTCCCGGCGCGGTTGAGGTCGATGCCCGACATGCCGTGGAAGTCCTCGTGCAGGGACTTGCCCGCGTCCTCTTCCAGGTGGGCGCGGGTGAGGCGAACGAACTTCTCGCCCGCCTCGGTGCGGATGGCGAGTCCGCCGCCCTGCACCACGGGGATCTCGTACTGGCTGATCTGGTAGCCCTTGGGGAGGTCGGGATAAAAGTAGTTCTTGCGGGCGAAGACGGAGCGACGGTTCACCGTGGCCCCCACCGCGAGGCCGAAGCGGATGGCGCGCTCCACCGCGCCGCGGTTGAGCACCGGCAGCACGCCGGGCAGTGCCAGGTCGACCACGCTCGCCTGCGTGTTGGGCGGTGCGCCGAAGGCCGTGGCGGCGCCGGAAAAGATCTTCGAGACCGTAGACAGCTGCGCGTGGGTCTCCAGGCCGATCACCAGCTCCCATTGCATGCCGTCGCCCCCCTCAGCAGCCCGCCGGCACGCGGGTGTGCCAGTCGGTAGCCATCTGGTACTGGTGGGCTGCGCCCAGCATGCGCGCCTCGTCGAAGTGGCTGGCCATGAGTTGCAACCCCACCGGCCGGCCCTTGGCGCCGAAGCCGCAAGGAATGCTCATGCTGGGGATGCCCGCCAGACTGCCAGGGATGGTGTACAGGTCGGACAGGTACATGGCGGTTGGATCGGCGGCCTTTTCGCCGAAGTCGAACGCCACGCTCGTCGTTACGGGCCCGGCAATCAGATCGCACCGCTCGAACGCGCTGGCGAAGTCCCGGGCGATGAGCCGGCGAACCTGCTGCGCCTTCAGGTAGTAGGCGTCGTAATAGCCGTGGGACAGCACGTAGGTGCCCACCAGGATGCGGCGCTTGGGCTCCGCGCCCAGCCCCTGCGCGCGGGACTTCTTCACCATGTCCGCCAGGTCGGCATAGTCCGCGGCCCGGTGGCCGTAGCGCACGCCGTCGAAGCGCGAAAGGTTGCTGGAGCACTCCGCCGGCGCCACAACGTAGTAGACCGGGATGCCCAGATGCGCATTGGGCAGGGAGATCTCCACCAGGGTGGCGCCCAGGGCCTCAAACTGCGCCAAGGCAGCGCGCACCGCAGCTTCCACGTCGGGCTGCAGGCCTTCCCCGAAAAACTCCTTCGGCACGCCGATGCGCAGGCCCGCCACGGGCGTGTGCAGCGCTCGGGAGTAGTCCTCGGCCGGGCGCTCCACGCTGGTGGAGTCGCGAGGGTCGAAGCCGGTCATGGCGCCCAGCACCAGGGCGGCGTCCTCGGCAGTGAGGGTGATAAGGCCGGCGGTATCCAGGCTGGATGCGAAGGCGATCATGCCCCAGCGCGAGGGCCGGCCGTAGGTGGGCTTCACCCCAGTCACTCCGGTGAAGGCGGCCGGCTCGCGTATGGAGCCGCCGGTGTCCGTGGCGGTGGCCACCGGGGCGATGCGGGCGGCCACGGCCGCCGACGAGCCCCCGGAACTGCCGCCTGGCACGGCCTTCCGGTCCCAGGGGTTTAGCACGCAACCGAAGGCGCTGTTCTCGTTGGACGAGCCCATGGCGAACTCGTCGCAGTTGAGCTTGCCCAGCGTCACCATGCCCGCCGCGGCCAGCTGCGCCACCACCGTGGCGTCGAAGGGGCTCATGTAGCCCTCCAGCATCCGGGAGCCGGCGGTGGAGGCGAAGTCGCGGGTGACGAAGATGTCCTTGTGGGCGATGGGCACGCCCGTGAGCGGGCCCGCCCCGCCGCCGGCGATGCGCGCATCGGCGGCCCGCGCCTGGGCCAGCGTCACCTCCGGGCGTACGTCCAGGAAGGCGTTCAGCGCCCGGTGAGTCGCCATGCGGTCCAGGTAGAGCCTAGCCAGCTCCTCGGCCGAAACCTCGCGGCGAGCGAGCAGACGGGAGAGCTGACCAAGGCTCGCGTGGTGCAGGGCGCTCAAGGGCGGCTCCCCGCGGCGCGGCCGCCCGCCGCCGGGCTAGAAAAGGGCGGCGGCATGCTCACTCGATGACCCGCGGCACCAGAAACAGCCCCTCCCGCGCGGCCGGGGCGTTGCGCAGCGCCGCCTCGCGCACGTCAGGCTCAGTGACCGCATCCTCGCGCAGCCTCTGCGCGCCGCCCAGCGGGTGGGCCATGGGCTCTATTCCGGCGGTGTCCACCGCGCGCATGCGCTCGATCAGGGCGAAGATGTCATTCAGCTGCGCCAGCGTGCGTGCGGCCTCCGTGTCGGTGATTTCGATGCGGGCGAGATGAGCGATGCGGGCCACATCGGCCGGGTTGAGCGCCATGAAAATTCCGTTGGAAAGTGACCTGGAAGCAGCCCCCGGGCTTGGTCCGAGGAAGCGCCGTAAGTTACCATAGTGGGCCATCAGGGAGCAGCACCGCGCACGCCTGCCGCCGCGTTCCAGCCCCCCCCAAAGTTGCTCCTCTCCTCCTTTCTCGAGGCTCTTTCGATGTTCGGATTCCGCTCCGGCTATTTCTCATACGACCTCGCCATCGACCTCGGCACCGCCAACACGCTCATCTACGTCCGCGGACAGGGGATCGTGCTAAACGAGCCGTCGGTGGTGGCGATCCGCCAGGATGGTCCGAACGGCAAGAAGGTGATCGAGCAGGTGGGGCTGGCGGCCAAGCAGATGCTAGGGCGCACGCCGGGCAACATCGCCGCCATCCGCCCCATGAAGGACGGCGTGATCGCCGACTTCAGGGTGACAGAGCAGATGCTCAAGCAGTTCATCAAGAAGGTTCACGACGCGCGCCTGTTCAGCCCGCAGCCGCGCATCGTTATCTGCGTGCCTTGCGGTTCCACCCAGGTGGAGCGCCGCGCGATTCGCGAGTCGGCCTTCGGCGCCGGAGCCCGCAAGGTGGAACTCATCGAGGAGCCCATGGCGGCGGCCATCGGCGCCGGCCTGCCGGTCTCCGAGGCCACTGGCTCCATGGTGGTGGACATCGGCGGCGGCACCACCGAGGTGGGGGTCATTTCCCTGGGCGGCATTGTCTACGCAGCCTCGGTGCGCGTGGGCGGCGACAAGTTCGACGAGGCCATCATCAACTACATCCGCCGCAACTACGGCATGCTGATCGGCGAGAGCACCGCCGAGGAAATCAAGAAAGATATCGGCTCCGCCTTCCCCGGCTCCGAGGTGCGCGAGAAGGAGGTCAAGGGGCGCAACCTCGCAGAGGGTATCCCGCGCAGCTTTACCGTGTCCTCCAACGAAATCCTCGAGGCGCTCACCGCCCCGCTCAACAGCATCGTCTCGGCGGTGAAGTCGGCCCTCGAGCAGACCCCGCCGGAACTGGGCGCCGACATCGCCGAGAAGGGCATGGTGCTCACCGGCGGCGGGGCGCTGCTGCGCGACATCCACCGGCTGCTCATGGAAGAGACCGGCCTGCCGGTGATTGTGGCGGATGATCCGCTCACCTGTGTGGTACGCGGCTCGGGCAAGGCGCTCGAAAACATGGACAAGTGGACGAGCATCTTTACCAATGAGTAGCCGGGCGCGCCCGCCGCGGCGCGCCACACAGCGCGCGGCTCGCGCCCGGCCCGCGCCCGGCGGCGACGGGGCTTTGTCGGCTCTCCCGTGGCCCTTGTGATGCAGGCAGCCGCCCCGCAAATCTTCAGGCGCGGCGCGAGCCTGCATGCGCGCATGGCGCTCGTCTCGGTGCTGTCGGTGGTCCTTCTGGTGGCGGACGCGCGTTTCCGCATGCTCGAGCAGGTTCGTTCTGCGCTCTCGGTGGTGGTGCATCCCTTCAGGGAAGCCGCCGGTTTCCCTGGAGCGCTGCTGGGGCAGGTGCGCGATTTCTTCGTCCTGCAATCGAGCCTGCGGCGCGACAACGAGCGCCTGCGCGGCGAGGCGCTGGTCAACGCCGAGCGCCTGCAGCGGCTCGATGCCATGGAGGCGGAGATGGCCCACCTCAAACGCCTCATCGATGCCCGGCCCGCGCCGGAGCGCACCACCACTATCGCGCAACTGCTCTACGAGAGCCGCGATCTGTTCAGCCGCAAGGTGGTGATCGACAAGGGCTCGTCGCACGGCGTGAGCAGGGGCCAGGCGGTCATCGACCACGAAGGCGTGCTGGGCCAGATCACCCGGGTGTTGCCCCTCGCCGCCGAGGTCTCCCTGATCACCGACAAGAATCAGTCCGTGCCGGTGAGCAACGTGCGCACCGGCCAGCGTTCCGTCACCTTCGGCACCGGGCGCGATGGCATGGTGGAGCTGCGATTCATTCCCGTGAATGCCGACATCCAGGTGGGCGACCTTCTGGTCACCTCCGGTATCGACGGCGTCTACCCCCCCGGGCTGCCGGTTGCTAGGGTGACAGGCATAGAGCGCGACGCGGTTTCCACCTTCGCCCGCATCTTCTGTGCGCCAGTGGCCGGGGTGTCCAGCCATACCCGCGTGGCGCTGCTGTCGGTCGCGCCCGCGCCCGTGCCCAATTCGCTCGAAGAGCCCGCCAAGGCCGCCGAGCCCAGCTCGCGAGCCAGATGGCGATGAAGCGCACCTCGCTGGGCGACAACATCCAGGGCCGGGAAGTCCTGCTGCCGGCGCGCGCGGGTTACGTGGGCCTCACCCTGCTGGTGGCGCTGCTGTTCGAGCTGGCGCCGCTGCCGCGATGGGTTGCATGGGCATGGCCTGATTTTGTCGCCTTGATGCTGGTGTACTGGGGCGTGCACCAGCCGCACCGCATCGGCCTGCTGACGGCCTGGGCGGCGGGGCTGCTCATGGACGTGGCCGGCGGGGCTCTGCTGGGTCAGCATGCCCTGGCGTACGGGGTCCTCATGTATGGCGCCATTTTCCTGCACCGGCGCATACGAATGTTCCCGCTGCGTCTCCAGGCCGCGCACGTGGCCGTGCTGCTGGTGGCCGAGCGCTGCCTGCAATTGCTGGTGCGGCTGGCGGGGGGCGAGGAATTCCCGGGTTTCGCGTTCTTTGGCGCGAGCCTGTCGGCTGCCGCGCTCTGGCCGCTGCTGGCCACGCTGGTGAAGGTGCCGCTGCGCGCCCGCGCCTCCGAGGACGTCTGACCCGCCATGTCACCCTCGGCCCTGCCCCGTCTGCTTGGGCGATTCAGCCTTCGCCGCAGCCGTGCCGGCTTCCGGCCGCGAGTGCGCGGCGTGGAGATCCGCGATCTGGTTAGGGCCTTGCGCCAGTTCCAGGTGCGCCTCGTGATCTGCGCCGGCCTGGTGCTGTTCGCTTTCCTGCTGCTGCTGCTGCGCTTCTTCTACCTGCAGGTGGTGCGCCACCAGGACTACCTCGCCCAGGCCGAGGACAACCGCATCTCCGTGCTGCCGGTACCGCCCAACCGTGGCCTGATCCTCGACCGCGGCGGCACGGTGCTGGCCCACAACTACTCGGCCTTCACCCTCGAGATCAGCCCAAAGGAGGCGCCTGATCTCGATGCCCTTATCGACGGTCTGGCTGAGGTGATCGACATCCAGCCCAAGGACCGCGTCCGGTTCCGCAAGCTGCTGGAGGAGCGCCAGGATCTCGACGCCGTGCCCATTCGCACCCGCCTCACCGACGAGGAAGTGGCGCGTTTTTCCGCCAATCGTTACCGCTTCCCGGGCGCCTTCATCGACGCCCGCCTGTTCCGGCACTATCCCAACGGCGCTCTGGCCTCCCACGTGATCGGCCATATCGGCCGCCTGGGCGAGCGCGACAAGGCGCGGCTCGAGAAACAGGGGCTGGCGCAGAACTACTCTGTCGCGGATTACGTCGGCAAGGCAGGGCTGGAGGCGAGTTACGAGCGAGACCTGCATGGCATCACCGGCTACGAGCAGGTTGAAACCGATGCCGGCGGGCGCGCTGTGCGTACCCTGCGCCGCCAGCTGCCGGTCTCTGGCAACAATCTGCAACTGGCCCTCGACCTGAGGATCCAGGAGGTGGCCGAGCGCGCCTTCGGCGACCGGCGCGGGGCGCTGGTGGCGATCGAGCCCGCCACGGGCGGGGTGCTGGCTCTGGTGTCGCGGCCGGGTTTCGATCCCAACCTGTTCGTGGAAGGCATCGACCTGGCCAATTGGGAGGCGCTCAACAGCGACTCCGGCAAGCCGCTCAATAACCGCGCCCTGTCGGGCGTCTATCCGCCAGGCTCCACCTTCAAGCCCTTCATGGCCCTGGCGGGCCTGGAACTGGGCAAGCGCTCGTCCCAGCACACCATCGCCGATCCGGGCTATTTCTCGTTGCCCGGCTCCACCCATCGCTTCCGCGACTGGAAGCCTGGCGGCCACGGCATGGTCGACCTGCACCGCTCCATCGTCATTTCCTGTGACACCTACTACTACGGCCTGGCAATGGATCTGGGCATCGACAACCTGCACCGCTTCATCGGCCAGTTCGGCTTCGGCAAGGCCACGGGCATCGACATCGGTGGCGAGTCGGAAGGATTGCTGCCCTCCCAGGCCTGGAAGCAGAAACGCTTCAATCAGAGATGGTTCCTGGGCGACACCATTTCCGTGGGCATCGGCCAGGGCTATAACCTGGCCACACCCGTGCAGCTCGCCTTCGCCACCGCCATCCTGGCCAACAGCGGCGTGGTGTACCGGCCGCACCTGGTGCGCTCCGTGGAGAACAGCCAGTCGGGAGAGCGGCGCTTGATCGAAGCCGAGCCCTTCGAAACCTTTTCGATCCGACCCGAGAACCTCGCCCGGGTGCGCGACGCCATGGTGGACGTGAACAAGCCCGGCGGCACGGCCGCGCTGGCCTTCGCTGGCGCCGGCTACGCGGTGGCCGGCAAAACCGGCACCGCGCAGGTGATCGGCATGAAGCAGAATGAGAAGTACGACGAATCGCGCGTGGCCGAGCAGCATCGCGACCATGCCCTCTACATCGCCTACGCGCCAGCGGGCAACCCGAAGATCGCCCTGGCCATCCTGGTGGAGAACGGCGGTCACGGAGGCTCGGCGGCGGCGCCCATCGCGCGGGCGGTGTTCGACTACGTCCTGCTGGGCAAGGAGGGCAAGCCGCCCAGGGCCGGCGACCCCGTTGCGGCGGAGGCTGCCGGTGATTGAGCGCCTGCTGGTGCGTCTGGGCCGTCACCTTGACCCCTACCTTCTCGCGGCGGTGGGGGCCTTGCTGACTGTGGGCATGGTGGTCCTCTACAGCGCCTCGGGAGAGAGTCTGACGCGCCTGGGCGCGCAGGTCGTGAACATCTCGGTGGCTCTGGCCGTCATGTGGGTTGCCGCCAACATCGCGCCCCAGCAACTGCTGCGCCTGGCTGTGCCCGTTTACGCGGCTGGCCTGGTGCTGCTGGTGGCGGTGGCGCTGTTGGGCGAAATCAGCAATGGCGCACGGCGCTGGCTCAACATCGGCGTTACGCGCATCCAGCCCTCGGAGATCATGAAGATCGGCGTGCCGCTGATGCTGGCCTGGTACTTCGACCGCTATGAAGCCATCCTCAATTTCCGCAATTTCGCCGTGGGCGCGCTGGTGCTGGCCGTGCCGGTGCTTCTGATCGCGGCCCAGCCCGACCTGGGCACAGCCCTGCTGGTGGCGGCGGCCGGGTTGTTTGTGCTGTTCCTCGCCGGGCTGTCCTGGAAGGTCATCGTGGGCATGGCGGTGGTGGGCGGCGCCGCGCTGCCCGGGCTGTGGGCCGTCATGCACGATTACCAGCGCCGCCGCGTGCTCACCCTGCTCGACCCCATGCAGGACCCCACCGGCGCGGGTTACCACACCATCCAGGCGAGCATCGCCATCGGCTCGGGCGGGGTGTTCGGAAAGGGCTGGCTGAACGGCACCCAGGCGCGGCTTGATTTCGTGCCCGAGCGCACCACCGACTTCATCTTTGCCGTGTTCTCCGAGGAATTCGGGCTGTTCGGCAATTTGCTGCTGCTGGTGCTGCTGCTGGTGGTGATTGGCCGCGGGCTCTATATCGCCTCCAACGCCTCCACGCTGTTCGCGCGCCTCATGGCTGGGGCCATCACCCTCACGTTCTTCACCTACGCCTTCGTCAATATGGGCATGGTTAGCGGCATCCTGCCGGTGGTGGGCGTGCCCCTGCCGCTCATCAGCTACGGCGGTACCTCCGCCGTCACCATCCTCTTCGGCCTGGGCATACTCATGAGCATCCACACCCACAAGCGGCTGGTGCAGACGTGACCCGGCACGCGAGAAGCCGCACGTTGCCGCAGGCCGCTCCGGCGGGCACGGCCCCCGTTGCTCGCGTGGCTGTGCTCTCGGCAGTCTTGTTGCTGGCTGCCTGCGCCGGGCAACCCATTCGCACGGGGCCAGCATCGCCGCCCGTTTCCCGCACGCCGCCGCCCGCGGCGCAGCCGCAGACCGCCCCCCCTGTCGAAGCTGCGGCCGCGCCGCCTGCGACCGCCCCCGCGACGGGGCCCGCCGGCAGTGCTCGCCGCCCCGGCGGCTATTACCTCGACGACGGCCCCGGCGCCTCCCCGCCCGATAACCTGGCCGCCGTACCCGACGCTGTGCCGCGCCGCGAGCCCCTCAACCCTCGTACCCAGCGGCCCTACACCGCCATGGGGCGTACCTATACCCCCATGACCCAGCTGGCGCCGTATTCGGCGCGCGGCACGGCGAGCTGGTATGGCCGGCGCTACCACGGCCGTACCACCTCCAGCGGCGAGTCCTACGACATGTACGCCATGACCGCCGCCCACCCCACGCTACCCATCCCCAGTTACGTACGCGTCACCTCGGCGCGCAACGGCCGCTCGGTGGTGGTGCGGGTGAACGACCGCGGCCCCTTCCACGGCGACCGGCTCATCGACCTGTCCTACGTGGCGGCCTGGAAACTCGACCTGGTGGCCAGCGGCAGCGGGCCGGTGGAGGTGATCAGCATCATTCCCGGGGCCGGCGATGGGCCGCCGCTCGCCGGTGCAGCCGGCAAGCGGCCGCCTGTGCCGCCGCAAGAGGTGCCGGTGGCAAGCGGCGGCCGCGGCCTGTACGTCCAGCTTGGCGCCTTCAACGCCCTGGACAGCGCCCAGGACTTTGCCGGCAAGATGCTGCTGGAGCTCGAAGGCCTCGACGCGAGCCTGTCGGTGCTCGCCCGCGACAACGTGTTCCGCGTGCAGGCCGGTCCGTACCGCGACCGGGCGGCCGCCGAGGCCGCCGTTGCGGCCGTCGAGAAGCGCATGGGTTTCCGCCCCTTCGTGGCCAGCCGCTGAACCTTTTTCCATCCACTTCCGGAGGGGCTTAGCCCGCACATGTCCACGCTGATCTGCGGTTCCATCGCCTACGACACCATCATGGTGTTCCAGGACAGGTTCAGGAATCACATCCTTCCCGACCAGATTCACATCCTGAACGTGTCCTTCCTGGTGCCTGACATGCGCCGCGAGTTCGGCGGCTGCGCGGGCAACATCGCGTACTCCCTGAAAATGCTCGGCGGCGAGCCCCTGGTGATGGCTGCCGTGGGCGAGGACTTCGGCCTGTATGCCTCGCGCCTGGATGCTCTGGGCATCGCCCGCACCCACGTGCGCGAGGTGCCCGGCAGCTACACCGCCCAGGCGTTCATCACCACCGACCTGGACGACAATCAGATCACCGCCTTCCATCCCGGCGCGATGATGCACTCGCACCTCAATCACGTGGGTGACGCGCCGGGCGTGAAGCTCGGCATCGTGGCGCCCGACGGCCGCGAAGGCATGATTCAGCACGCCCGCGAGTTTGCCGAAGGCGGCGTGCCCTTCATCTTCGATCCGGGCCAGGGGTTGCCCATGTTCGATGGCGAGGAGCTGCTGCGTTTCTTCTACCAGGCCACCTACGTGACGTTGAACGACTACGAGGCCCGGTTGGTGGAGGAGCGCACCGGCGAGAAGGTGGAGGACCTGGCGCGCAGGGTGAAGGCGCTGGTGGTCACCCGCGGCGCTGAGGGCTCGCTGGTGTTCGAGCGGGGCCGCCGTCTCGAGATTCCCGCCCTAGCGCCCTAGGCTGTCGTTGACACCACCGGCTGCGGGGATGCCTACCGCGCCGGACTGCTCTACGGCATCGTCAACGGGCTGGACTGGGTCGTCACCGGGCGCATCGCCTCCATCATCGGTGCCCTGAAGATCGCGCGCCGTGGCGCCCAGAATCATCGTTTTACCCGCGCCGATCTGGAGGCGAAATACCGCGAGAGCTTCGGCGGTGCGCCCTGGTAGCGCTCCCAGGGGGCGTGCCTTAACCAATCCTTAACGGATCGGCAACGATCCTGTCACCGCTCCGGGATAGCGTACGCGGCGTCTTCAAGACCCCGCGGAGAGTGTCATGCTGCGTCCCGAAGCGCAGAGCGAACGTGCTGTCCGTCCAGCGCTCACCGTAGCCGTGGCCCGCACCGGGGACGAAGTACGCGAGGCGCAGAAGCTGCGCTGGCGCGTGTTCGCCGACGAGCTGGGCGCGCGCCTGCCTTCCGACGAGGCGGGGGTGGACCGCGACGGCTTCGACCCCCATTGCGAGCACCTGCTGGTGCGCGACGGCGACTCCGGAGAGGTGGTGGGCACCTACCGCATCCTCCCGGGGCCCGTGTCCTCGACGCTGGGCGGGTTCTATTCCGAATCGGAGTTCGACCTCTCGCGTTTGCAGCACCTGCGCGCGCGCGCCGTGGAGGTGGGGCGATCCTGCGTGCACCCCGACTATCGCAGCGGCGGCACCATCGCGCTGCTGTGGGCCGGGCTGGCGCGCTACATGCGGGCGCACGGCTACGAATACCTGCTGGGCTGTGCCTCCATCGGCATGGCGGATGGTGGACACGGCGCGGCCAGCATCTACAATGCCCTGCAGGGCTCGAGCATGAGCCCCGCCGAGTATCGCGTCTTCCCGCGCTGCCCGCTGCCCTTGCAGCGGCTCGATCGCCACCTCCAGGTGGACGTGCCGCCGCTCATCAAGGGCTACGTGCGATGCGGCGCCTGGGTGTGCGGCGAACCCGCCTGGGATCCCGATTTCAACACGGCCGACCTGCTCATGCTCCTGCCCCTGTCCCGGCTCGACAGCCGGTATGCGCGGCACTTCGTGAAGCATGTGAAGGTTGACTGAACGACTTCGACAAGCCTGGCGGATCAGCCTGCTCGCTGTCCACATTGCCATCGGGCTAGGCCTGAGCGGGTTGGCTTTTCCCTTCATCGGCGCCCGCGGGCGCCGATGGTGCTTCCAGTGGTGGTCGAGGCGGCTGCTGCGCATCGTGCGCCTCACGGTGCGCGTGCACGGCGAGCCGCACGCCTTTCCCGCAGGTGCGCCGCACATGCTGCTCGCCAATCACGTCTCCTGGCTCGACGTGTTCGTGCTGCGCGCCCACGTGGAGTGCCGTTTCGTGGCCAAGTCCGAGATACGCCACTGGCCGCTGGTGGGCTGGATGGTGTCGCGCCAGGGCACGGTGTTCGTCCCCCGCCCCCCCCTCCCCCACACCGCGCGCGCCACCTCACCGGGGCTGGCGCCGCTGCCCTGCGCCGCGGCGGTGGTGGTGCCCCCCGCGGCCACCACCACCGACGGCACCGAGGTGAAGCCCTTCCACGCCTCGCTGCTGCAGCCCCTGGTACACGCCCGTGGCTGGGCCGTGCCCGTGGGCCTGCGCTATGTGCGTGAAGACGGCGGTCGGGATCCCGCGCCTGCGTACATCGCGGAACGTACCCTGTGGGACACCACGTTGCTGGTTGCCGCCCGGCCAGCGCTCGCGGCGGAGCTTTTTTTCGGCGAACCGGTGCACGCCGTGGGCCGGCACCGTCGCGATTTGGCGGAAGTCACCGCCGCCAGCGTTGCGGCCAGCCTGGGGTTGCCTTCGCCCTCACGGCGCCAGGACGCCCGAGAGGGCATTTCCGTGCCGGGTGGCTCGGGCTAGCCGCCCCCCTCCAGGCACTGCACGCGCCACACACGCCGGTCATCCAGCCGCACCGCGGTGAGTTCCCGCCCCCAAAGGCACCCGGTGTCAATGGCCAGCAGGCCGGGCTGGTCGCGCCAGCCCAGTGCCGACCAATGGCCGAACACGATTTCGTGGCTGGTGCCGCGGCGCCCGGGCACGTCGAACCAGGGCATGTAGCCCGGCGGCATCGCGGTCGGCTCGCCCTTGTGGGAGAACTCCATGGCGCCCTCGGCGGTGCAGATGCGAAGCCGCGTCATGGCGTTGACGATCACCCGCAGCCGGTCCCAACCCTCAAGTTCGTCGCTCCACCGGTCGGGGTGATTGCCGTACATGCGCTGAATCCATTTGCGAAAGCGCGGCCCGCTCAGCATCTCGTGCACCTCATCGGCCAGCAGCAGCGCCTGGTTCACCGTCCACTGGGGCAGCAGGCCCGCGTGCACCAGCGCGAAGCCGCTTTCTGCATGCATGAGCGGGAGCCCGCGCAGCCAGTCCAACAGTTCGCCAGCGTCGGGGGCCGAGAGAATTTCCTCGAGGGTGTCGCCCTTGTGGAGCCTGGCGGCGCCTTCCGAAACGGCCAGCAGGTGCAGGTCGTGGTTGCCGAGCACCGTGACAGCCGTGTCGCCGAGGTTGCGCACGAAGCGCAGCGTGTCCAGCGATCGCGGCCCGCGGTTCACCAGGTCGCCGGTGAACCACAGGCTGTCGCGGGCGGGGTCGAGGGGCAGCAGCCGAAGAAGCCGCTCCAGCGGCGCCAGGCAGCCCTGCAGGTCACCGATGGCGTATATGGCCAACGGCGCACTCCATCGAGCGACTGGAGCCGGTGCCGCCGGCCCGGGTCACGCGGGCGGGCGAAAAGAGACGCAGGCCTACTTCGCGGACCCCAGCAGGTAATCCACGGCCGCCTTCACTTCGGCGTCGGCGAGGGCGGCATTGCCGCCCTTGGCGGGCATGCTGCGAATGCCCTTGATGGCGTGCCCATAGAGCGTGTCCTTTCCCTGGCCCAGGCGCGTACCCCAGGCGCCCTTGTCGCCAAATTTCGGTGCGTTCATGACCCCGGCCGCGTGGCAGGCGGCACAGTTCTTTTCATAAATGCCCTTGCCGTCCACGGGGCCGGCGGCCACCCTGGCTGCCGGCGCAGCCGCTGGCGGGGGCGCTTCGCCCAGCACCACTTCGCCCACGGGCTTGAGGCGCGCGGCCACCATCTCCTCGGTGTTCCGAGCCGCATCGGTACGCAGGCCGCCAGTCACGTACTGCGACAGCAGCACGATGATGGCGATGGGCACCACGAAGGCAAGAAACACCACGACCGCCAACTGCCGGGGCGTCTTGATGAAGGATTCGTGGGCTTCCACGTGGAGGTCGTCGGCCATGGGTTCCTCAGGTGCCAAGTCTTTGAAAAACGCGGATTATAGGTGAGGGTCGCTGCCCGGCGAAAGCCGCGCTGACGGCCGTGGAGCCGCCGGGGGCGCCGGGCTATACTACCGATCTCCCGCGCGCCCGTAGCTCAGTTGGATAGAGTACAGCCCTCCGAAGGCTGGGGTCGCACGTTCGAATCGTGTCGGGCGCGCCAATCACACTCCAACGTCATCCATCCCGCACGGGCGAGCCTTCGCCCCTGTGTCCCGGGGTCTGCGGTCCCGCGCCGCACACCTCCGGAGCGCGACCTTGAACGACGTCTTCGAGCACCACTTCGCCGATCTGGGCGACGTGCGGCTGCACTACGTCACCTTTGGCGCGGGCGAGCCCGTGGTGCTGCTGCATGGCTGGCCGCAGACCTGGTTCATGTGGCGCCACGTGATGCGCGGTCTGGCACCGCGCCATCGCGTCATCGCGCCCGACCTGCGCGGCCTGGGCGACTCCTCCCGCCCCGCGTCGGGATACGACAAGAAGACCGTGGCCAACGATGTGTGGCGCCTGGTGAACGAAGTGCTCGGCTACGAGCGTTTTTCCCTGGTGGGGCACGACTGGGGCGGGCCCACCGCCTATGCCCTGGCAGCCCAGCACCGCGACGTCGTGCGCCGCATGGCCATCTTCGATGTGCCCGTGCCGGGCGATGGCACCGCGGTATTTTCCAACAACCGATGGCACCACGGCCTGCACTGGGAGCGCGGTCTGGCCGAAACGCTCACCGAAGGCCGGGAGGACATCTACCTGGGACATTTCTACCGCACCTGGGGCGCGCGGCCCGACGCCATCGCCCCCGAGGCCCAGGCCGAATACCTGCGCTGCTATTGCCAGCCGGGCGCCATGACCGCGGGCTTCGAGTTCTACCGCGCCACCCCGCGTGACGTGGAAGACAACCAGGCTTTTCTCGCCCAGGGCAAGCTTCCCATGCCGGTGATGTGCTGGGCAGGGGACGCCGGCCGGGGCCGAGGGCCCGTGGCCCTGGAATCCTGGCGGCGCGTGGCCGAACACGTACACGGCGGCGTGGTGCCGGGTTGCGGGCACTGGATCCCGGAAGAAAAGCCCGACTGGGTAGTGGAGCAACTCCTGGTCTTTTTCGGCGAGGCCTGAAGGGCGCTGTCCGCCCTGGTCCGGCCGCCTTGCCGGTGCCTCAAAACCGGGCCGGGTAGACTTCCCGACCGATACCGGGAATAATTCCCGGTATCGGTCGGGAGTTGCTCCCGCCGCACCGCAAGACGGCAGGCATCCGGCGACGCGCCCCGCGCTCGCCGGGCGCGGAATCTCGCGCAACACAGCCTGGGAATTAGGGAGAGGCACGACGGCGCCGGTCGTTCCGGCCCCGTCGGTCGTGAACCGCGAGACCACCGCCCCTTGGGCAAAGGCCGCCGCGGCCCATCGCAACCAGTCAGGAGTCGAAACGCATGAAAAAACCCCACATGGCAGCTGCCGCAGCCGTTGTCTTCGCTTCCACCCTCGCATTCGCTGCCGGCGACACCCATACCGGCAAGATGGAAGCCTGCATGAAGGCAGCGCTGGCCAAGCATCCCGGCACCGTGCTCTCCATGGAAGCCGAAGTGGAAAACGGCAAGGCCGTCTACGAGTTCGACATCAAGGGCAAGGACGGCAAGGAATGGGAAGTGGAGTGCGACGCCGCCACCGCCAAGATCATCGAGGAAGAAATGGAGGTGTCCGCCGCCACCGATCCGGCCTTCAAGGCCAAGATTTCCATGGAAGAGGCCATGAAGATCGCCCTGGCCAAATTCCCCGGTGAGGTGGTGGAGTCCGAGTTCGGCATTGAATCCGATGGCACGGCGGTGTACGAATTCGACATCCGCACCGCCGACGGCACCGAGGTGGAGGTGGAGGTGGATGCCAACACCGGCAAGATCGTGGAGTCGGAGAAGGAAGCCTTCCAGGTGGGAATGGACTGACGCTGTAGCGCGTTCAACCCCGAATCAGACCCTGCCCTGCGGGAGCTGATTCGGGGCTCAGTTCACCGCGAGCAGTTCCACTTCAAACACCAGCGTGGCGTTGGGCGGAATCACGCCACCTGCGCCGCGCGCACCGTAGCCAAGCTCTGGTGGAATGGTGAGCCGGCGCGTGCCGCCCACCTTCATGCCCTGAACCCCTTCGTCCCAGCCGCGAATGACCTGGCCCGCACCCAGGTTGAATTCGAACGGGTCGCCGTGATCCTTGCTGGAGTCGAACTTCGCCCCGGTGGTGAGCCAGCCCGTGTAGTGCACGGTGACGAATTGGCCGTGTTCGGCCATGGCGCCGTCTCCGACCACTACGTCTTCGATGCCCAGACCGCCCGAAGAAGCGTTGTCCATGGAAGTGCTCCAACTGAAAATGATGGGGCGCGGATTGTACGGGTTGCCGTGCGCGGCCCCGGCCCGTGAGCCCCTCTCCCGCCCGGCGCCAAGGCCCGGCCGGCTAAACTGCCTCCATGCCCGATCCGCTTCGCCTCGTGCTCGACACCAACGTGTGGCTCGACTGGCTGGTGTTCTTCGACCCTGCCGTGGTGCGTTTGCGCGCAGCGGTGCAGCGTGGCGACGCGGTGGTGCTGATGAACGCCGCCTGCCGTGACGAACTTGCCCGGGTGCTGGGCTACACCTTGCGCAATCGCAAGGCCCCGCTGTCGCCCGCCGAGCAGGCCGCTGCCCTGGAGCGGGCCCTGTCCCACTCCAGCGAGCCAACGCCCGCCGACCAAGCGTCCGCGCTTGAACTGCCCGCCTGCGCCGACCCCGACGATCAGAAGTTCCTGGAGCTTGCCCGGGATGCGCGCGCCCACGCGCTGGTCACCCGTGACCGGGCCCTGTTGCGCCTGCGCCGGCGGCGGCGCGAGCCGCTGCCCTTTCGCATTCTTCCGCCGCCTGAGCTGGTGTTTCCCCTGAACGGCTAGCGGGCAGGGTCGGGCAGGCGCGCCGCACGCGCCCGCGCACGCCGGCCTCCGCCAGCACCCATGCGGCTCAGGCTACCGGGCGTCCTGCTACCCTTCGCGCCTCCCACGCAACCGCGCCCATCCCATGTCCTCCTCACCTCCTCTCTGGCGCCCGTCCGCCGAGCGCATCGCCCGCGCCGGCATCACGCGCTACCGTGCCTTTCTCGAGCAGCGTCACGGCCTGCGATTTCCCGACTACGAGTCGCTGTGGCGCTGGTCCGTGGACGACCTGGAGACATTCTGGGAATCGGTGCTCCAGCACTACCAGATCCGCCTGCACACCCCCTACACCCGCGTGCTCGACCGGCGCGTCATGCCGGGTGCGAAGTGGTTCGCGGGCGCCACCCTCAACTACGCCGAGCACGCCCTGCTGCTGGCGCAGCGCGCCGATGCCCACACCCGGCCCGCCATCGTGTGCCATTCGGAAACACGCCCGCGCGCGGAATGGAGCCAGGCGCAACTGGCGGCCCGCGTGGGCGCGCTCACCGCCACGCTGGCGCGCCTGGGCGTGCAGCCGGGCGACCGGGTGGTTTCCTACATGCCCAACATTCCCGAGACGGTGACCGCGCTGCTGGCCGGCGCCAGCCTGGGGGCCATCTGGTCGAGCTGCTCGCCGGACATGGGCCCCACCAGCGTGCTCGACCGCTTCCGCCAGATCGAGCCAAAGGTGCTGTTCGCCGTGGACGGCTACCGCTACGGCGGCAAGAGCTTCGACCGCCGCGCCGTGGTGCGCGAGCTGGTGGAGCAACTGCCTTCGCTGGAGGCGGTGATCTTCGTGCCTTACCTGGATGTGGGCGCGAGCCTCGAGCTTTCCGCCGTGCGCGCGGTGCAGGTGGTCTCCTACGCTGAAGCGCTCGCCACCCCGGCCGCGCCGCGCTTCACGCCGGTGCCCTTCGACCACCCGCTGTGGATCGTCTACTCCTCGGGCACCACTGGCATGCCCAAGCCCATCGTGCACGGCCACGGCGGCGTGGTGCTGGAAAACGCCAAGGGCCGCGGCCTGCACTACGACGTGGGCGAGGACGATCGCTTCTTCTGGTTCTCTTCCACCAGCTGGATCATGTGGAACCTGCTGGTGTCCACCCTGCTGGCCGGCTGCACCGTGGTGCAGTACGACGGCAACCCGGGTTTCCCCGACCTCTCGCCCCTGTGGCGCATGGCCGAGCAGGAGCGGGTGACCTTCTTCGGCACCAGCCCCGCCTTCATCGCCGCCAACCTGAAGGCCGGCTACTCGCCGCGCGCGCACTTCGAACTGTCGGCCCTGCGCACCGTGGGCAGCACCGGCTCGCCCCTCACCGCCGAGGGCTACCGCTGGGTGTACGAGCACGTGCACCCCGACGTGCTGCTGGCCAGCATCGCCGGCGGCACCGACCCCGGCACCGCCTTCCTGTCCTGCGCGCCGGTGCTGCCGGTGTACGCCGGCGAGATGCAGTGCCGCGGCCTGGGTGTCGCCACCCACGCTTTCAACGACCAGGGTGAGCCAGTGATCGGCTCCGTGGGCGAGCTGGTGTGCACCGCGCCCGCACCCTCCATGCCGCTGTACTTCTGGGGCGACACCGACGGCCGGCGCTACTTCGAGAGCTACTTCGACGCCTGGCCCAACGTGTGGAAGCACGGCGACTGGCTGGAGCTGATCGAGCGCCCCGAGTCGGTCACGGGCGTGATCTACGGCCGCTCCGATTCCACCATCAACCGTCACGGCATCCGCATGGGCACCAGCGAGCTCTATCGCGTGGTGGAGGGCTTCGACGACGTGGCCGACTCGCTGGTGGTGGACCTGGAGTATCTGGGCCGCCCGTCCTTCATGGCGCTGTTCGTGGTGCTGCGCGATGGCGCATCGGATGTGCCCGCCGAGCTGAAGAAACAGCTGCTGTCCGCCATCCGCACGCAACTCTCGGCGCGCCACGTACCCGACGACGTGTACGCCATCGCCGAGGTGCCGCGCACCATCTCGGGCAAGAAGATGGAAGTGCCCGTGAAGAAGATCCTGCTCGGCCAGCCCGTGGAGAAGTCGGCCAACCGGGATTCCATGGCACACCCGCTGGCGCTGGACTGGTTCGTGGCGTTCGCGAGGCGCCGGTCCCACGAGGTCGGGGTCTGACGCCATGCCCACCCGCTTCGCCATCCGCGGCGAGTACATCCAGCTCGACCAGCTCCTCAAGGCCACCGGCCTCGCGCCCTCCGGCGGCGCGGCGCACGCTGCCGTGGAGGCCGGCCTGGTCACCGTAGACGGCCAACCCGAGTCGCGCAAGCGCGCCAAGCTGCGCCCCGGGCAGCAAGTGGACTTCCAGGGCGAGCGCATCGAACTGGTGGCCCAGGCCGAGGAATGAGAATACGCAGATGCGCTGCCTCATCACCGCAATCCTGTGCCTGTGCCTCGCCGCGTGCGCGCCCCGCGAGCCGGCTGAACCGACACCACCCGCCAAGACCGTGACCACTCCCAAGCCAAACCCGGTGGGATACTTCGAGATTCCCGTCACCGACCTCGACCGTGCCACGCGCTTCTACGCCACGGTGTTCGAAGTTCAACTCGAGCGTACCGTCATCGACGGCTACGACATGGCGCTGTTCCCCTTCGACCCCGATGCGCCGGGCGCCGGCGGTGCGCTGGCCAAGGGCGACGTGTACGTCCCTGGCAAGGCCGGCCCGGTGCTCTACTTTTCGGTGCCCGACATCGACGCCGTTCTGGCGCGCGCCACGAAGCTTGGCGCCAAGGTGCTGTACGAGAAGAAGTCCATCGCCGAGAACGGCTTTGTGGCCGAGATCGAAGACTCCGAAGGTAACCGCATCGCCCTGCATGCGGCCGCCCGTTGAAGCCGCCCGCGCCCTGCCCGCGGTGACCAAGCCCGCTGGCCGCGCGCAGCCGCCCCGCATCCGCTACGGCGGCCACGCGCCATGACCGAAGCCGGCCCGCGCATCTGGGTGGACGCCGACGCCTGCCCGGCGGCGGCGAAGGACATCCTCTACCGTGCCGCCGAGCGCACCCGCACGCCCCTGCTGCTGGTGGCCAACCAGTGGCTCACCGTGCCGCGCTCGCCGTGGATTCGCATGGTGCAGGTGCCGCGCGGCTTCGACGTGGCCGACGCGCACATCGCCGGGCAGGCCCACGCTGGCGACCTGGTGATTACCGCCGACATTCCCCTGGCCGCCGCCGTGGTGGAAAAGGGCGCCGCGGCGCTCAGCCCGCGGGGCGAGGAATTCAACGCCAACAACGTGCGCGGCCTGCTGGACATGCGCAACGCCATGGACCAGTTGCGTGCCAGCGGCCTGAACACCGGCGGCCCGCCGGCCTTCAGCCAGGCCGACCGGCAGGCCTTCGCCAACGGGCTGGACCGGTGGCTCGCGCGCAAGCCTCCACCGTCGTAGAGTTCGTCACATGCAAACGCAGGCCCGTTGCTCGAAGGCCCCGAGGTTGCGGGCCTTTGTTCCGCTACAGGACACTTCGCCCATGCTCATCTCCCATCGCCGTGAGAAATTGATCAACACGGTCCTTTTCTTCGCGAGCCGCACCCGCCACTGCGGCAAGATCAAGCTGATCAAGCTGCTTTACCTCCTCGATTTCCAGCACTACCGGCAAACTGGCCACAGCGTCACGGGGCTTGAGTATCACGCCTGGCCCATGGGCCCCGTGCCTGTCGATTTCTATGCGGAGTGGGACGACCTGCCCGCTGATCTTGGAGAGGCCATCGAGATAAAGCCAGAGCGGGTGGTGGACTACGTGCGCGAAACGGTGGTGCCGAAGCGCGACTTTGAGGACCGGCATTTCACGAAGCGCGAGCTGGCCATCATGCGGGGGCTGGCCGAGCGCTTTCGGGACGACTTGTCGAAACCCATGGTCAATGTCACTCACGACGAAAGGGGCCCGTGGTCCACCATCTGGGACGAGGGGCGCGGCCGTAACGAGCGCATTCCCTACAGCCTTGCCGTGCCATCCGACCCTGCGGCCCGTGAAGCGGTCTTGGAGGCAGCTGACCAGTTCGAGGGAATACTTGCCGCGGACCGGACCGCGCGCTGAGGCTCTGGCTGCTCGTGGCATTCTTTCCAGGAGGTATCTTCCGCCACGAGCGGTTCTACCTGGACCGCGCCACCGGGGTTTTGCACCGAAAGTACCTGCTCATTCTCGCAGCACCTCCGGACCGCGATCTGGTGGTGAGAACGCTCACCAGCCGTGCCCACGGCCGGCGCGAAAACCCAGCCTGCTTTCATGGCGATCCATATCCCGGTTTTTATCTTGGCGTGCCTGGCGGCGCCCTGTCACTGAAAACCTGGGTGGACCTCCGCGCTCAGGACGATCTCGACGTGGACGAGTTCCACCGTCTGCAGCGGCAAGGCGTCGTGGAGTGGGAGCTCGACCTTGATGAGACGGCCCTTAAGGCCGCCCTCGACTGCGTAGCTGGGGCGCAGGACACCACGCGGCAACAGGAGCAAATGATCCGGGACGTGCTTGCCCGATTGGACTGATCCGTTGGCGCCTACCGCCGCTGCCAGATACGCCTGTCGCCCCCGTCGTAGCTGATTCGCATGGCCGCGCCATCGTCCGTCATGCCGTAGGTGCCCACGCGCATCCAGGCGCCGTCGGCGCCCTGGGCGAACAGCACGCCGCCCCTCGCCCTCCAGCGGCCCCGCATGCCATCGCCGCCCGAACCGCCGTCGTAGGACCAGCCCGCCCCGCCCGCCGCCGCAGCGCCCTTGTTCCACGCAAAGGTGCCGTCGGCGCGGATCACCAGCCACTCCGATTGCGCGAAAGAGGCGCCGCCCGAGCTGATGACCTCCTGCCACTCCCACGTGCCCACGAGGCGCGCATCGCCGCCAGCGTCGCCCGCCGCCGGGGCGGGTTTGCCGCCCGGCACGGGTGGCGCGGCGGCCTGCACGCGGCGGAAGCTGAGCGGCAACCGCGCCGCGCGCTGATTGGGCCCATCCTCCTGGGAGAGCACCAGCTCCAGCGCATCGCCCTGGACCCGCGCCTCGAAGCGGCCGACGCCCTCATCCGTGGAAGCCAGCCCCGCCGCGGCGTCACCTTGCAGCGTGCCGGTGAGCGAGATGGTGGAGCGCCCGGCCACGTCGATGGTGCCAATGACGGCCCGCCCCTGGGTGACCAGCCGCGCGGTGAACGTGCCCTGTGCCGTGTCGAGTTGCCAGGTGCCGTCCAGCGGTGCGGCGGCCACGGAACCGGCGAGCAGGGAAAGCACACACAGGAGCAGCACGCGCATGGCGAAGACTCCGGGCTGGATCGATGGCGGGGAGTGTAAGGCCCGAAGTCGAAACCCATCGAGCCCCGCGCCCCATCCGGTTGGCAACAGGACAGCCCGCGGGTTTCGGGCCGCGTTGCAGCCGCCGCAAGCGCTACCAAGGGGCGCGAAAGCGGTGGAGCAGGCTCTTCCCATCGCCTTGGCGGGGGACGCGAACGTCTGCCCTTTTCGACGAGCTTTGCAAGAAGGCTGGCGCGCTGTCCGTCGAGGAACGGGCGCTACCGGCGCAGGAGCTCCTTGATCCGGTCGAGCGAGATTCCGACCGCGGCGTGAAGGCCGCCCGGGAATGGGAAATCGCCAGCCGGATTGCCAGGTACCAGCGGGGAGAGGCCAGGCTTGTTTCGGCCGATGAGGTTTTCGCGCCCGTGCGCCGCATTACCGGTTGAGGCCGGGTTGCTTTCGTCAGGAAGCGCGCGACGAGTTCCTTGAACAGGCCGCCTTCTCCGAGGCGCAGCAGAAGGGGCTTGGTGCACAGTTCCAGGAATCGGTGGCTGTGGCCCTCGCCCTGAACCGGCGGAGCTGGTGGTCTTTGCGATTGCCCACTTCCGGCGTCGGCCGGCCTATTGGCGTGGCCGTAAGTAACGCCGTCACTGGCAGGATCAAGCGGGAACCCGTGGGGCTTCACCACCACGTCTCGCGCCTGGGGGAATGCCCACTTGAGACTGGTAATCGGGCACCCCCAGCATGGGGTGCAGGCCGGTTTCCGTCTGACGCGATTGCCAGACCCGAAACGGGTCCATGCAGCGGAGCAGGCTTCCCGCGCGAGCAGGGCGGCCTGGCATCGCGGAACCGACACCCCACGCTGTAGCCCGCCAACCCCAAAAGCTCACCCCCTGATCCCCTGCCGCATGCAACATGACCGGCATCACCACGCCCCGGAGCCCGCGCCATGCCGCATGCCTGCCGTCTTGCCCTTGCCGCCCTGCTGATTGCCCCTGTGGCGTCCACGGCCCGTGCCGAAGACCTGGGCCGCTTGTCGCGCAACCCCCTGCAGGCCGAGTCCATCGCCAACCCCTACGGCGCCGGCAGCCCCTATGCCCCGCGCGGCCTCAACAACCCCTACAGCCTGTACGGCAGCCCCTACAGCCCCTATTCCGCCACCAACCCCTACGCCACCGACGCCCCCCGCCTGTACGACAGCCAG
>DAIPHN010000010.1:30550-31540 GCA_036771335.1 Burkholderiales bacterium
CCTACCGCGCCCTGCTGAGCGCCCCCCCGTCGGCCCCGGCCCCGGCCTTCTACCCGTTCCGCCGGTCCCGCATCCCCCTGCAGGCCGAGTCCATCGCCAACCCCTACGGCGCCGGCAGCCCGTATCGCCATGACAGCCCCAACAACCCCTACGGCGAAGGCTGGCGCATCGAGGGCCAGCGCCGCTGAGCCGGCCTGGCCCGGGCGCAAACCCTTTCCCACCGCCGCGCCCTTTGGATAGCATGGAAGCACATCAAGGGAGAGGCGGTGAGCCCCGAACAACGCGCGCGCCAAACCATAGACCGCCTGCTGTCGCAGGCCGGCTGGAAGGTGATGGATGTGTCCCAGGCCGACGTGCATGCCGGCCGGGGTGTGGCGCTGCGCGAGTTTCCGCTGCAAGGCGGCCTGGGCTTTGCCGACTACCTGCTGTATGTGGACGGCAAGGCCGCCGGCGTGATCGAGGCCAAGAAGCAGGGCGCCACCCTCACCGGCGTGGAAGCCCAGTCCGCCCGCTACGCCCAGGGCCTGCCGGCGGCCTTGCCCGCGTGGCGCCGTCCGCTGCCCTTTGTGTATGAATCCACGGGGGCGGAAACCCACTTCACCAATGGCCTGGACCCCGAGCCCCGCGCCCGCACCACCTTTGCCTTTCACCAGCCCGAAACCCTGGCCGGCTGGCTCACGACCCCTGAGGCGACTGCACCCACCGCCGATAAGCGCAGTCTGGGCGGGGCCTCTTCCCCCAGGGCCGCCCAAGAAGGCCGGGCACCCTACGCCCCCGACACTTTCCTGACGCGCGTTCGCGCCATGCCGCCGCTGGTAACCGAGTGGGGCCACGGGGTTAATCACCAGCGGCTCTGGCCCGCGCAGATCACCGCCATCCGCAACCTGGAAGCAAGCCTTGCCCAGAACAAGCCGCGCGCCCTCATCCAGATGGCCACCGGCAGCGGCAAAACCTTTACCGCCATCAGCTTCATCTACCGGCTGATCAAGT
>DAIPHN010000011.1:0-30751 GCA_036771335.1 Burkholderiales bacterium
CGAGCTGCTTGCGGGTGGCCTCATCCAGGTCGGAAGCGAATTGCGCGAAAGCCGCCAGCTCCCGGTATTGAGCGAGCGCCAGACGCACGCCGCCGCCCAGCTTCTTGATGATCTTCGTCTGAGCGGCACCCCCCACACGCGACACCGAGATCCCCGCGTTGATGGCGGGCCGGATACCAGCGTTGAAGAGGTCTGTTTCAAGGAAGATTTGGCCGTCGGTGATGGAGATGACGTTGGTGGGCACGAAGGCCGAGACATCACCGGCCTGCGTTTCAATCACCGGCAGGGCGGTAAGCGACCCGGTCTTGCCCTTCACAGCACCGTTGGTTTGCTTCTCGACATATTCTTCGTTGACGCGAGCGGCGCGCTCCAGGAGGCGGGAATGCAGATAGAACACGTCGCCGGGATACGCTTCGCGGCCCGGGGGGCGGCGCAGCAGCAGCGAGATCTGGCGGTAGGCCCAGGCTTGCTTGGTGAGGTCGTCGTAGATGATGAGTGCGTCCTGCCCGCGGTCGCGGAAGTACTCGCCCATGGTGCACCCCGAGTAGGCCGCGATGTACTGCAAAGCGGCAGACTCGGAGGCGGAGGCAGCCACCACGGTGGTGTAGGCCATGGCGCCGTACTCCTCGAGCTTGCGAACCACGTTGGCGATGGTGGAGGCCTTCTGGCCGATGGCCACGTAGACGCAGAACAGATCCTTGCCGCGGGAATTGATGATGGTGTCCACGGCCACCGCGGTCTTGCCGGTCTGCCGGTCGCCGATGATGAGTTCGCGCTGGCCACGGCCCACGGGCACCATGGCATCAATGGACTTCAGGCCGGTCTGCACGGGTTGCGACACCGACTTCCGGTGGATCACGCCCGGGGCGACTTTCTCGATGACGTCGCTCTCCTTGGCGTTGATGGGGCCCTTGCCGTCGATGGGCTGACCGAGTGCGTTCACCACCCGGCCGATGAGTTCGGGCCCAACTGGCACGGACAGGATTCGACCGGTGCACTTGACGGTGTCTCCCTCGGAGATGTGTCCGTAATCACCGAGAATCACCGTGCCTACGGAGTCGCGTTCGAGGTTGAGGGCAAGGCCGAAGGTGTCGCCGGGGAATTCGAGCATCTCGCCCTGCATCACGTCGGAGAGTCCGTGCACGCGGCAGATGCCATCCGTCACGGAGACCACGGTGCCCTGCGTGCGAATGTCCGCGGATAGCGCGAGGTTCTGGATCTTGCTCTTGATCAGGTCGCTGATTTCGGACGGGCTGAGGTTCTGCATGATGTTTCTCCGGGTGTCAGTTGCGCAGTGCGCTTTGCATGGCGGAAAGCTTGCCGCGCACGGACGCGTCGATGACTTCGTCGCCCACGCGCACGGTCACCCCGCCGATGAGTGCGGGATCCACGTGCAGGCGCGGCTTGATGATTCGGCCGAAACGCTTTTCGAGGCTCGACACGAGGCCGGCCAGAGCTTGAGGGTCCATATCGAAAGCCGAGGTGATATCAGCCTCCGCGGAACCTTCACGCGTCCCCTTCAGGGCACGAAACTGCGCTTCGATCTCGGCGAGAACCCCGAGCCGGCCATTGCGGGCAAGGGTGCCGAGGAAGTTGCGTGCCGCCTCGTCAACTTCTGGCAGCAGGGAGCAGAACAGGGCGATGACAGAGTCGTCGGCAACGTTCGGGTCGGACACCAGCGCCTTCATCTGACCGTCGGCCGACAGTCGCGCCATATCGGCGAGCAGCGAAGCCCAGCGATCGAGGGTGCGCGCTTCGGAGGCAGCCGCGAAAGCTGCCTCTGCATAGGGGCGTGCGATGGTGGACGGCTCGGCCATGGGGCTCAGAGCTCCTTCTGGAGGTCGGAGAGCATGGCGGCGTGGGCGCGGGCGTCCACCTCTCGCTTGAGGATGCGCTCCGCGCCGGCCACGGCCAGCGCCGCCACCTGCTCGCGAAGGCCCTCGCGGGCCTGGGAGATCTCCTGCTCGAGTTCGGCCTTGGCGGCGGCGCGCTCGCGGTCTGCCTCGGCGCGCGCGGCAGCCTTGGCTTCTTCGATGAGTTGCGTGCCGCGCTTCTCGGCCTGCGCGAGGATGTCGGCGGCGCGTCCCTTGGCCTCGGAGACGAACGCCTCGGCCTCGCGGTTGGAGCGTTCCAGAGCCGTTCGGCCCTGCTCAGCGGCGGCAAGGCCGTCGGCAATCTGCTTCTGGCGCTGCTCGATGGCGCGCAGCATGGGCGGCCAGACGAACTTGACCGTGAACCAGATGAAGATGGCGAAGGAGACGGCCTGTGCGACGAGCGTCAGGTTGATGTTCATGCCTGCCCCGGCGTGGAAGAAAGGTGGATCAGCCCGCGGCCTGGACCACGGCGAGCAGCGGATTGCCGAAGGCGAACAGCATGGCGAGGCCGACTCCGATGATGAAGGAAGCGTCGATCAGGCCCAGCAGCAGGAAAACCTTGGCTTGCAGCGAGTTGGTCAGTTCGGGCTGGCGGGCGGCAGCTTCGAGGAAGCGGCTGCACATGATGCCCACGCCGATGCAGGCGCCCGCGGCGCCAAGGCCAATCATCAGGCCGATGCCGATGCCCGTGTAGGCCTGGATCATGGCGAGGAGTTGCAGCTTTTCCATGGTTTGTTTCCTTTGTAGATGGAAGTTGGAAAGGGCGATCGTCGCGCCGCGGCGATCAGTGACTCTCGTGGGCCATGGCGAGATACACCACGGTAAGCATCATGAAAATGAAGGCCTGGAGCACCACGATGAGGATGTGGAAGATGGCCCACCCGGCGCCGAGGATAGCGCCGAAGACCGTTCCCGCGAGGCCAGTGGCGGCCCACAGCCAGAGCAGCAGGAAGATGATCTCGCCCGCGTACATGTTGCCGTACAACCGCAGGGAGTGGGACAGCGGCTTGGAAATGTACTCCACCAGGTTGAAAAGCAGGTTGGCAGGCCAAAGCAGCGGATGGCTGCCGAAAGGGGCGCAGAACAGCTCGTGCACGAAGCCGCCCACGCCCTTGACCTTGATGGAGAAGAAAATCATGAGCAACCACACGGACAGCGCCAGGGCGAAGGTGGTGTTCACGTCGGCGGTGGGCACCTGACGCCAGTGGTGCACGTGGAAGATGTTTTCGTAGATCCACGCCATGATGTCCACGGGCAGGAAATCCATGGCGTTCATGAGCAACACCCAGACGAACACGGTAAGCGCCGCCGGCGCCACGAAGCGGTGGCGGTCGCCGTGGAAGATTCCCTTGACCTGGTCGTCAATGAAGCCGAACAGCAGTTCGACGAAAGCCTGACGACGCCCGGGAACGCCGGAGGTCGCTCCGCGCGTAGCGAGCCACAAGAAACCGATTCCCAGAAAGCCCATGATGAAGGCCATGACCAGCGAGTCCACGTGCAGGGTCCAGAAAGAACCCTGGCCGGTCTGGGCGGTGAAGTTGGTAAGGTGGTGACCGATGTATTCGGTGGGCGTTAGGGTAGATTCCGAAGCCATGACTGAGAGGGAGCCCTAGTTGTCCCTGACGAACATCGCCAGCGATTGAATGAGTACCGCAACCACGAAAGTGACCACCACCACCACGGGGATCACGTGAGGCACCTTGGTGAGCACCAGCCAGAGCAAGGTGACAATCACGACTATCTTGAGGGCCTCCGCACGCAAGACCCCGGTCAGCGCGGCTCCCGCACCCGCGCGTGCCCGCAAGCTCGGCTGGGCTGCCCACAGAAAGACCAGACCGCCGATAACACTCACGGCGCCACCGAGCAGAGCTGACAGCAAGGCATTTGGACCGAGAGCTGCCCAGGCGATGAACCCAGCCAGGATCGTGACCAGCAGTTGCCAAAGCAGCACGGTGCGCATGGAATGACGCACGACCGCAACCACGGCGCCCAGTCTCCAGCTAGATGTTGCACGACACAAAAACCGGCGGAGTTTATCGGCTGGAGCAAGCCCCGGTCAAGACTGACCGACTGACGACGGAGAGCCTGGACTACGCTTTGAGCCGCGCCAAGACGGTATCGAGCTGATCCAGCGATCCGTAGTGAATCACGAGCCGTCCTGCGCGTCCCTTGCCCTGCAGAAGCTGCACGCGCATGCCCAGACCATCCGACAGGTCCTCCTCGAGGCGGTGGATGTCGCCATGGGCGCCGGCACGGCGGCGCGGTCGCCGCGCTGGTGGGGCAGCGGCTCGCTCCGCTTCCCGAACCGATAAACCCTGCCTCGCAATGCGGTGGGCTAGTTCGAGTTGCTTCTGCGGGTCGAGGGGCAGCAGCGCCCGTGCGTGACCCATCTGCAAATCACCCGTGGCAAGCATCTGCTGGATCGAGGTTGGCAACGCCAACAGACGAAGCAGGTTGGACACGGCGCTTCGGGAGCGGCCAATGGCCTCGGCGGCGCTTTGGTGCGTCATGCCGAATTCGTCCAGCAGGCGCTGAACCCCCGCGGCCTCCTCAATGGCGTTGAGTTGCTCGCGCTGAATGTTCTCCACCAGTGCAGTTGCCAGGGCGGCTTCATCGCCTACCTCCCGCACGAGAACGGGAACGCGCTCGAGGCCAGCCCTCTGGGCGGCCCGCCAACGGCGCTCTCCGGCGATGATTTCGTAGCTGTCGTTGCCGGTGGATCTTGCCAGGATGGGCTGTACCATGCCCTGGGTGCGCAGCGACGCCGCGAGCGCCTCGATGGCCTCGGGGTTCATGTTGGTTCGGGGCTGGTAGCGCCCGGGGTGCAACTGCGCCGGCGACAGCTCGATCAGCCGGTCGCCAGGCGCCGCCGATGTAGCCTGCTCGCCGAGCAGCGCATCGAGGCCTCGGCCAAGGCCTTTCGTTTTCACCATGCAGGAAGCTCCCTTCGGATTTGGTTCAGCCGGCAGCCTGCTTGCCGAGGATCTCGCCGGCCAAGGCGAGGTAGGCAAGCGCGCCCTTCGATTGCCGGTCGTAGCTGAGGGCTGGGACCCCATAGCTGGGCGCTTCTGCGAGGCGCACGTTGCGCGGGATCACGGTGCGGTAGACCTTGTCGCCGAAGTGCTGCTGAAGCTGCTCCGAGACCTGCTGGCCCAGGGTGTTGCGGGGGTCGTACATGGTGCGCAGCAACCCTTCGATGTCCAGGCCCGGGTTCAGAGAGGCACGCACCCTCTTTACCGTGTTGACCAGATCGGACAGCCCTTCCAGCGCGTAGTACTCGCACTGCATTGGGATCATCACGGCGTGGGCGGCCACGAGCGCATTTACGGTGAGCAGGTTGAGGGCGGGCGGGCAGTCGATGAGGACAAAATCGTACTGACCATCCAGCGCGGCCAGCCCTTCCTTCAAGCGTGCCTCGCGCCGCTCAAGTTCCACCAGTTCCACTTCCGCGCCGGCCAGCTCACGATTTGCCGGGACGACATCGAAGTTGCCCGCCTGGGAGCGAACCCGCACCTCCGCGAGGCTTTTTTGCCCGAGGAGCGTGTGATAGACGGTCACTGCGAGGGCACGCTTGTCGATACCGCTGCCCATGGTGGCGTTGCCCTGTGGATCCAGGTCTACCAGCAGCACCCGGCGGCCCGCCAGCGCGAGGCCAGCGGCCAGGTTGACGGTGGTTGTAGTTTTGCCCACCCCTCCCTTCTGATTTGTGATGGCGAGAATGCGTGCCACGAGAGATCAGCCTTCGAGTGCGGCGGCGCGAACCACCACCAGGTGACGGGATTCAACCCCAGGAACGTTAAGCGTGAGCACTTGCTCGCACAGAAACCCCTGTGGCAGAGATGCGATTTCTTCATGAGGGTGTAACCCCTTCATGGCGAGCAGGCGGCCCTCGGGCGCAAGCAGGTGTCTCGCAAGGCGCAGGAAATCAGGCAGTTCGGCAAAGGCCCTCGAGATCACCGTGTGGAAACCTTCCCCCGGTTGCCACAGCTCCACCCGGTTTCGCTCCACGCTGGCATTGGGGAGCCCCAGCTCCCCGATGGCCTGGGTCACGAAGGTCAGCTTCTTGTGGTTGCTGTCCAGCATGACCACTTCCAGATCGGGACGTGCAACGGCGATGGGGATACCCGGCAGACCGGCACCGGTACCCACGTCCAGAACACGCTGGCCCCGCAGGTGGGAAACGACGGCAAGACTGTCCAGCAGGTGATGACTCACTGACCTGCCCTCGTCGCGGATGGCGGTGAGGTTGTACACCCGGTTCCATTTTTGCAGCAGGGCAAGGTACTGCAGCAGCCTGCCCTGCTGCTCAGCCGTGAGCGAGAGCCCTAGGACCTCGCAGCCTTCCGCGAGCGTTTGCGCCGGAGGCTTCACCATGCGCCGCCGGCCAGGCGAGGATTCCTTGGCAGGCTGCCTCCTCGCTTGAGATGGACGAGCAGCAACGAGATGGCAGCCGGTGTCATGCCGTCGATCCGGGAAGCCTGGCCGAGAGTTTCGGGACGGTGGCGCTCGAGTTTCTGGCGCACTTCCACCGACAGGCCTCGCACGGCCTGGTAGTCCAGGTCGGGCGGCAGCGGAAGCGCATCGAGCTGTTCGCGGCGGCTCACTTCGTCTTTCTGCCGCTCGATGTAACCCTGGTACTTGACCTGCACCTCCACCTGAAAAGCGACCTCCGCATCCGCGACTGCCGGACCCGCCCCGTCCAGCGCCATGAGCGCCGCGTACTCCACACCGGGGCGCCGCAGGAGTTCATCGAGCCGGTGCGCCTCGGTGGGTATTCGACCGAGCAGCGACTCGAGCGCAGCCGCTGTCGCTACTCTCGGGTTAATCCAAGTGCTTCGCAAGCGCTCACGCTCACGAGCAACCGCTTCTCGCTTGGCTTCGACTCGCGCCCACCGGACGTCATCCACGAGTCCGAGGTGGCGGCCGGCTTCGGTGAGGCGCAGGTCGGCGTTGTCTTCCCGAAGGCTCAGACGGTACTCGGCCCGGCTGGTGAACATCCGGTAGGGTTCCGTGACACCCTGGGTAACCAGATCATCCACCAGAACGCCGAGATAGGCCTCGTCACGACCAGGAACCCAAGGGGCATCGTTTCGGGCTGCCCGTGCGGCGTTGACGCCGGCCAGCAGGCCTTGAGCCGCCGCTTCCTCATACCCGGTGGTGCCGTTGATCTGGCCAGCGAAGAACAATCCACCGATGGCGCGGGTTTCCAGCGAGGCGTGAAGCCCGCGAGGATCGAAATAATCGTATTCGATGGCGTAGCCGGGACGCAGAATGTGGGCATTTTCCAGCCCGCGGATGCTGCGCACTACTTCCAGTTGAACATCAAACGGCAGACTGGTGGAGATACCGTTGGGGTAGATCTCGTGGGTGTCGAGGCCCTCGGGTTCGAGGAACACCTGATGTGAATCCTTGGCCGCGAAACGCACTACCTTATCTTCAATGGATGGGCAGTAGCGCGGTCCGACACCCTCGATCACCCCGGAAAACATGGGCGAGCGGTCCATGGAGCCGCGGATCAGATCATGGGTAGCAGCATTGGTGTGAGTGATCCAGCAGGGCACCTGGCGCGGGTGCATGGCAACCGTACCAACGAAGGAAAACACCGGCGGTGGATGGTCGCCGGGCTGCTCTTCCATGAGAGAAAAATCGATGCTCCGACCATCCAACCGCGGCGGCGTACCGGTCTTCAGACGGCCCACCGGCAACTTCAGCTCCCGCAAGCGGGCCGCCAGACCGACACTGGCGGGGTCGCCAGCCCGACCGGCAGGATGATGAGCGAGCCCTACGTGCACTAGACCGGAGAGAAACGTCCCGGTGGTCAACACCACGGTGTCGGCTTCAAAACGGATACCGAGCTGGGTGACCACACCCGTCACCCGGTCGCCCGCCACGGTCAGGTCTTCGACCGCTTGCTGGAACAGCGTCAGATTGGGCTGTGTTTCCAAGCGGCGCCTTATGGCGGCCTTGTACAGTAACCGGTCGGCCTGGGCTCGCGTCGCGCGGACCGCCGGCCCCTTGCTGCCGTTGAGGATGCGGAACTGGATGCCGGCCTCGTCGGTGGCCAGGGCCATGGCGCCCCCGAGAGCGTCTACCTCCCGCACCAGATGCCCCTTGCCGATGCCCCCGATGGATGGGTTACACGACATCTGTCCGAGGGTTTCAATGTTGTGAGTGAGCAACAGGGTGCTGCGCCCCATGCGCGCTGCGGCCAGTGCGGCCTCGGTGCCGGCGTGGCCACCGCCGACCACGATGACTTCAAAACGGGCGGGATACAGCATGGGATTAACTCAGGGAGCGGGCGCCAAGGAGAGAGCGCGCGATCATACCTCGGATCAACGGGATCCCCGCTTCAGAATCGCCGGGATCGTGGCCGTGGTTCACGTGAAACATACACGCGGCCAGATGCAACGCGCCCACCGCCGCTTTGCCACCATTGTTTCACGTGAAACTACAGCGCCTGCACCACCACATCTAATGGAACAGTTCCACGCCCGCCTTGGTTGCCAGCACCAGCACCACACACACCAGAACGCCGTGAACCAGCCGGGTTCCGAACCGCACTGCCATAGCCGCGCCCAGCCACCCGCCACACACATTCCCTACTGCCAGCGGCACGGCTGCCAGCCACAACACCGACCCCGAAGCGGTGAACACCACCAGCGCCCCGGCGTTGGTTGCCAGATTGACGACCTTCGCCGCCGCGCTAGCCATCACCGGATCCAGCCCGAACCACCGCTGAAACGCCAACACCAGCAGGCTGCCAGTTCCAGGACCGAAAAACCCGTCGTACGCCCCCACTCCACCGCCAAGAAACCACTGACCGGACCTGCCAGCGCGTTCTTTACCTCTGCGCCGGAACAGGGAAGACCGGCCCGACAGCAGCATCCAGGCGAGGGCTGCCACCACCAGCACCAGTACCAGAGGCCGTAACACCGCTGCCGGGACCTGCATGGCCGCAGCCGCTCCGACCACCCCACCGGCCAAGCCACCCAGCGCCGCAGGCCACCAATGGTGCACCCGCACGAAACCCGACGCCCGGTAGCGCCAGAGGGCAGCCACGGTTCCGCAGATGGACGACAGCTTGTTGGCCCCCAGCAACGCCTGTACGGGCACACCCGGAAATCCCGCCAGCAAGGCTGGTACCTGCACCAGCCCACCCCCGCCGCCAACCGCATCAATCCAACCCGCCAGAGCGCCGGCCAACAACAGAAAAAACATGCCCGGTAGCGAATCCCCCACGTTACTTGCCGATGCAGAACCGCGAGAAGATCTCCCCTAGCAGCGCGTCGGGGCTCATGCGACCGCCCACCGCGTCGAGACTCTGGTGCGCAACCCGCAATTCCTCGGCCACGAGGTCCACGGTCGCGCCCTGAATTGCCAGCGCCTCTGTGAGATGCCGGCAGGCGGCATCGAGCGCGTCGAGCTGCCGTTGCCGCGCGAGGAACAAGCCCTCGCCTGTCCCCTCTCGCCAGCCACCGGCCTCCAAAACAGCGGCACGCAGGGCGTCGAGCCCCTGCCCTGTGTGGGCCGACACGCGCAGCACTCCGACCGCTGGCGCTGCAGCCCCCGGGGGCAGCAGGTCGGCCTTGCTCTCCACCTGGATGCGCGGTACCTCTGGGGGTAGCCCTTCCGGAGCCGGCTGAATACCGGACGCACCCGCCTCACTCATCACCAGCAACACATCGGCGCCCCGGGCCGCTGCCCGCGCCCGCTCCACGCCAATCCGCTCCACAGGATCCGAGGACTCCCGAAGCCCTGCGGTGTCGGTGACGTGCACTGGAACACCATCCAACACAAGCTCGCAGCGCACCGTATCGCGGGTGGTACCAGGGATATCCGTAACGATCGCCACCGACTCCCCCGCCAGTCGGTTGAGCAGGCTCGACTTACCCACGTTCGGCGCCCCCACCAGAACCACATGGATGCCGTCCCGAAGCACCTGCCCCAACCGCGCCGATGCGCGCACCGATTCCAAATCGGCTAGCACCCGCGCTAGCCGCTCGCGCACCTGATACTCGTGCAGTACGTCCACGTCCTCTTCCGGGAAGTCGATGGCCGCCTCCAGAAGTACCCGCACATCCACTAGCCCCGACATCAGTGCGGTCACGCGCCGGGAAAAGTCGCCCCGCAGACTGCGCGTGGCCGCACGGGCTGCGCTGGCCGAATCCGCATCGATGAGATCGGCCACCGCTTCAGCCTGAGCGAGGTCGAGCCGACCATTCAGAAAAGCGCGCAGCGAGAATTCGCCGGGATTCGCCACCCGAGCGCCAAGCGCAACGCAGCGCCGCACCAGTGCTTCCCGCGGCACCAACCCACCGTGACAGTGAAATTCCACCAGGTCTTCGCCCGTGTAGGACGCCGGAGCCTGAAATCGCAGTACCAGGCCCTGGTCGAAGGCTTCGCCATCTGCGTCCCGGAACCATCCGAGCCGAACGGTTTTCACCGGCGGTAACGGCCCGGCAACTAATTCCGCGATGCATTCCGCGTTCGGACCCGACAACCGCACGATCGCCACCGCCGCCCGGCCCGCAGCCGTGGCCGGCGCGACAATGGTGTCAGCGCTTGCTGGCCCCAAGCCCAGCCTTCTCGAGCTGGTGATTGATGGCCCACTGCTGGGCAATGGACAGGATGTTATTAACCAGCCAGTACAAAACCAGCCCTGCCGGGAAGAAGAAAAAGAACACGGAGAACACAATGGGCATGATCTTCATGATCTTCGCCTGAACGGGGTCGGGTGGCTCCGGGTTCAGGCGCGTCTGGATGATCATGCTGAGACCCATGAGCACCGGCAGCACATAATACGGGTCCTGCGCCGACAAATCCTTGATCCACAATACGAATGGTGCCTGGCGCATCTCGACGCTACCGAGCAGGACCCAATAGAGCGCGATGAATACGGGGATCTGCACCAGGATTGGCAAACACCCGCCGAGCGGGTTGATTTTCTCGGTCTTGTACAGCTCCACCATGCCCTGGTGCAGCTTCTGCCGGTCATCTCCGTGCACTTCCTTCAACTTCTGCAGCTTGGGGGCCAGAACGCGCATCTTCGCCATGGACCGGTAGGAAGCTGCCGACAGCGGGTAGAACACCAGCTTGATAAGGACTGTGAGCAAGATGATAGCCAGACCCCAGTTCTTCACCCAGTCGTGGATGTTTGCCAGTACCCAGAACAGCGGCACCGCAATCACTGTCAGCCAGCCATAATCCACCGTGAGGTCGAGGCCTGGCGCCAGCGCGGCGAGCTTGTCCTGCTCCTGCGGCCCCGCATAAAGGGGCACCGTGCTGGTCGCGCGTTCACCCGGGGCCAGCGTCCCCACGGGCACGATCACGCCCGCCTCAAACAGGCTGTCGCCCAGGGAGCGCGCGTAGAGCTCTCGCGGCGTGCCTTGGGAAGGCAGCCATGCCGAAACAAAATAGTGCTGCACCATCCCGATCCAACCATCCAGCACATCCTTGGGCAGGCCCGCTTTGCCCTTGGCCACGTCGGAGAAGGCAATCTTGCGGTACTTATCCTTTTCCGTGTAGACCGCCACGCCTGTGAAAGTCGGCACCCAGCGGGAGTCTCCCCTGGGAGGTTTTTCGTCTCGAATAAGCTTGTAATAGGCAAAGGGCTCCAGCGTGTCCGCACCCGTGTTGTGCACCTCCTGGGTAACCTCCACAACGTAACTTCCACGCTTGAAGCGGAATCGCTTCGTCGCCTTAGCTCGGCTCTGAGGCTCGGCTTCCGTCAATGTGAGCACCAGCTCATCCTGCCCTGAGGCAAGAACCAGTGCGCTGGCGTCGGCCACAAATGGGGTTTTGTGCGTGGCCAGTTCAGGCCCGATCAGTCCGCTTTGGGCGATGTAGGTGTGTTCGCCGCCCGGTTGCAACAGCACAAAAGGTTCGGCCGGCTCATCGACGCTGCCATGGCGCAGCAACACCACTTTTTTCACATCCCCGCCAATGGTACCGATCTCCACCCGCATGAGATCGGTTTCCACCGTCACCGTCCCGCCCATCGCGCCATCAAAACCAGAGGGCGGTGCCGCGGCCGGCGGTGCGGCGGGCCGTACCATCGACTGACTTGGCGCGTTGGCTTGCCGTTGTGGTACTGGGCTATCGCTGTCCGCAGGCAGCTGGGCCGGAGCCATCGGCACCTGGGGTTTCGGCCCATAGGCTTTCATCCAGTTCTCACCAAGCATGAACAGTGAGACACAAAGGACGATAAGAAAGATGAGGCGGGAGGCTTCCATCAATTTGATCAATCAGGGAACTGGATCATGGCCGCCGGGATGCCAGGGGTGGCATCGGCACAGACGCCGCGCCGCGAGCCAGCCTCCCCGAAAGACCCCATGACGCTCAATGGCTTCAAGAGCGTAGTTGGAACAGGAGGGAACAAATCGACAACTCGGCGCGGAAAGCGGACTCACGGCCAGTTGATAGCCACGGATCAGCCCGCGCGTTCCCCGGACGGCAAGGCTGGCAGACTCAGGAGAAACTCCAGTTCCAGCCTCGCCTCGGGCTCCCGAGTCGGCGGTGGCGCCACCTTCATGCGAACCACCCAATCCCACCCGGAAAGCCTCTCTTGTCTCACGCGGAACACTTCACGGATCATCCGCTTGATGTGATTGCGCCGAACATTCGTGCCTACGTCGCGCCGGGCAACGATCATGCCAAGACGCGCTCCGTTGCGCCCGTTGGCTATGCGATGAACCGAAAAAAACTTTCCGTGCCCCCGGCGCCCTGCCCGAAAAGCGCGCTGAAACGCTTCGGCGCCCGCCAGCCTGGCTGGCTTTGGAAAACGCGCTCTAGATCGACGGGCGCGTTCAGACAGCGAGACGGGCACGCCCCTTGGCGCGACGGGCATTAATCACGGCACGCCCGCTGCGGGTCTTCATGCGGACTCGGAAACCGTGAGTCCGTTTACGACGTGTAACCGATGGCTGGTAGGTGCGCTTCATGAACGGCTCCAAAAAAGGCCGCGTATTAGACGCGTGGCTCCAACCCCTTGTCAACTCAGCATTTCAGTACCGGACCTCCTGTGGATAACTCACCGGTCTCCTGTTAGACTCCCGACCCCGTCATCGGCTGCGAACAGGTTGGCAGACTGCCCAGGTACGCTGGCAGCATTCCTCTTGAGTCAGCAAACTGGAACTTCTCGTCTCCTCCAGTGCGGACCATGCAAACCCCTAAATGAAGAGTCCCCCCTCGACCCCCTCCCTTTGGGAAAGCTGCCAGATGGAGCTGCGCGAACTGCTTTCAGAACAGCAGTTCCGCACCTGGATCGCACCGTTGCAAGCAAAACTGGCCGACGGTCACCTGCAACTCATGGCGCCCAACCGCTTCGTGCTCGAATGGGTCAAAGACAAGTTTCTGACAAGAATAGAAAAACTTGTCTCTGACCTGACTGAGGGGCAGGCTCGCGTCAATCTGGTTCTGCGGGAACCTGGCCACCGGCCCCAGGACGACAGAGAAGCGCATCCAGCAATCGCCTCGTCAACGCCAAACACCCGCCAGAACACCGACCCGCGACCCGCCCCCCCCGGCTCATCCCCATCGAACCCGTCACCAGACAGGGGGCGGCTGAATCCCCAGTTCACGTTCGATTCGTTCGTGCCCGGTAAGGCCAACCAGCTCGCCCGCGCCGCCGCCATTCAAGTAGCCGAACACCCAGGCACAGCCTACAACCCGCTGTTCATCTACGGCGGCGTGGGGCTGGGCAAGACCCACCTCATCCAGGCTATAGGTAACGCCGTCCTTGCACACCACCCCCACGCCCGTATCCGCTACATCCATGCCGAACAATACGTGTCGGACGTGGTGCGTGCCTATCAGCACAAGTCCTTCGACAACTTCAAGAAGTTCTATCACTCCCTGGACTTGTTACTGATCGACGACATCCAGTTCTTCAGCGGCAAGAACCGCACGCAAGAGGAATTCTTTTACGCCTTCAATGCCCTGATCGATTCGCGCAAGCAGGTCATCATCACCTGCGACACCTACCCTCGCGAAATCGAGGGAATGGAAGACCGTCTGATTTCGCGCTTCGGCTGGGGTCTCACCGTGGCCATCGAACCGCCAGAGCTCGAAATGCGCGTGGCCATCTTGCTTCGCAAAGCCGAGTCCGAGGGTGTTTCGGTCCCCGAAGACGTCGCTTTCTTCATCGCCACCCACATTCAGTCCAACGTCCGCGAACTGGAAGGTGCCCTGAAGCGCGTCTTTGCCTTCTGCCGCTTCAAGGGGCTGTCTGTATCGGTAACTGCTGCTCGCGACGCGCTGCGCGACCTTCTGGCCGTCCAGGTCCGCCAGATAACCCTCGAAAATATCCAGAAGACCGTGGCCGAATACTACAAGATCAAGGTCTCCGAGATGTACTCGAAGAAACGCTCGCGCAATGTCGCCCGGCCGCGGCAAATGGCCATGGCTCTGGCGAAGGAACTGACCGACCTCAGCCTGCCCGACGTGGGCGATGCCTTCGGAGGGCGCGATCACACCACCGTTTTGCACGCCTGCCGGAAAATCGCCGAGCTTCGAACCACCACCGCAGACATTGCCCGAGACTACGATGCACTGCTTCAAGTCTTGCGGGGATAGCCGTGGGACTCTTTGTGGACGGCTGCTCCCACGGACGCATGGTCGAGCAAACGACTCTGTTCTGTCCACAGCCTGCGCAACAGTTTTCCACCGCATGACAACACCTCGCGACCCGCACCAACACTCGCGAGACGCCGCTTTTCCCCAACTTTCCTGCCCCTTTATTTAACTTGTTTGTTTTCATATAAAAAATCATGAACAACCTCTTGTTCACCCGAGATGCTCTGTTACGCCCCCTGCAAGCCGTGACAGGTGTCGTTGAACGACGACAGACCTTGCCGATCCTCTCCAATGTGCTGATCGAGGCCAAAGAGAGAAAGCTGAAGCTTCTAGCCACGGACCTGGAAATCCAGATTGCCACGGAAGTGAATGCGGAGTCTCTCGATGAAGACTTCGCGGTGACCGTTTCGGCCAAGAAACTGCTCGACATCCTTAAAGCACTCCCCGAAAGCGCAAAGATCTCTCTTTCCCAGGGCGACTCCCGGCTGTTGCTGAAGGCGGGCAAGAGCCGCTTCAATCTGCAGACGCTCCCGGCCGCCGACTTTCCGCGTCTGCAGGACGGCGACCACGTCACCGCCGAAGTGAGCATGTCCGAGGGCGACCTTCGCAAGCTGCTATCCATGACGCAGTACGCCATGGCCCAACAAGACATCCGCTACTACCTCAATGGCCTGCTGCTCGTTGTGGAGGCAAAGCTCCTAAGCCTGGTGGCTACCGACGGGCATCGCTTGGCCCTGGCGAGCCGAGGACTGGCGGACAGTTACGTGAAAAACGAGCTGATCCTTCCCCGAAAGGCCGTGATCGAGCTCTCGCGTTTGCTTACCGACAGCGATGCCACGGTGCTGATCTCGCTCCTGCCCAATCAGGTGCGTTTCGAGTTCTCTGGCGTCAACCTTTTCACAAAGGTGGTGGACGGGAAATTTCCCGATTACGGGCGCGTCATTCCGAGCGGATACACCCGGCAATTTGACATCGAGCGCCTGACGCTGCTGCAGTCCTTGCAGCGCGCGGCGGTGCTCTCTAACGAAAAGTTCCGCGGCGTGCGCTGGGTGCTGTCCTCGGGGAGCCTGCGTGTCGTGTGCACGAATACCGAGCAGGAGGAGGCCGAGGAAGAACTGGAGATCGACTATCAAGGCGAAGCCCTGGATATCGGCTTCAACGTAACCTATCTGCTAGACGTGCTGGCCGCCAGCGACGCGCCTTCCGTCACCTGCTCATTTGGTGACGTCACCAGCAGCATGCTTATCACCTTGCCGGGCCGTGACGACTTCAAGTACGTCGTGATGCCCATGCGGATCTGAGGCGAAAGGATTTCATGGAACCCGATAACGAACAGACGCCTCCCGAGCCTGGATCGAGTGCCGATCCGTCAGCCGATTACAACGCCGACAGCATCAAGATGCTCAAAGGCCTGGAGGCGGTGCGCAAGCGACCAGGTATGTACATTGGCGACACCAGTGACGGTACCGGCCTGCACCACATGGTGTTCGAGGTGGTGGATAACGCCATTGACGAGGCGCTGGCGGGCCACTGCGACGAGATCCGCATCGTCATCCACGGCGACAACTCCATCAGCGTCATCGACAACGGCCGCGGCATACCGGTTGAGATCCACCCGGACGACGAGCATGGCCGCTCCACCGCCGAAATCGTCATGACAGTGCTGCACGCGGGCGGAAAGTTCGACAGCAACTCATACAAGATTTCCGGCGGCCTTCACGGCGTGGGTGTATCGGTGGTAAACGCGCTTTCCGAATCGCTCAAGCTCACCATCCGGCGTGGCGGCAAGGCCTGGTTCATGGAGTTCCAGCACGGTGATCCAGTGGCGCCGCTGCGGGAGATCGGCTCCACCGAGCGGCGGGGCACGGAGGTGCACTTCCGTCCCAGCATTGCCACCTTCGGCAACATCGAGTTCCACTATGACATTCTCGCCAAGCGGCTCAGGGAGTTGTCGTTCCTGAACAACGGCGTACGCATTGACCTGGTGGACCAGCGCAACGATAAGCACGAAAGCTTCGCTTTTTCCGGTGGCGTGCGCGGCTTCGTGGAATATCTCAACCGCCACAAGACGGTACTGCATCCAAATGTCTTCCACACCGTGGGAGAGCGTGGTGGCATCACCGTGGAAGCCTCCATGCAGTGGAACGATTCTTACCAGGAGACCGTGCTCGCCTTTACCAACAACATCCCGCAGCGCGACGGCGGATCCCACCTCACCGGTCTGCGCGCCGCGATGACGCGCACCATCACCAAGTACATCACCGCAAACGAGATCGACAAGAAGGCCAAGGTGGAGATCTCCGGGGATGACATGCGCGAAGGGCTGACGTGTGTGCTTTCGGTGAAGGTTCCCGACCCGAAGTTCTCCTCCCAGACCAAGGACAAACTTGTTTCTTCCGAGGTGCGCCCAGTAGTGGAAGATGTGGTGGCCAAGGCTTTGGAAGACTGGCTGCTCGAGCGGCCCGTGGATGCTCGCACAGTGGTTGGCAAGATCATCGCAGCATCCCGTGCCCGCGAGGCAGCCCGCAAAGCGCGCGAGATGACCCGCCGCAAGGGCGTGCTTGACGGCATGGGACTACCCGGCAAGCTGGCCGACTGCCAGGAGAAAGATCCGGCCCAGTGCGAGCTCTATCTGGTTGAGGGCGATTCCGCTGGCGGTTCAGCCAAGCAGGGCCGGGACCGCAAGTTCCAGGCGATCCTGCCGCTGCGCGGCAAGATCCTCAACGTGGAGCGTGCGCGCTTCGACCGGCTTGTGTCCTCCGCCGAGATCGCCACTCTCATTACCGCGCTGGGCACGGGCATTGGCAAGGAAGACTATGACCCGGCCAAGCTGCGCTATCACCGCATCATCATCATGACCGACGCTGACGTGGACGGCTCGCACATTCGTACCCTGCTGCTGACATTCTTCTACCGCCAGATGCCTGAGCTAGTGGAGCGAGGCCACATCTACATCGCCCAGCCGCCGCTCTACAAAGCCAAGAAGGGCAGGGACGAGCGCTACCTCAAGGACGAGCACGAGCTCAACGAATACCTGCTCAAGGTGGCATTGCAAGACACCCAGTTGCGGCCTTCGCGCGAGGCCGATCCCTTGGGGCGAGAGGTGTTGGAACAACTGGCCAAGGAGTTCCTGCTGGCCGAGGCGGTCATCCAGCGCCTGAGCCGGCGGCATGACCCTGTGATTCTGAATCAGCTGCTCAAGGCAGGTGCGCTGTCCGTCACCGACCAGGAAAGCTCCACCACTGCTGCGGCGGTTCTGTCCCGTCTGCTGGGAGGGCGCGACGCGACGGTGGAGACCGGATTCAATGCCGAGACCGAAAGCCACACGGTCACCGTGCTGCGGCGGGTGCATGGAGTAGCCCGCAAGACCGTGCTCGATCAGGAGTTCTTCGATTCCGGCGACTACGCTCAGATCCGCCGAACCGCGGAATTGGTGCGTGGTCTGCTAGGCGAAGGCGCGAGTGTGAAACGCGGTGACAACGAGCACGCGGCCACCGATTTCCGGGAGGCACTCGACTGGCTGCTTGGGCAGGCTCGTGATTCCATCAGCATCCAGCGCTACAAGGGCCTCGGCGAGATGAACCCGGAGCAGCTCTGGGAGACCACCATGGATCCGGCTTCGCGCCGGCTGCTCCGAGCCCAGATCGAGGACACCATCGCTGCCGACGAAATCTTCAGCACGCTGATGGGCGACGTGGTGGAACCGCGCCGGCAGTTCATCGAGAGCAACGCGCTGGGGGTGCGCAACCTCGACGTGTAAGGCCACGCCTTTGACGGTAATTGGCACACAGGACCGGAGCGTTCGCTCCGCGACTGCTGAAGCAACGCGTCGCGCATTCCTTATCCCAAGGGAACCGGGCGCGTAGTTGCACGCGATTCAGGCGTCGGATTTCGAGGCCGTTTTCCCCTTGGGCGCCGTCTTTGCTGAGGACTTGGGCTTTGCGCGGGCGGCTGCCCTGAGATTTGGTCCGGCCGGTTCTTCGGCCGCGCTTCGGCTGGCGCGCACAGCGCGCACGGGTCGGGGTGCCTCGGCGGAGGCTCCAGCGCGCACCGCCTTGGGCTCGCGCGGTGCAAACTCGAACCCCACCTTGCCGTCGGGCTGCTTCACCAGGAAGGCCTTGAACCTGCGCCCGTTGCGGTTGCTCACAAAACCGGGTAGCAGATCGGTACGGCCCGCCGTAAGTAGCTTGCCCATCTGTTCGCGCGAGATCTCCTGCTGGAGAATCACCTTGCCGGAGCGGAAGTCGCAGCGTCGCGGCGGCTGGTTCTCGCACACGTAGCTCATGCCGTGCTCGAACACCTGGCTGCCGCACTTGGGGCAGCTGCCTAGCGGCTCCTGGCCGGCGAAGTCGACGGCTTCTGCCTCGTCGTCGTCGCTGCCTCCCTGGCCAAAATCGAATTCGAGCTTGAGGTTGTCGTTGTCGGCGTCGGCCACGATGCGCAGGATGGCCGCGAAGGGCCGCCCCATCTTGGAGCGGAATCCCTGCAGGGGTCCGATCTGGCGTTCCCTCAGCAATTGCTCCACCTCGGCCACCTCGAATTGGCGACTGCCAGGGGTCTTGGTGATGGAAAAACTGCAGTCGTCGCAGGCGAAGCGGCGGTAGTTCTCGCGCACCGTGCCGCCGCAGTGCGGGCAAGGTGTGGAGAGCATGGCGTAGTCGCCGGGGATGGTGTCGGAGTCGTACTCCTTGGCGCGCTTGACGATCTGTCGCGTCATGGCGGCGATCTCGCGCATGAAGCTATCACGCGCGAGTTTCCCGCGCTCCATTTGCGAAAGCTTGTATTCCCATTCTCCGGTGAGCTCGGGCTGGGTGAGTTCGCTCACGCCCAGTCCGTGCAGCAGGGTCATGAGCTGGAAGGCCTTGGCGGTGGGAATGAGTTCGCGGCCCTCGCGCAGCATGTACTTTTCGTTGATCAGACCCTCGATGACTTGGGCTCGCGTGGCGGGGGTGCCCAGGCCCTTCTGGGCCATGGCTTCGCGCAATTCGTCATCTTCCACCAGCTTGCCGGCGCCTTCCATGGCGGTGAGCAAAGTGGCCTCGCTGTAGCGCGCCGGCGGGCGGGTCTGCTGCGCCACCGGCTCGACGTTGACAGCCCGCGCGGATTCGCCGGGCTTCACGGGCGCGAGGGTCGCTTCCTCGTGCTGCGCTTCTTTTCCGTAGACGGCGAGCCAGCCCGGGTTCACCAGCACCTTGCCCTCGGTGCGGAAGCTGTGCCCTTCCACCTCCGTGACCCGGGTTGTAACCAGGTACTCGGCGGCCGGGTGGAACACTGCGAGGAATCGCCGCACCACCATGTCGTAGATCTTCTGCTGCACCTCGTTCAGAGCCTTGGGCGGATCGAGGGTCGGGATGATGGCGAAGTGATCGCTGATGCGCGCGTTGTCGAAGATGCGTTTGTTGGGCTTAACCCAGCCGTTGCGCAGCACCGCCGACGCGAAGGCGGCATAGGGCCCGCGGGTTGGAGAGTCCCGGCCCGAAGCCTTGCCGCCCAGAGCCTCGAGGGTGGACTTCACGGTGCCGAGATAGTCTTCGGGCAGGTGCCGCGAGTCGGTGCGCGGGTAGGTCAGTACCTTGTGCTTTTCGTACAGCTCCTGGGCGATGGACAGAGTGGTCTTGGCGGAAAAGCCGAAGCGGCCGTTGGCCTCGCGCTGCAGGGAGGTAAGGTCGAAGAGCAGCGGCGACAGTTGCGTGGACGGCTTGGCGTCATCGGTGACGGCCCCGATCTTGCCCTGACACGCCTGGGCCACCGTCTGGGCCAACTGTTCAGACCACAGGCGCGTGTCGCGCTTTTCGGCATCGCCTTCGTCCTTGCGGAACCCGGGGTCGAACCAGCGACCCTCGTAGCTTCCGGCCTGCAGATCGAAGCGGGCCCTTACCTCCCAGAACTCGCGCGGAACAAACGCCTTGATGCGCTTCTCGCGCTCCACGACAATGGCCAGCGTGGGCGTCTGTACGCGGCCCACGGTGGTGAGGTAGAAGCCGCCATCCTTCGAATTGAAGGCGGTCATGGCGCGGGTGCCGTTGATGCCGACGATCCAGTCGGCTTCCGAGCGGCTACGCGCGGCGTCCGCCAGGGGCTGCATGTCGGCGTCGCTGCGCAGTTGGGCGAAGCCCTCGCGGATCGCCGCCGGCGTCATGGATTGCAGCCAGAGACGCCGTACCGGCTGCTTTGCGCCCGTGGCCTGGGCGATGTAGCGGAAGATCAGTTCCCCCTCGCGGCCAGCGTCGCAGGCGTTGATGAGGGCTGTTACGTCCTTGCGCCTGATCAGGCGGGCGAGCAGCTTGAGGCGGTCTTCGCTCTTGGCGATGGGTTGCAGCGCGAACGCGTTGGGAATCACCGGCAGATGGGTGAAGCTCCACTTGCCGCGCTTGGGATCATCCTCGGCGAGCAGCTCCAGAAGGTGCCCCACCGCAGAGGAGACGATGTACTCCTCCGATTCGAACCAGCCGTCGTTCTTGGTGAAGCCGCCGAGGGCCCGCACGATATCCGCAGCCACGGAAGGCTTTTCGGCGATCACGAGAGTCTTGCCGGCAAGGGCAGCAGTACCGGCGCCGCGGGCCGCTGTGGAGGCCGCGCGTGCGGTGCCGCGTTTGGCGGGCGCTCGCTTCGTTGCGGGCATGGCGGAGGGTGCGCGTGAACGGGGCGCGAATCATAGGCGCCGATATTGCAGCGGTGCAAGCAGCGCTTGGAGCCAGTCCGGCCGCGCTCAGGTGCGCTGGAATCGACCCCCGGGAAGTCGGGCGACGCGGCTTTCCAGCTCCAGTTCGAGCAGGCGCGCGGCAAGCGCCTCTGCCGGAAGACCGGTGCGCGCCACCAGAGCGTCGAGTGCTGCGGGGTCATGACCCAAAGCGGCCAGCACCGGGTCGTCATCGGCCGGCGCCGCCGTGGCAGGAGTTGCTGCCGCAGTTCCACCAAGACCCAGTTCCTCCAGGACGTCCGCGGCGGTTTCCACCAGCTTCGCGCCCTGCTTGATGAGCGCGTGGCAGCCCCGCGATAGCGGTGAATGGATCGATCCAGGAATGGCAAAGACCTCACGGCCCTGCTCGAGGGCGTAACGTGCGGTGGTCAGCGAGCCACTCTGCAAGGCGGCTTCGGCCACCAGGACGCCCCGGGCCAAGCCGCTGATCAAGCGGTTGCGACGGGGAAAGTGGTGCGGCGCCGCCGGTGTGCCGGGGGCGAACTCCGACAACAGCAAGCCCTCGCGGGCGATACGCCGGGCCAGCGGCCGGTTGCGGGCCGGATAGACGATATCAAGACCGGTTCCAGTCACGGCCACTGTGGAACCCCTGCCGTCTAGACCGCCTTCGTGGGCGGCAGCATCGATTCCCAGGGCTAGCCCGCTGATCACGCAGAGGCCAGCCTCGGACAGCGCTTGGGCGAAGGCCCGGGCGGTGGAACGGCCGGCCGGCGTCGCATTGCGGCTTCCCACAATGGCGATGGCCTCGGTGCCGAGCAGTTCGCGCCGCCCCTTGAAGTAGAGCAGCAGCGGCGGGTCGTGAATTTCCAGCAGGCTGCGCGGGTAGTCGGCGTCGGCCAGAGTCACCACGCCGTTGTCTGGCTGAGCGCACCACGCGAGCGCATGCTGCAGTCGCGACGCAGCAGGCCCGGCAGCCACAGCCGCTGCAATGGCCTGCGTGCTGGCGCGCGCGATGGCTGACGATGACGCGGCGAATACCCCGCCCGGAGATCCAAAGGCCGCCAGCAGAACACGCCCCAGGCGCGGGCCGATGCCTGACAGCAGCGTGAGCGCGAGCCAGTCGCGCAGATCAGCATCCGGCTCCATGAAGGAACCGTCCGCCACGTCAAGGAGCGCGGACCAAGTCCAGGAGATTGACGGACTGGGAGGCCTCCATTACCAGCGCGTAGGACAGTTTTTCGAAGGTACGGAAAACGAACACCAGACCGTAGCGGGTATCCGGCAGCTTCACGGGCGCCGTCTTGCCTTTCTCGTCCAGCTCCTTGTACACCGACCGCACGCTCCGGCGTGCGTCCTCATTGGTGGTGCTTCGCGGCAGCGCGCGCGGGACCACCGTCGGGCCGGAGCGAAACAGCGCGAACACCTGGCCTGCCTCCACACCGTTGCGGGTTCCGACGTTCAACACCACCACCTGGCGTTGACCGATCTCGGCGAGCACGGTGTCCGTGGTGGCAACCAACAAGCCTTGAAGATCGCGCGGCGGTGAGCGCGGCACGTAGTTAATGCTTTCGGGCGCCTGGGCGGTCACGAGCCGGTCGCCGGTGTTGATTTCCATCGTCGCGCGCAAGATGTTGACAGTGGAGATGTCCTCCGCGAATTCGCGCAACTGGGCTTCGCCTAGATAAACCGCCTCCACGCCCAGAGGTTCCCGAGTGATAGGATCGACGATGGATTTGCCTGGACGGTAGATCTGCCAGCGTGTGCTGTTTCCGTCTGTAATGCCGCGTACGTAAACCGAATCGCCTGCGGACGAAATCACGCGGTTCTCGGCAGTGGCCACCACCCGTGGCGCGCTTTCAAACTGGGAGACATCCACGATCAACGGGCGGTTGATGAAGGGTTCGACGGCCGCGGAAGAGATGCTGGAAAGAGCGACAGCGTTGGCCGCGACCACGCGCAGCCTGGGTGAGAGCTTCACGGTGTCGCCCACGGCCGAATTGCCGGCTGCGGCGGCCAGCCCGCCTTCGCCCTCGATGCGCAGCTTCGGGGTGTTGCCCGAAAGATCGAGGATCAAGACGTTGCCTGGATAGATGAGATGCGGGTTGCGAACCTCCGCCTTGTTCATGCCCCACAACTCGGGCCAGCGCCAGGGGCTCTTGAGGTAACGCTTGGAGATTCCCCAGAGCGTGTCGCCCTTCACCACTACGTACCGCTTGGGAGGGCTGTCCGCAAGGTCGAGGGGCGCTGTCTCCTCGGCGCGAAGTGTCGGGGACAAGCACAGGACCATCATTAGGCCGACGGCGGCCGTTGTGTTTGAATTGCGCATCGGCGTCCCCACCTCTGAAGCTGGCGCTACCGTACAGAATCACAGATCGTCGGTAGACCTACAAATGTCTTTAGATTTTCTGCGTAATCTCCTAAATTAGCAAGCATTCATGGCCATTCTCTCCATTCTCCAGTACCCGGACCCGCGGCTCCACAAGGTGGCCGTGCCCGTCACCCAGTTCGATGATCAGTTGCGGACCCTGGTGGCCGATATGGCCGAGACCATGTACGCGGCCCCCGGCGTAGGCCTGGCCGCCACTCAGGTGGATCGCCACGTCCAGGTAATCGTCGCGGACGTGTCCGAGAAACACGACCGGCTGCTGGTGCTGGTGAACCCTGCGATTCTCGAAGGCTCGGGCGTATCGCAGCTCGAAGAGGGATGTCTGTCCGTCCCCGATACCTTTGAGACGGTGCCACGCCACGAGCGCATCCGTTTCCGCGCCTGCGACGCCCGCGGTGTCGCCTACGAGCAGGAAGCCCAGGGTCTGCTGGCCGTCTGCATTCAGCACGAAATGGATCACCTCAAGGGCCGCGTGTTCGTGGAGTATTTATCCCGACTGAAGCAAACCCGCATCGCGGCCAGGATGCGCAAGCAACATCGCCGGGCGATGTAGGCTGGTTTCGTTGTGCGCATCGCCTTCGCCGGCACCCCTCGATTCGCCGCCACCGCGCTAGAGGCCCTGCTGGCCGCGGGCTACCACGTGGCCCTGGTGTTCACCCAGCCCGACCGTCCCGCGGGGCGCGGCCTCGCCCTGCAGCCCAGCGACGTGAAGCGGGCGGCGTTGCGCCACGGTCTTGCCGTTCATCAACCGGCCTCGCTCAAGCCCGACGAGGCCAGCCAGCCTCTGAGGGACAGCAGCGCGGAGCTCCTGGTGGTGGCGGCCTACGGCCTGATCCTGCCGCAGACGGTGCTGGACCTCCCGCCGCAGGGCTGTCTCAATATCCACGCCTCGCTGCTGCCGCGCTGGCGCGGCGCCGCACCCATCCAGCGCGCGCTGTTGGCCGGTGACCGGCGCACCGGCGTGTGCATCATGCGCATGGAAGCCGGCCTCGATACCGGGCCCGTGCTGCTCTCGGAAAGCCTCGACATCGGTGCGCAGGAAACCGCCGGCTCGCTGCATGACCGCCTGGCAGAACTGGGCGGCCGCCTGATCGTCCGGGCGCTCTCGCGGCTCGACGCTCTGGTGCCTGTGCCCCAGCCGGCGGAGGGGGTGAGCTATGCAGCCAAGGTGCGCCGCGAGGAAGCTGCCATCCACTGGCAGCAGCCCGCGGTGGCGCTCGACCGCCAGGTGCGCGCCTTCGACCCGTTTCCCGGAGCTGTCGCCCTGGCCCGGGGTGAAGCGATCAAGGTGTGGCGCGCCCTTCCCGAGGGCGCTGCCGCCACGGCGCCGCCGGGAACCGTTCTGGCGAGCGGCCCCGACGGCGTACGCGTGGCGTGCGGCGAGGGCGTGTTGCGGCTGCTGGAGCTGCAGCGGCCCGGCGGTCGCCGTCTGGGGGCGGGTGCCTTCCTGCAGGGCTTTGCGCTGCCGCCCGGCAGCGTGCTGGCCGACGGTCCGTGACAGCCGGTGGCTCGGGCGCTGCCCGCCCCGCTCGGAGGACTGGCGGTGCGTGAGGTGCAGCGGGCAGCGGCAGGCCTAGTGGACACCGTGCTGCGCGGCCACAGCCTGGCTCGGGCCCTGCCCGCGCGGCGCGCCAGCCTGCCGCCCGAGGCGCGGGGCGCGCTGCTTGATCTCACCCAGGGCAGCCTGCGCCACCTGGGAACCTTGCGCGCCCTCATTCGGCTCATGGCCGCCAGGCCCCCAGCCGAATCCGCCGTGGAAGCGCTGCTGCTGGTGGCGCTGTACCAGCTCATTCATACCAGGGCACCCGCTCACGCCATCGTCGACGAAGCCGTGGCGGCTGCGCGCCAGGTGGGCCGGGGTTCCGCCGGCGCACTGGTGAACGCGCTGCTGCGCCGGTTCCTGCGCGAGCGCGACGCGCTGCTGTCCGCCGCCCGGGCCACCCCGCAGGGCCGCTGGAGCCATCCCGCCTGGTGGATCGAGCGGCTGCGCGGCGAGCTCGGCGAGGCGCAGGCAGAGGCGGTGCTGTCTGCCGGCCTCGGGCACCCGCCCATGGCGCTTCGCCCGAACGCGCGGCGCATCGACCCCGCCGCCTATGTCGAACGGCTGGAGCAGGCCGGCCTGGGCCATCGCCGCCTCGCCAACGGCGCGCTGTTGCTCGATCGCCCCGTGCCGTCCGGGCAGTTGCCCGGCTTTCGGGAGGGACTGGTGTCGGTGCAGGATGCGGGCGCCCAGTGGGCCGCCGTGCTGCTCGACGCCCGAGACGGCGAGCGGGTGCTGGACGCCTGCGCCGCCCCCGGCGGCAAGGCCGCCCATCTCCTGGAGCGGGCCCGGGTGCAACTGCAGGCCCTGGATCGCGACGGCGAGCGCCTGGAAGATGCCCGCGAGCAGTTCGCGCGCCTGGGCCTCACGGCGCAGGTGCGCTGCGCCGACGCGGCCGACCTGGGCGCCTGGTGGGATGGCCAGGGCTTCCACCGGGTGCTCCTGGATGCGCCCTGCAGCGCCTCCGGCGTGGTGCGGCGCCACCCGGACGCGAAGTGGCTGCGGCGCGCATCGGACCTGGAGGCGCTGGCGCACGAGCAGGGCCGTCTGCTGGACGCCCTGTGGCAGGTGCTCGAGCCGGGTGGTACATTGCTGTACGCGACCTGCTCGGTGTTCACCGAGGAGAACACCGGCGTCGTCGAAGCGTTCCTGTCACGCCATATCGGCGCCCGGCATCTCTTGCCCGAGGCGTTTCCCGGAGGCAACGGACTGCTGCTTCCCGATCAGGACCATGACGGTTTCTTCTACGCCTTGCTCGAGAAGCACGCCGGCTGAGCGCGCGCGCCGCCGGGTGCTCGCCGCCGCCGTGCTGCTTGCGGCAGGGTTGCCGTTGCGCGTCGGCGCGGCCGAACCGGCGCTCTACGTGCGCACTGCAGACGTAAGCGTCGCCGCGGACGGCTGGTATCTCGACGCTGCCTTCCAGCTGGTGCTGGGCGACGTCCTCGAGGACGCGCTCGCCAAGGGCGTGGCGCTCACTTTTGTCACGGAGTTCGCCCTGCGCGCCGAGCGCTGGTACATGTGGGACCGGACGGTGGCGGAGTTCGAACAGGGCTACCGCCTTACCTTCAACACTCTCACACGCCAGTACCGGGTGGCCGCGGGCGCGCTTACGCAGAACGTGGACAGCCTCGCCGAGGCGCTATCGCTGCTCAGCCAGGTGCGCAGCCGATTCATCATCGGCCGCGACCAGCTCGAAGCCGGCCGCGAATACACCGCCCGCCTGCGCATGCGGCTGGACACCACGGCCCTGCCGAAGCCTTTTCAGCTGAACGCCATCGCCTCGAAGGGATGGAACCTCGCTTCCGATTGGCACCGCTGGACGGTGCGGCCGTGACGTTGCCCCTGAAGCGATTCCGCGTCGCGCTCGCCTCCAGGGCGGGCCGCATGCTCACCGTCGGTGCCATCACCCTGGGAGGGTTGCTGTTGTGGCTGCTGTACACGGCCAGCGACAACAGCCCGGCGCTGGCGGGCCGCCTGCCGCAGGTGCTGGCCATGAGTGGCGGCGTGGCGGTGGCGCTGGTGATGCTGGTGGGCTACCAGTTGCTTATCCTGCGGCGGCGGCTGCGCCAGCGGGTATTCGGCGCCCGGCTCACGGTGCGCCTGGTGTCGTTGTTCGGGCTGGTGGCCGTGCTGCCCGGCGTGCTGGTGTATGCGCTCAGCGTGCAGTTCCTGGCGCGATCCATCGACACCTGGTTCGACGTGCGCGTGGAGCGGGCGCTGGAGGGCGGCATGGCGCTGGGCCGTAACGCGCTCGACAACATGCTGCGCGACCTGCGCGGCAAGGCTGATGTCATGGCCCTGTCGCTGTCCGAGCGCCCGCCCGAGCAGCAGTCGCGCATGCTCAACGCGCTGCGCGAGCAGGCCGGCGTGCAGGGTGCCGCAGTGCTGGACGGCAGCGGGCGCGTGCTTTCCTTCTCCCACGAGGACGAGACGGTGATGGTGCCAGAGATGCCCACGCCGGCTCAGTTGCGCGAACTGCGCCTGCAACGCAGCTACAGCGGCATCATGGCCGGTCCCTCCGGCGGCCTGCTGCTGCGGGTGATCGTGCCGGTGAACACCCTGGGCGCGCCCGAGGCGCTGCAGCTGGTGCAGCGCGTGCCCGACAAGATCGCCCGCGACGCCGAGGCCGTACAGGACGCCTTCGGCGACTACCAGGAACTCGCCCTGTCACGCCTGCCGCTCAAGAAGCTCTATGGCCTCACCCTCACCTTGGCGCTGCTGCTGGCGCTGCTCTCCGCGCTGCTGCTCGCCATTCTCTTCAGCCAGAGGCTGTCCGCGCCTCTTGGGGTGCTGGCCGAGGGAACGCGTGCCGTGGCCCAGGGCGACTTCAGCCAGCGCACACCGGTGCGCTCCTACGACGAGCTGGGCATCCTCACCCAGAGCTTCAACTCCATGACTCGGCTGCTGGGCGAGACTCAGCGCGACAGCCAGCGCTACCAGCAGCAGCTCGAGACCGCCAAGTCCTCGCTGGAGAGCATCCTCGCCAACCTGTCCGCGGGCGTGGTGGCCTTCGATGGCGAACAGCGCCTGCTGCTGGCCAATCCCGGCGCCAGCCGCATCCTGGGCATCGACCTTGCGGGCCTCATCGGCGCGCCGCTGGCGCACTGGCCAGGTGTGGACGGCCGCCTCGAAGCCATCGCCGCGCCGCTGCGCGAGGCCCTCTCGCAACGCCGCGAGGGCGAGTGGGAGCGCCAGATCCTCTTCCCCGCCGAAGCCGGCGAGCTGACGCTGCTGGTGCGCGTGGGCGGCGCCGGCTCGGACGGCGCCGTGGCCGTGTTCGACGATATCACCCGCCTGCTCGCCGCCCAGCGCCAGGCCGCCTGGGGCGAGGTGGCGCGTCGGCTCGCCCACGAGATAAAGAACCCGCTCACACCCATTCAGCTCTCGGCCGAACGGCTGCAACAGCGCCTGCGGCCCCGCCTCGACGACGCCGATGCCGAGATGCTCTCGCGCCTCACCAGCAACATCGTCGCCCAGGTGACGGCGCTCAAGGGCATGGTGGATGCCTTCAGCCAGTACGCCCGTATGCCCGAGACGCGGCTCGAGACTGTGGAGCTCGGCGGGCTGGCGCGCCAGGTGCTGGGGCTGTACGAGGCCACCGGCGCGCGCATCGCGCTGGAAGTGGCGCCGGACACGCCCGCCGTGCGCGGTGACCCGGCCAAGCTGCGCCAGGTGATCCACAACCTGCTGCGCAACGCCGAGGACGCCGTGGCGGGCGTGTCCGCGCCGCGCCTGAAGCTGAGCGTGGAACCGGCCGGCGAGCGCGTGGCCCTGCGCGTGGCCGACAACGGCCCTGGTTTCCCGGCGGAGTTCATGGGCCGCGCCTTCGAACCCTACGTCACCACCAAGCCCGGCGGCACCGGACTAGGCCTGGCCATCGTGCAGAAAATCGTGGAAGAGCACCGCGGCAGCGTACGCCTGGAAAACCTGCCGGGCGCGGGCGCGCGGGTGAGCATCCTGCTGCCCGCGGCCGAGGCGCCGGCTGAAGCCCTGCCGCGCGTGGCCAATGCCTGATCCAGGGAGCGACCCATGAGCCAGATCCTGGTGGTGGACGACGAGGTGGGCATCCGTGAGCTGCTGAGCGAGATCCTCGCCGACGAGGGCCACAGCGTCACCCTGGCCAGCAGCGCCGCCGAGGCGCGCCGCGCCCGCGGCCGCTCGCGGCCTGACCTGGTGTTGCTGGACATCTGGATGCCCGACACCGACGGCATCACCCTGCTCAAGGAGTGGGCCGGTAGCGGCCAGCTCACCATGCCGGTGATCATGATGTCCGGCCACGGCACCATCGACACGGCGGTGGAGGCCACGCGTATTGGCGCTTTCGGTTTCCTGGAAAAGCCTATTGCGCTGCAAAAACTCATCGGCACCGTGGACAAGGCGCTGGCGCGGGGTGCAGCCGCCGTGCCCGCGGCCGGACAGACCCTCGCCTTCCTGGGCCGCGGCGGCCCCATGGCCGAGCTTCGCCAGCGCCTGGAACGCATTCGCGAGCTGCACGAGCCCGTCCTGCTGCTGGGCGAGCCGGGTAGCGGCGAGGAGATGTGCGCCCGCTTCCTGCACCGCCCGCATTTGCCCTGGCGCCCGGCGCCCGGTGACCAGGCGCTGCGCGCCGTCCTCGCGGGGCTGGCGGCGGGCGAAGCGGCGGGCGGAACGCTCTACCTGCCGGGCGTGGACCGGCTGGACGGCGCCGTCCAGGCCGAGCTGCTCGACACCCTGCCGGCGCTGCTGCGCGCAGACATTCGCATCGTAGCGGCCGCGCCCGATGGCCTGCCCGGGCGGGTGGCCAGCGGCCACTTCCTGCCTGACCTGTTCGCCCGGCTCGGAGCCGTTACCCTGCGCCTGCCGGCGCTGCGCGAACACCCCGAGGATGTGCCCGAGATTGCCGGCCTGGTCCTGGGCCGGCTGGTGGAAACCAAGCAGACGCCCCACCGTACCCTCAGCACCGCGGCCCTCAACCAGTTGCGCCTGTATCCCTGGCCCGGCAACCTGGCGCAGCTGGAGGCGGTGGTGAAGTCCGCCGCCCTGGCCGCCGCCGGCACCGAGATCACGCCCGCCGACGTGGGTGCCACCCTTAGCCAGCAAGGCGACGGCGCCTCGGCCGCGCTGGGAGACCTGTCGATGGACACGGACCTGCGCACCGCGCGCGACGCCTTCGAGAAGATGTACTTCGAATACCACATCGCCCGCACCGGCGCGAATATGAGCCGCCTGGCCGAACATGTGGGCCTGGAGCGTACGCATCTCTACCGAAAACTGCGGCAACTGGGCGTGGCGTTGCCAAGGAGTCAGAAGGAATAGGGCACAGGCTCCGACTTCTGTTGCCATGGGTGGCAAGACGCGTGGACTTGCTGCCACGGCGAAACCTCGTGCGTGGGTCGTACGGCAGGGAGTTGATCATCCCCGGGCTCATGGCGCGGCGGTGGAACAGGGTGATGGGGTGGGAGCATGATCGCGGCGCTCGGGAGCCCTTGCGGGCGAGGGCTGGCGCTCCCGGCGGGGGCCGCGACTGTGGGCGCAGTCCTGAGGACCGCCCACATTTTGTCCGCTGGACGGCCTAGGCCCGGGGGCGCAAAGCAGCGACACAATCGACCGGCTAGCCCAGAATGTCGGCTCTTTCACACGAAGCCCGCCGCCGCTAAATGACTCGCGCCGCGGTGGGGGTTTTGCCTAACTTCATGGACAAGATCGCGCTCTCCGAAAGCGACATCTGCGACAAGTTCATTCGCCCCGCCATGGAGCGC
>DAIPHN010000012.1:0-30397 GCA_036771335.1 Burkholderiales bacterium
TCGGCACCACCATCGTGCTGATCGAGCACGACATGGGTGTGGTGATGGACATCTCGGATCGCGTGGTGGTGCTCGATTACGGCAAGAAGATCGGCGACGGCACGCCCGGCGAGGTGCGCGCCAACAAGGCCGTGATCGACGCCTACCTGGGAGTGGCCCACTGATGCAGTTCTTCCTGGAGGTGCTCATCGGCGGCCTGCTGGCCGGCGTGATGTACTCGCTGGTGGCGCTGGGCTTCGTGCTCATCTACAAGGCCTCGGGCGTGTTCAACTTCGCCCAGGGCGCCATGGTGTTCTTCGCCGCCCTCACCTTTGTAGGGCTGCAGGAGAAGTTCGGGCTGCCCTTCGGGGTCACGCTCGCTCTGTCACTGGCGGCCATGGTGGTGCTGGGCGTGCTCACCGAGCGCATCGTGCTGCGCCCGCTGGTGAACCAGCCGCAGATCACGCTGTTCATGGCCACCATCGGCCTGACCTTCTTCATCGAGGGGCTCGCCCAGCGCATCTGGGGCACCGAGGTACGGCGCCTCGACCTGGGCATTCAGGACGAGCCCATCGAGGCCCTGATGGAGCGCTTCAACATCCTCGTGTCGCGCTTCGACGTGGCGGCCGCGCTGGTGGCCGGCGTGCTGGTGGCGGTGCTGGCGGTGTTCTTCAACAAGACGCGCATTGGCCGGGCGCTGCGGGCCGTGGCCGACGACCACCAAGCCGCCATGGCCGTGGGCATCCCGCTCAAGCAGATCTGGGCCATCGTGTGGTCGGTGGCGGGCTTCGTGGCGCTGGTGGCCGGCCTGCTGTGGGGCGCGCGCAACGGCGTGCAGTTCGCGCTCACCTTCGTGGCGCTCAAGGCTCTGCCAGTGCTGATCCTCGGAGGCTTCGAGTCCATCCTGGGCGCCATCGTGGGCGGTCTGATCATCGGCGCCTCGGAGAAGCTCGCCGAGGTCTACCTCGGCCCCATGATCGGCGGCGGCATCGAGGGCTGGTTCGCCTACATCATGGCGCTGCTGTTCCTGCTGGTGCGGCCCGAGGGGCTGTTCGGCGAAAAACACATCGACCGGGTCTAGCCATGCTCTACCGCGAGGCGGGCCAGTTCCGCACCAGTTACGAAGCCGACCAGCAGATCTTCCCAATCCGCCAGGACCGTATCGCCTTCGCCCTGCTCATGGCCGTGGCGGTGGTGGGCGTGCCGCTGTTCGCCAGCGACTACTGGCTCACGGCGATCCTGATCCCCTTTCTGGTGTTTGCCCTGGCATCCCTGGGCCTGAACATCCTCACGGGCTACGCCGGCCAGCTGTCGCTGGGCACGGCGGCTTTCATGGCGGTGGGCGCCTTCGCGGCCTACAACTTCCAGCTGCGTGTGCCCGGAATACCCATCCTGGTGAGCTTCCTGCTGGGCGGGGCGAGCGCCGCGCTGGTGGGCGTGGCCTTCGGCCTGCCCAGCCTGCGCATCAAGGGCCTGTACCTGGCGGTGGCCACGCTGGCGGCGCAGTTCTTCGTGCCCTGGCTGCTGGTGAAGGTGGGCTGGTTCTCCAACTATAGCGCTTCCGGGGTGATCACCGCCCAGAAGATCGAGATCCTCGGTTTCGTCTTCGACTCGCCGCTGCGCCGTTACCTGCTGGTGCTTGCGATCGTTGCGCTGCTGGCGCTGGCGGCCAAAAACCTGGTGCGCAGCCGCATTGGCCGCGCGTGGATGGCGGTGCGCGACATGGACGTGGCTGCCGAGGTGATCGGCATCCGCATCATGCGCACCAAGCTGATCGCCTTCGCCGTGAGCTCCTTCTACTGCGGCGTGGCGGGCGCGCTGTATGCCTTCGCCTACCTGGGCAGCGTGGAGCCCGACGCCTTCAACCTCGACCTGTCGTTTCGCATCCTGTTCATGGTGATCATCGGGGGGGTGGGCAGCATCCTGGGCTCGTTCCTGGGCGCCGCCTTCATCACCCTGCTGCCGATCCTGCTGGAGGTACTGCTGCACGGGGGGGCGGGCCTGCTGGGGCTCAATCTCTCGCCGGGCACGCCGTCGATGATGCAGCTGGTGGTGTTCGGGGGGCTGATTATCTTCTTCCTGATCGTGGAGCCGCACGGGTTGGCTCGGCTGTGGCAGATCGCCAAAGAGAAGCTCAGGCTGTGGCCGTTTCCGTATTGATGCAGTCAACCGGCCAGGGCTGCCGGGCGTGAAAGACCCGTGCCAGCCGCGGTGCCGGCCGGACCAACCGGAGGAGAGAAGAGCGATGACTAAATCCTGGAAAAGTGCGGTGCTTGTGGCCGCCGCGGCGGCGGCCGGCCTGGCGGCTGCGCCGCCGGCTTCGGCGCAGCAGAACACCCAGTTCATCGGCATCACCGGCTACCGCGTGGGGCCCTACGGCGCCAACGGTGCCGCGTTCTTCGGCGGGTTCATCGACTACCTCAATCTCGTCAACGAGCGCGACGGCGGCGTGAACGGCGTCAAGCTCGCCTGGGAGGAGTGCGAAACGGAATACAACAACGCCAAGGGCGTGGAGTGCTACGAGCGGCTCAAGACCCGCTCGGCGCTGGGCCCCACGGCGATCCATCCCATGTCCACGGGCATCACCTACGCCATCATGGAAAAAGCGCCGGTGGACAAGGTGCCCCTCATCACCCTGGGCTACGGCCGCACCGACGCCACCGACGGGCGGGTGTTCCCGTGGGTGTTTCCGCTCATGTCCAACTACTGGGACGCGGCCACGGGCATCGTGCGGTTCATCGCCGACAAGGAAGCCGGCAACCTCAAGGGCAAGAAGATCGTGCTGCTGTATCACGACTCCGCCTATGGCAAGGAACCCCACTCGGTGCTGGACGCCGAGGCGAAGAAGCTCGGCTTCGAACTGCGCATGATTCCGGTGCCCCATCCGGGCAATGAGCAGCAGAGCCAGTGGCTGCAGATCCGGCAGTACAAGCCCGACTGGGTGATCCTGTGGGGTTGGGGCGTCATGACCGCCACGGCGCTGCAAACCGCCCAGAAGACCGGCTTCCCGCGCGATAAGATGGTGGGCAACTGGTGGGCTGGCGCCGAGGTGGACACGGTGGCTGCGGGCCCCGCCGCCACGGGCTACTACGCCGCCAGCCTCAACCTGGCCGGCAAGGGCTACCCGGTGGTGAAGGACGTGGAGGATGTCGTCTACAAGAAGGCCAACAAGGGCCAGGACGCCAAGCTGGTGGGCACGGTGCTGTGGAACCGCGGTCTCGCAGCGGCCATGTACACCGTTGAAGCCATCCGCAGGGCCCAGGAAAAATACGGCAAGAAACCCATCACCAGCGAGCAGATGCGCTGGGGAATCGAGAACCTTGATGTGAACGCCGGCCGCCTCAAGGCGCTGGGCTTCAACACCATGGTGCCGCCCGTCAAGGTGAGCTGCGAGGACCACGGCGGCAGCGGCCTGGTGCGCTTCCAGCAATGGACCGGCACCGAGTGGAAGATCGCCTCCGACTGGATGAAGGGCGACTCGGCCATGGTGCGCAAGATGATCGAGGACTCGGCCGCCAAGTACGCCGCCGAGAAAGGCATCAAGCCCGGCTGCTTGCCCGGCTGAGCATGGCTTCCCCGCTCCGGATGACGCAATGAACACACCCGCTGCCGCCGAACGCGCCTCGCCCGCGGGCGAGGTGCTGCTGGCTGTCAACAACATCGAGGTCATCTACGACCACGTGATCCTGGTGTTGAAGGGCGTATCGCTGGCGTTGCCCAAGGGACGCATCGTGGCGCTGCTGGGCGCCAACGGCGCGGGCAAGACCACCACCCTCAAGGCGGTTTCAAACCTGCTCGCCTCGGAGCGCGGCGAGGTCACCAAGGGCAGCATCGAGTTCCGCGGCGAGCGCATCGACCGGCTCAATCCCTCCGAGCTGGTGAAGCGCGGCGTGGTGCAGGTCATGGAGGGGCGGCACTGCTTCCAGCACCTCACCGTGGAAGAGAACCTGCTCACCGGCGCCTTCACGCGCTCGGCCTCCCGCGCCGAGATCAAGGCCGACCTGGAACGGGTGTACGCCTTCTTCCCGCGCCTCAAGGTGCGCCGCGCCAGCCAGTCGGGCTACACCTCGGGCGGCGAGCAGCAGATGACGGCCATCGGCCGCGCCCTCATGGCGCGCCCCAGCACCATCCTGCTGGACGAGCCCTCCATGGGCCTCGCGCCCCAGGTGGTGGAGGAAATCTTCGAGATCGTCCGCGACCTCAACGCCAAGGAGGGCGTGAGCTTCCTGCTGGCGGAACAGAACACCATGGTGGCGCTGCGTTATGCCGACTATGGCTACATCCTGGAGAACGGCCGCATCGTGATGGACGGCGACGCCGAGTCGCTACGCAACAACCAGGACGTGAAGGAGTTTTACCTCGGTCTGTCCAGCGCCGGGCGCAAGAGCTTCCGCGATGCCAAGCACTACCGCCGCCGCAAGCGCTGGCTGGCCTGAGCACGGGCCGCCGCCGGCGGCCGTTTTTCATCCGCCTGTTACTTGGGGGCCTCCCATGAGCAAACCCTACCTCGACGATCTCGAGACCCGTTCGCCGGAAGTGCGCGAGCGCGCCCTGTTCAAGGCCCTGCCAGACCAGGTGGCCAACGCCAAGAAGAACGCGCCCTACTTCACCCGCCTGCTGGCCGACGTGTCGCCCCACACCATCCACAGCCGCGCCGCGCTGGCGAAGCTGCCGGTGACGCGCAAGTCCGACCTCATCGCGCTGCAGAAGGCCCAGCCGCCCTTCGGCGGTATGCTGGCGGTGAAGCTGTCGCAGCTCGGCCGCGTGTTCGCCTCGCCCGGGCCCATATACGATCCACAGGCCGACGTTAAGGACTACTGGGGCTTCGCGCGAGCGCTCTATGCTGCTGGCTTCCGCCAGGGGGAGCTGGTGCACAACACCTTCTCGTACCACTTCACCCCGGCGGGCTTCATGATGGACCTGGGCGCCCAGGCCATCGGCTGCCCGGTGTTTCCGGCCGGCGTCGGCCAGAGCGAGCTGCAGGTTCAGGCCATCGCCGACCTGAAGCCCGTGGGCTACGCAGGCACCCCCTCCTTCCTGAAGATCCTGCTGGAGAAGGCCGACGAGCTAAAGCTCGACATCTCGTCCATCCGCAAGGCGCTGGTGAGCGGCGAGGCCTTTCTGCCGCCGGTGCGCGCGCTGCTGGCGGCGCGCGGCATCGCAGGCTTCCAGTGCTATGGCACCGCCGACCTCGGCCTGATCGCCTATGAGACCGAGGCGCGGGAGGGCATGGTGGCCGACGAGGGCATCATCCTCGAGATCGTGCGGCCGGGCGCCAATGACCCCGTGGCCGACGGCGAGGTGGGCGAGGTGGTGGTCACCACTTTCACGCCCGACTATCCGCTGATCCGTTTCGGCACTGGCGACCTGTCCGCCATCCTGCCGGGCACAAGCCCGTGCGGCCGCACCAACACTCGCATCAAGGGCTGGATGGGCCGCGCCGACCAGACCACCAAGGTGAAGGGCATGTTCGTGCATCCCTCGCAGGTAGACCAGGTGGCCAAGCGTCATCCGGAGATCCTGCGCGCCCGGCTCACCGTCACCCACGACGCCGAGCGCAACGACGTGATGACCCTGGCCTGCGAACTGGATGGAGCCGCCCCCGAAGGCTTCGCTGCCGCCGTGGCCGATACCCTGCGCGAAGTCACCAAGCTGCGCGGCGACGTGGCCCTGAAGCTGCCCGGCACCCTGCCCAACGACGGCAAGGTGGTCGAGGACGGTCGGCAGTACGACTGAGCCCGTTAAGCCTGCCTCGCCGTGGTGGGCGGCTGGCGAGCGTTGAACCTGGATCCCTACCTCGGGGATCCTGCAACCGCCGGGACCGCCTCCGGAGCGAAATAGGGAATGCCATAACGCTGCAGCAGAGCCTGGAGCTCACCGGACTGTCGCATCTGAGCAATGCGCTGCTCCAGGAAATCCTTCAGCGTGCTGTCCTTCTGCCGAACAGCCCAGGTGTTGTTCCAGCTTGCCGCGTCGGCGGGAACGAAGTTCTCCACCACGTGGACCTTGCGATCAGGATAGGCGCGCCGGGCTTCCGCCAGGCTGGTGGAGGGGATCAGCGCAGCCGCCACGCGACCTTCCGCCATGGCCTGAATGGCGCGGCGGGCCTCCGGAAAGGCCTCGTGCTTGAGGCCCTCTGCGTCGAGCAGCTTCTCGGCAGGCGAGAAGTAGGTGGCCCCCACCACTGTGCCGTCCTTTGCCAGTTGCGCCAGCTTGCGGTCGGCCAGCGCGGGGTCGAAGGTCACCAGCACGTAGCGCACGGCGAAGGTGGGCTGAATGAGCACCAGCTTCGACTTCTTCAGCGCCTCGTCCATTCCGCCGGTGCCCAGGCCGAGGAACACGTCGCACGAACCCGTGCGGATGGTGGTGCGGAAAGCGCGGTTCAGGCCGCCGCGATTGACCGTGTTGACCCACACGAACTGCACGTCCCAGCCCTCCGCGGCCGCGATGCTGCGCATCAGGTCCACGTCATAGCCGCGGGCCTCGTCGGTGATCTCGGTGGACGGGAACGAGTAGGGATCGCCGCAAGCGCTGATGCGCCGCGTGCCCTGGATGCGCGTGAGGGTATCGGCGTCGCGCAGTTCCTCGGGCACCGCGCTGGGCGCCACATCGCGGAAGCCGCTCATGTAACGGGAATCCCGAAACGGGTCAGCCAGCGTGCTCTGGGCATGGGCAGGAGCGCTCACCAGCAGGACGGTGAGGACGGAAAGCAGGAGGGAAGTGATTTTCATGGGGGGTTCCTTTGACAACATCGGCGCGGGGCGCGCAATTCTCGCTCCGACAGCAGGCTTCCCGGGCGGTTCTGCGCGTTGCCCAGGAGTCAAACCAACGCAGGGGGCGTCAATCTTTCGCGGACGGCTCCAGAACAATGCCATCGGCCTGAGCCACTCTCGCCAGCGCCTCTTCCATCAGCGCTCGCGCCTGGGCGGTGGTCTCGCACAGCCAGCCGTGCAACTGGGCATCGGCATTGTCCCGCGAAGCGCACTCCGCGCTGTACTGCTCGAAAGCGTTCAGTGCGCTAACCAGGGTGACCAGGTGGCGCGGGCATTCGCAACTCACGGAGGTTTCGTGCGCGCCGAGCAGGGCCAGCTGGCGGTCGCTGAACCGGCGCACCGGGACCGTCTCCCTGGCGCCCGGAAAAGGAACACTGGCCACGCCATGATCCGCGGCAGCGGCTTCCAGGCACGCCTGGCGCAGTTCTCGAAGGGTGGCGGGTGACTGCCGGACCGCCACCCCCTGCATTTCGAGATTCCGCAGCGCTTTGTGGTTGCCGAATCCGAACAGTACCACCGTGCCACGGGCGTTCACGCGCGCCCACAGCTGGGCAACGAGACTTCCGCTATCCGGGTGCAGGGCGGGCATCTCCACCAGCAACACATCGCAGTCGAGCGGTTCCCGGGTGCCGAGGAGCTCCGCGGGGGTGCGGAAGGCACCGGCCACTTCGACGGGTCCGAAACCGCTTTCCTGCTGCAGGCGCACGCTCACTCCTTCACCCACCACCACCAGGCGCAGCACACGATCCGGCGCGAGTGATGCCGGACTGGCCGAAGGCGCCAGCGCAACGAGCTTGGCCTCCAGCTGGGCATCTTCCAGGGTGGCGATGCTGCCGATGCTGCAACCCCGGTCCACCAGCGCCTTGAGCAGGCTGAGGCGACGCATCATCGATTCGGAGTAGAGTCGATCGCCGCTGGCGCTGCGGCGCGGCTCCACCACCCCATAGCGCCGCTCCCAGATGCGGATCGTTTCCACGGGAATCCCCACCCGCCGGGAAACCACGCCGATGGAATCGAAGCCGGAATCAGAGCCGGCACTACTTTTTTCGTCTTGCACCCTGTCTGACCTCCAGTTGCAGTCTCGCTCCCTTTGATTTGTCCATTATATGTGCAGGACGGCGCGGTTGTCTTGTCCAGGGCGGTCCCAAGCCATCGCGGTCGGAGAGGCTGGCCCTGGAACCTATAATCTGGACATCTATCACTTTCAGGCCCATCCATGAACACCCCCATCTGCCGCTATCCCGTTCCAGCTCTGGCCGATCTCCCCGAGGACGTGCGTGCCGCCATCCTGGCGGTCCAGGAGAAGGCCGGGTTCGTGCCCAACGTGTTTATTACCCTGGCCCACCGGCCCGCCGAGTTCCGAGCGTTTTTTGCCTACCACGACGCGCTCATGCTGCGCGACTCCGGGCTCAGCAAGGCGGATCGCGAGATGATCGTGGTGGCCACCAGCGGCGTGAATCACTGCCTGTATTGCGTGGTGGCCCACGGGGCGATCCTGCGCATCTACGCCAAGAACCCGCGGGTGGCCGATCAGGTGGCGGTGGACCACCGCAAGGCCGAGATCACGCCGCGCCAGTGCGCCATGCTGGACTTCGCCATCAAGCTGGCGCGCACGCCCGAGGCCGTCACCACCGCCGATCAGGAAGCCCTGAGGCTGCACGGCTTTTCGGACGAAGACATCTGGGACATTGGCGCCATCACCGCTTTCTTCGCCCTGTCAAACCGCATGGCGCACCTGCTGGAGATGCGTCCCAACGACGAGTTCTACCTGCTCGGGCGGATACCCCCGCCCGGGAAGTGAGCGGGCACTGGCGGCGCATCATGCCGGCAATGCCCGCCTTGGCCGCGGAAAATGTTGCCTGGGAGGCTGGATGCGGCGCGCATTGCAACCCCATGCCAGGCGCTTTCCGCTAAAGTGCTCCGATGCTGTCGGAAGACAGCGAAACGCATCCGTATAATTTTTTCGCTGTCTCGCCGGCGCATCACGAGTGCGCCCCGTGAGCCGCGACCGAGCAACTCTCCCACGGAAGGTGTGATCCATGGCCTCCCTGCCCGATGACGCCGCCCAGGAAACCGGCGAATGGCTCGACGCCCTCGACGGGGTCCTGGCCTCCGAGGGCATTGATCGTGCCCACTACCTTCTCGAGCGGCTCATCGAACGGGCCCGCCGGGCCGGCGCCTACCTGCCCTACAGCGCCAACACGGCGTACATCAACACCATCCCGCCCGGGCTCGAGGAACGCTCGCCCGGCGACCACGAACTGGAGCACCGCATCCGCTCCTACGTGCGCTGGAACGCCGCCGCCATGGTGCTGCGCGCCAACAAGGGCACCAACGTAGGGGGCCACATCGCGAGCTTCGCCTCGGCGGCCACGCTCTACGACGTGGGCTTCAACCACTTCTGGCACGCGCCCTCCGGGAAGCACGGCGGCGACATGGTGTTCGTCCAGGGCCATTCCGCGCCGGGGGTCTACGCGCGCGCCTTCATGCTCGGCCGGCTCACCGAACAGCAGCTCGACAACTACCGCCAGGAGGTGGACGGCACGGGCCTGTCCTCCTACCCCCATCCCTGGCTGATGCCTGACTTCTGGCAGTTCCCCACGGTGTCCATGGGCCTGGGCCCCATCATGGCCATCTACCAGGCGCGCTTCATGAAGTACCTGCAGGACCGCGGCCTGGTGGACACCCACGGCCGCAAGGTCTGGTGTTTCCTGGGCGACGGCGAGATCGAAGGGCACGAGTACATGGGCGCCATCGGTGTAGACGACCGGGCGAACCTGGACAACCTGATCTGCGTGGCCAACCAGTATGGCTATGCGTGGGCTCGGCCGGTGCGGGGCAACGGCAAGATCATCCAGGAGCTCGAAGCGGACTTCCGCGGCGCGGGCTGGAACGTAATCAAGCTGATCTGGGGCTCGTACTGGGACCCGCTGCTGGCCCGAGACCGCAACGGCACGCTGCTCAAGCGCATGGAAGAAGTCGTGGACGGCGAATACCAGACCTTCAAGTCGAAGGACGGCGCCTATGTGCGCAAGCACTTCTTCGGCAAGTACCCCGAGCTGCTGGAAATGGTGGCCACCATGTCCGACGACGACATCTGGCGCCTGAACCGTGGCGGCCACGACCCCCACAAGATCTACGCGGCGTACGCCGCGGCGATGAAGCACACCGGCCAGCCCACCGTCATCCTCGCCAAGACCATCAAGGGCTACGGCATGGGCGAGGCGGGCGAGGCGCAGAACATCACTCACCAGCAGAAGAAGATGGGCACGCACTCGCTCAAGGCGTTTCGCGACCGCTTCGGCCTGCCGGTGCCCGACGAGAAGCTAGAGGAGATTCCCTACCTTACCTTCCCCGAGGGCTCGCCCGAGCTCGACTACATGCGCAAGCGCCGTGAGGCGCTGGGCGGCTACCTGCCCACGCGTCGCCGCAGGGGCGACACGCTGGAGGTGCCCCCGCTGTCGGCCTTCGAGGGCCTGCTGCAGGCCTCGGGGGAGCGCGAGTTCTCCACCACCATGGCCTTCGTGCGCATGCTCGGCCAGCTGGTGCGCGACAAGAGCCTGGGCAAGCGCATCGTGCCCATCGTGCCGGACGAGTCGCGCACCTTCGGCATGGAGGGCATGTTCCGGCAGCTGGGAATCTGGTCCTCGGTGGGCCAGCTCTATACCCCCGAGGACGCCGACCAGCTCATGTTCTACAAGGAGGACAAGCATGGCCAAATCCTCCAGGAAGGCATCAACGAGCCGGGCGCCATGTCCTCGTGGATCGCCGCCGCCACCGCGTACTCCACGCACGGCGTGCAGATGATCCCCTTCTACATCTACTACTCCATGTTCGGCTTCCAGCGCGTGGGCGACCTCATCTGGGCCGCGGCCGACCAGCGCGCGCGGGGCTTCCTGCTGGGCGGCACGGCCGGGCGCACCACGCTCAACGGCGAGGGCCTGCAGCACGAGGACGGCCACAGCCACCTGGCTGCCTCCACGATCCCCAACTGCATCTCCTGGGACCCCACCTTCTCCTACGAGGTGGCGGTGATCATCCAGGACGGCCTGCAGCGCATGGTGGCCGAGCAGGAGGACGTCTTCTATTACCTCACTGTGATGAACGAGAACTACGCCCATCCGGCCATGCCGGAGGGTGCGCAAGCGGGCATCCTCAAGGGCATGTACCTGTTCTCAGCTGCCGAGGGAGGGCGCAAGACGCCGCGGGTGCAACTCCTGGGCAGCGGCACCATCCTGCGCGAGGTGATCGCCGCGGCCGAACTGCTGAAGACCGACTTCGGCGTGGCCGCCGACGTGTGGAGCTGCCCCAGCTTCAACGAGCTGCGTCGAGACGGCCTGGCCGCCGACCGCTGGAACCTGCTGCACCCCGAGGCGAATCCGCGCAGCGCCTACGTGACCCAGTGCCTGGAGAGCCACAGGGGCCCCGTGGTGGCGGCCACCGACTACATGCGCATTTTCGCCGACCAGATCCGCCCGTGGGTGCAGCGCCGCTACACGGTGCTCGGCACGGACGGCTTCGGCCGCTCCGACACGCGCGAGAAGCTGCGCCGCTTCTTCGAGGTGAATCGCCACTACGTGGCGGTGGCCGCGCTCAGGTCCCTGGCCGACGAGGGCGCCCTGCCGGCCTCCACGGTGAGCCAAGCCATCGCCAAGTACGGCATCGATCCCGACCGCCCGGCCCCCTGGACGGTCTGACACGAAGCACATACGAAAAGAGCAGCCCATGGGAGCTATCAGGGAAGTCCTCGTCCCCGACATCGGAGACTTCAAGGACGTGCCGGTCATCGAAGTGCTGGTGAAGCCGGGCGACGCGGTGAAGGCCGATGATTCGCTCATCACGCTGGAGAGCGACAAGGCCACCATGGAAGTGCCCGCACCATTTGCCGGCGTGGTGAAGGAATTGCGGGTGAAGGTGGGTGACAAGGTCTCCCAGGGCGTGGCGATTCTGGCGCTGGATGCTGGCGCCGGCGCCGCGGCGGCGCCTGCTCCCGCGGCGGCGGTCCCCGTGGCCGCCCCCGCCCCCGCACCCGCGGCGACGGAAACGCCGGCGCCAGCCCCTGCGGCCTCATCCGCGGCAGCCCGCCCCGTGCCCTCGGCGCCCGAGGTGCCCCGCCTGGACGAAGCCGGCTTCGCCAAGGCGCACGCCAGCCCGGCGGTGCGCAGACTCGCCCGCGAACTCGGTGTAGACCTGGGCAGGGTGACGGGCAGCGGACCGAAGAGCCGCGTCCTCAAGGAAGACGTGCAGGCCTACGTGAAGAACGCGCTGGCGGCCGGCCCGGCCGCCAGCGCGCCAGCAGCCGCGGGCGGCGGAGTCGCCCTGGGTCTTCCCGCGTGGCCCGCAGTGGACTTCGCGAAATTCGGCCCCGTGGATACGCGGCCGCTGTCGCGCATTCAGAAGATCTCCGGGCCGGCCCTGCATCGCAACTGGGTGATGATCCCCCACGTCACCCAGAACGACGAGGCCGACATCACCGAACTGGAGGCCTTCCGCAAGCAGGTCTCCGACGAGGCCGCCAGGCAGGGTGTGAAGGTGACGCCGCTGTCGCTCATCCTCAAGGCCGTGGCCGCCTCCCTCAAGGCCTTTCCGGAGTTCAACGCCTCGATCGCCCCAGGCGGAGACGCGCTGGTCATCAAGAACTACTACCACCTGGGCGTGGCCGTGGACACGCCCGAGGGCCTGGTGGTGCCGGTGATCCGCGACGTGGATCAGAAGGGCGTGATCGCCATCGCCCGCGAACTGGCCGAGGTGAGCCAGAGGGCTCGCGACCGCAAGCTCGGTCCGGCCGACATGCAGGGCGGCACTTTCTCGGTCTCCAGCCTGGGCGGGATCGGCGGCACGCACTTCACGCCCATCATCAATGCGCCGGAAGTTGCCATCCTGGGAGTGTCCCGCTCCTCCACGAAGCCCGTGTGGAAGGATGGCGGCTTCGTTCCCCGGCTGATGTTGCCCCTCTCGCTGTCCTACGACCACCGCGTGATCGATGGCGCCAAGGGCGCACGTTTCATCAGCCATCTGAACAGCGTGCTGAGCGACATCAGGCGCGTGCTGCTCTGAAACCACGCGCGGCCCGCCGATGAGGTCCATCGGCATCCTCGGCGGCACTTTCGATCCCGTGCACCTGGGGCACCTGCGCCTTGCGCACGAGGCGTGGGAGGGGCTGGCGCTGGAACAGGTGCGACTGGTCCCCAACGCCACGCCGCCACACCGGCCGGCGCCGGGCGCTTCAGCCGGGCAGCGCGTGGCCATGCTGCGGCTGGCCGTAGCCGACCACCCGGGGCTGGCGGTGGACGAGCGCGAGCTGCACCGTCCGGCGCCGAGCTATACCATCGATACCCTGGAGTCGCTGCGCGGCGAGCTGGGTGCCGGGTACCCGCTGTGCCTGATCCTCGGCGCCGACGCCTTCGTAATGCTGGAAACGTGGCATCGATGGCAGGCGCTGTTTGACGCGGCCCATCTGGTGGTGGCCCATCGGCCTGGCTACTCCGCCTCGGGCTGGGAGGCGCGCCTGGGCAAGCCCCTTGGTCGCGAGCTGCGCACCCGCCTCACGGCCGACCCCGCCGACTTGAAGCGCAGTCCGGCCGGCCGCATCTTCGCACTCTCGATCACGCAGCTGGACGTAAGCGCCACGCAGTTGCGCACACTGCTGGCGGCGGGGCGGCCGCCCCGTTACTTGATCCCCGACCGCGTTCTCGACTACATTGAAAAACATCACCTCTACCGAGTCATGGATGGCTGCTGATTCCCCTGCCGTCGCGCGCGAGGCTCTCGCAGCGGCGGCTGTTTCCGCCCTCGAGGACATCAAGGCTCGCGACATCTGCGTCCTCGACGTGCGCAAGCTCTCCTCACTGTTCGACACCGTCATCGTGGCCAGTGCCGAGTCCGCCCGCCAGACCAGGGCGCTTGCCCGCCACGTGCAGGACAGCGTGCGCGCCCTGGGCGGTCAGGTGCTCAGCGTGGAGGGCGAGGAGTCGGGCGAGTGGGTTCTGGTGGACCTTGGCGACGTGGTGGTGCACGTCATGCAGCCCGCCGTGCGCGATTACTACAACATCGAGGAACTGTGGGGCGGGCGCCGCCCGCTGTCCAGCCGCGCGTCCGCGCCGCGGCTCTCCGGCGCCGAAGCACGCGCCTGATGCGCCGGGCGCCCGCCTGCGAAGGCGAACCGCGCCCATGGCCGTCCGCCAGCAGCGGGGGCGCGGTGTGCGCCTGCTGATCATCACTCTTTCCCATCGCCAGCCCTCCTGGGTGGCTGCCGGCTTCGACGAGTACGCGCGGCGCATGCCGAAACAGATGCGACTGGAGCTGGTGGAGCTGCGCCCCGAGCCCCGGCCGGACGGAGCCAATCCCGCGGTCGTGGCCAGACTGCAGGAGAAGGAGGCCGAGCGCCTGGCCGCCGCAGTTCCTCGCGGCGCCCTGACCGTGGCCCTGGACGAGCGAGGCGCCACCCTGGGCACGCTGCAGTTCGCAAGCCGGCTGCGGGACTGGGCTTCCGAAGGCCGCGACGCTGCCTTTCTCGTAGGCAGCGCCGACGGCCTGGCGCCCGCGGCGCGGCAGCGTGCCGACGCCGTGATGGCGCTGTCGTCCTTCACCCTTCCCCACGGCCTGGTGCGCGTGCTGCTCGCGGAGCAGCGCTACCGCGCCTGCTGCGTGCTGCACAATCATCCCTATCACCGTGATTGAGCATCCAACCCGTGAGAGACGCCACGCCCCCCGTCTATCTCGCTTCCCGCAGCGCTCGCCGGCGCGAGATCCTGGCGCAGCTTGGCGTGCCCTTCGAGCTGCTGCCGCTGCGCGAGGCGCCCGGACGGCCTTCTGACGTGGACGAGAGCGCCCTGCCCGGCGAGGATCCCGCAGCCTATGTGCAACGCGTGGCACGGCTCAAGGCCGAAGTCGCATGGAAGCACGTGGCCCAGCGTCGGCTGCCCCTCAGGCCGGTGCTGGGCGCCGACACTACCGTGGCCGTCGGCGCGGAGATCCTCGGCAAACCCGTCGACCGCGACGACGCCGCGCGCATGCATAGCCGGCTCTCAGAAGGCTTTCACCCCGTGCACACGGCGGTGGCGCTGGTGCTCCACGAGCACCTGGAAATACGCCTGTCCAGCACCCGGGTGGAATTCCGTCGGCTCGACGAGTGGGCGATCGCCGCCTACGTAGACAGCGGTGAGCCCATGGACAAGGCTGGCGCCTACGGCATCCAGGGCAAGGCGGCCATGTTCGTGAAGGCGCTGCACGGCAGCTACACCGGCGTGGTGGGACTGCCCGCCTTCGAGACGGCCGAACTGCTCTGCGCCTTCGGCTACCGGCTGCCATGAGCGAGGAGATCCTGGTCAACGTCACGCCACAGGAGACCCGCGTGGCCCTCATGCAGCAGGGCGCCGCACAGGAGCTGCACGTGGAGCGCGCGGCCTCGCGCGGGCTGGTGGGCAATCTGTACCTGGGCCTGGTGAGCCGCGTGCTGCCGGGCATGCAGTCGGCCTTCATCGACGTAGGGCTGGATCGCACCGCCTTTCTGCATGTGGCCGACATCTGGACCCAGCGCGGCGGCGAGCAGCCGCGCCCTATCGAGAAGATCCTGCACGACGGCGATTCGTTGCTGGTGCAGGTGGTCAAGGACCCCATCGGCACCAAGGGCGCGCGGCTGTCCACCCAGGTGAGCATCGCCGGACGATTCCTGGTGTACCTGCCGCAGGAATCGCACATCGGGGTTTCGCAGCGCATCGAGGACGAGGCCGAGCGCGCCCAGTTGCGCGAGCGGCTGGCGGCGCTGCTGCCGCCGGATCACCAGGGCGGCTACATCGTGCGCACCATGGCCGAGACAGCCACGGACGCAGAACTGGCGGCCGACCTGGATTACCTGCGGCGGGTCTGGCACGGCATCCAGGAGCGCGCCCGGGCAAGCGCCGCCCCGGCACTGCTCTACCAGGATCTCGACCTGAGCCTGCGGGTGCTGCGCGATTTCGTCTCGGCATCCACCGAGCGGGTGCTGGTGGACTCGCGAGAGACCTTCCAGCGCCTGCGCCAGTTCGCCGGCGAGTTCAACCTGCCCTTCGGCCAGGCGGTGCAGCGCTATGCCGGCGAGCGGCCGCTGTTCGAACTGAACGGCGTGGAGGAGGAGATCGAGCGCGCGCTGGCCCGGCGGGTGGCGCTCAAGTCGGGCGGCTACCTCATCATCGACCAGACCGAGGCGCTCACCACGGTGGACGTGAACACCGGCGGCTTCGTGGGCGGGCGCAGCTTCGACGACACCATCTTCAAGACCAACCTCGAGGCTGCCCAGGCCATCGCCCGCCAGCTGCGATTGCGCAACCTGGGCGGCATCATCATCCTGGACTTCATCGACATGGACAGCGAGGCCCATCGCCAGGCGGTACTCGCGGAGCTGCACAAGGCACTGGCGCCCGATCGCACGCGCATGACGGTGAACGGGTTCACGTCGCTGGGTCTGGTGGAGATGACGCGCAAGCGTACCCGGGAAAGCCTCGCCCACGTGCTGTGCGAACCCTGCTCCACGTGCGGGGGGCGCGGCGAACTCAAGACCGCGCGCACCGTTTGCTACCAGATCCTGCGCGAGCTGGTGCGGGAGGCGCGCCAGTTCGACGCCGCCGAGTTCCGCGTGCTCGCCTCCCAGAAAGTGATCGACACCTTCCTCGACGAGGAGGCGCAGAGCCTCGCCATGACCGAGGAATTCATCGGCAAGCCGGTGCGCCTGCAGGTGGAGTCGCTCTACAACCAGGAGCAGTACGACATCGTGCTGACGTAGCGCGGCCCTGGAGCCGGCTCCCGTGGAGCGGGAGAATTCCCATTTGCAGGTCCAGCGCTACCCGCCCCGACTTTCTGCCTCGGGAGAGACCGTCGCTTTCTGCAACGGCTGGCAGAGCCGCGCCGCAAGATGGTGCTGCCCGAGCGCCGCCAGCCGGGCGGCTGCCGGGAGCAGGACCAACCCGCCAAGTGCGTGACGGAAACCTTTCGAATACCGTGACCTACGTTGATCCCCGTCAACTTGCACCCGTTGCGGCGGTAGGAGTATTCCCACTTTCATTCTCCTGAACCCGCCCGCCATGCGCATCGTTATTGGCAACCTACCGGACGGTGTCACCGAAGCTGACATTCGCGACGCCCTGAGCGCCTTCGCGCCCGTTGACAGCATCTCTCTGGTTCACGAGAGCGGCACACCATCGGCGGTGATCCAGATCGAGACTTCCCGCGCCGCCGCCGAGACCCTCGCTCAACGCATCAACGGCCACCTCTACCAGGGCCGTCCGCTGCGCGCCTGGGTGCCCGCCATGGACTGGAAATAGCTGGCGCCGTGGCACTGGGCGCCCTTCTGGACCGCCTCGGGAGCGCGCTTTTCGGGGGCCGTGATCCCGGCGAGGCGCTGGAATCCGCTTTGGTGGCGGAAATGGTGGAAGCAGTGGTGGACGCCGTGGAGCCGCGCGTGCGGCTGCACTCCCGATATCGCCGCTGTCTGGAACCTTGCCTGCGGCGGACCTTCGCCCATCTGCGCGACATCGCACGGCAGCTGCCCGAGCCCTTGGCATTGAACCGCGCGGCGTGGAGCGCCGAACCGTTCTTCAATGCGCTTTTCGCCACTGCTGGAGATGCCGAGTCCTGCATGGGTGACAGCCGTGAGTTGCGTGACTTCTTCGCTGATCCCGCGAACGCGGCGGTGGGCGACGCCACGGCCTTGCTGGTGGCGCGTCGCGAGGAGCGCACGGTGTTCGCCCCGCGGCTCGAGGGCGAAGTGCTGCGCACCGACGTCGCCCAGGTCACCGTGGGATTCGCCGGTCACCGGCTGCTGGCGCCTGCCGCCTCGGCCCAGGCGGCGCGCCGGGAGGTGGGGCGCCGGTTGCTGCTGCGCCTTGCCCAGGCGGCCTTGAAGCGCATCGTGGACCAGGACATGAGGGCCACGGAGTTGAACGAACACAAAGCCTATCTCGCCGCCGTCTTGCGCATGTTGCAACTGGCCCGCGACGGCATGCAAGGGCTGGTGGACGACCCAGCGACCATCGAAGATCGCATCGCCGCGGTGCAGGCCGAGATCAGCCGCACCGTGGAAGCCTACGCCGAGGCGCGCGGCAACCTGGCCACCCTGGACGGCTACCTTGAACACATGGAAGCCGTGTTCGGCCACCCGGAGGAGCATGTCCTGCTGCGCCCAACGGACCTGCGCCTGTCGCTGATGGGCGTGAAGCTCCAGCCGGGCGAGCCAGGTCCTGCCAATGCCTTCAGGCTGTACGAGCTATCCGACGGGCACGGGCTCGACGTGACGATCGCATTTGTGACATGCGCGCGCGGAGATATGCCTGCGTTGATAGACCGCGTCGCCGAAGCGGAACGGCTGTTGCGGGCCTGACCATGGGTTCGCACGTTCGCAATTCGAGGAAGGCGGTCCGGCGCGGGTCCGCCCGCTGCCTGCTCGCGGCCGCGCTCATTTGCGCGACGGAGCCCGGATACGCCTCCCTGCTGGGAGGCGAGGCGCTGGACAAGGCGGCCGACATCCTGACCATCCTGGTGCTGATCATCGTGCCGGTCGCCAGCATCGCGGTTTTCTGGCTGGTCCACATCCTCCCGGAAAAACTGGCTCAGAAGCGCGGCCATCCGCAGGCCGAGGCAATCAAGGTGCTTTGCCTGCTGTCTCTGGTGTTCGGCGGTTTGCTGTGGCCGCTGGCTTGGCTTTGGACGTTCACCAAGCCGGTGCTGTACAAGCTTGCCTATGGACGCGACCGCGAAGGATCAGAACCGCGCGCGGTCGCGGTAGAAGCCTCGGCACAACCGGATTCGCCCCCGGCCACCATGGCGGAACTCTCCCGGCTTGGAGCCCGCGTCGCGGCGCTTGAATCCCGAGAGCGGCCCCCGGAAGAGACCTGAGGCATGGAAGCCATTCTGCTCGGCATCTACAGCTTCTTCGTCTGGCTGATCTTCATCAAGCTGAAGTGGCTTCCCTGGAACACCCGCAGCCAGGTGGCCGTCGCCATCATCCCGGTGGTCGGTCTCGCTGTGCTGATTCTCCTGCTGAACACCTTCGCCCCGTCCTCCTCTGACGTACGCGTTTTCAAGTACACGGTGCCGGTGGTGTCTCAGGTGCGCGGGCGGGTCATCGAGGTGCCGGTGGAGGAGGGTAATCGCCTGGTAAGGCGCGGCGAGGTGCTCTTCAAGGTTGACCCCACGCCCTACCAGCAGACCGTCAACCAGTTGCGCGCGCAACTCGCCAGCGCATCGGCTTCCCAGCGTGAGCTCCAGGAGTCGCTCAAATCGGCGAAGGCCAAGACCGCCGAGGCATCGAAGGCCATCATGCAGACCTCGGCGCGGGTGCGTGAGGTCTCGGCAGCCCTGGAGCTTGCCCGCCTGCGGGAGAGCCAGAACCGCGAACTCGCGAGCACGGGCGCGGGCAGCCGGTTCGACCTCGAGGCGGCCGAATCCCAGGCGCGTCAGGTGGCGGCGCAGCTCGATGCCGCCCGCGGCGCCGAGGCGCAGGCCCGCGCTGCCGAGTTGCAGGCGCTCGCGGGCGAGAGGCAAATCCAGCAACGGCTGACCGCGAAGACCGACGAGGGCGAATTCGCGGAGGTGGCCAGGGTGCAGGCCCAGCTCGCCAATGCCCAGTGGGAACTCGACCAGACCGTGGTGCGGTCGCCCTGTGATTGCACCGTGATCAACCTCCAGCTGCGCCCAGGCGCCTTCGTGGCAGGAATACCGTTCAACGCGGTAATGACGCTCGTGGAGGCCGAGGGACAGGTGGTGGCTCTGTTCAACCAGAACGAGCTGCACAAGGTGCAGCCAGGCGACGAGGTGGAGTTCGCGCTGAGAACATTGCCTGGACGTGTCATAAAGGGCACGGTGGATTCCATCATCTGGGCCCAGGGCCAGGGGCAGCTGCCCGCCAGCGGCACTGTGCCCATGACGGGCGTGCTCGCGGCCCCGCCGGGTCGCTTTGCAGTGAAGTTCGCGGTGGCCGAGAAGGACCGGCCGCTGTTCCTGGCGGCTGGCGCGGCGGGACACGCGGCGATCTACACGCGGCAACTGGCGGAGATCCACATTCTTCGCAAGGTGATCATCCGGGTGGGCGCCAAGCTGAACTACCTGATCCTCAAGCTGCATTAGGTCATGCGCTCGCTTCACGTCGCGTCGTCGCTAGTGATGGCCTTCACAGTCGCCGCTTGCGCCATCAAGCAGGCCCCAGACGCAGCCGCCTTGCGTCGCGAAGCCTTGCCCGAGATCCGGGTACCCGAGGGCTGGGTATCCGGGGGCGGTGGAACGGGCGCCGTGAGCCACGGCTGGCTGGCCAGTTTCGGTGACCCGATGCTGGAAGCGCTGGTGACCGAGGCGCTGATCCACAACGCGGACCTCCGGACGGCGGTGGCACGCGTGGAGCAGGCCTCCAGCAGCGTCCAGGTCGCGGCGGCAGGTCTGTATCCCACGGTGAGCCTCATGGCACGGGGCGGTGCGAAGCTTGGCGGCGATCCAAGCGGCTTGCAGGGCGTGGGCATATTCGCCAACTGGGAGATAGACCTCTGGGGGCGGCTGCGCTACGCGCGCGCCGCTGCCGAGGCGCAATTCGCCGCCACAAGCGCTGAATTCGAGTACGGGCGGCAGTCGATCGCAGCACTCGTGGCCAAGAGCTGGTTCCTCGCGAGCGAGGCGCGGCTGCAGAGGGAAATTGCCGCGCGCAGCCACGCATGTGCCGAGCGGCTGGTGTCCCTGGCGAAGGATCGCGAAAGGGTCGGGCGCGGCGACGCGGTGGACGTTGCCAACGCGTCGGCCAACGCCGAGACGTTGCGCGACGGCATGCGACAGCTCGAACTTGCATACGAGCAGTCGGTGCGAGCCCTTGAACTGCTGCTCGGGCGCTACCCTGCCGCAGCGCTTGAAGCCCCGGCCGCGCTGCCGCCGGCACTGCGCGAGGTTCCGGTGGGTCTGCCCTCCGAGCTTTTGGAGCGTCGGCCCGATGTGATCGCCGCGCAGCGGCGCGTGGCCGTGGCATTCAACCGCACGCGCGAAGCCGAGGCCGCACGGCTGCCGCGCATCTCGCTCGTGGGCAGCGTCAGCACGGTGTCGAGCGAGCTGTTCGTCCTGAAGGACAGGGATAACCCGCTATGGTCGGCGGGCGGAAGCCTGGTCGCGCCGATCTACCAGGGCGGGGCGCTGAGAGCCGAGGTGAAGCTCCGCACGGCCGAGCAGAAACAGGCAGTGGCCGACTATGCGCGCGTCGGCCTGCGCGCCTTCGCGGAAGTGGAAGGCGCGCTCTCCGCCGGCTTCGCCGCGCTTCAGCGCGAGCAGATCCAGCAACGTGCCGCTTCCGAGACCAGGCGCGCCCTTGCGCTCGCCGAAGAGCGCTACCGCGTGGGCAGCATCGACCTGCGCCCGGTACAGCAGCAGCTAATCGCCGTCCAGGCCGCGCAGGCCGGGCTGGTGCGCATGCAGACCGAGCAGCTTGTGCAGCGCGTGAACTTGCATCTCGCCCTCGGCGGCGGCTGGTGAGGCGCCTGCCCACGCGCGCGGTCGACCTCGCTATCCGGGCCGGCCGTGGGGAACTCGCCGAAAAGCTCGCGGGCAGCCAGCGAGGTTCCCAACGGAAACTCTCCACGCGGATCGGGCTGATGCGTCCAGGCAGGACGGGCCCGTCACCGTGGCGCCGCGGGAAACCTCGCGGAAAGCCGCCTCACTTCGCACGGAGCGGCTTTGCCGTCATCTTCGCCTGCGCCAGCAGCACCATGACCGCCACCGAGGCAAGCCGGTTGCGGGCGCCGTCGGCGCGGCTCGTGAGCGCAATGGGCACGCGCGTGCCCAGCACGACACCGGCGCTGTCGGCACCGGCGAAGTACTGCAGCTGCTTGGCCAGCATGTTGCCCGACTCCAGATCGGGCACCACCAGGATGTCCGCGCGGCCCGCCACGGGCGAGGCGATGTGCTTCACGTGCGCCGCCTCGATGCTGATGGCGTTGTCGAACCCCAGCGGCCCGTCCAGCAGCCCGCCGGTGATCTGGCCGCGGTCGGCCATCTTGCACAGCGCTGCGGCATCCAGGGTGGACTGCAGCCGCGGGTTCACCATCTCCATGGCCGAGACGATGGCAACCCTCGGCCGCGCAATGCCCAGCACGTGGGCGAGTTCGATGGCGTTCTGCACGATGTCAGCCTTGTCCTCCAGGCTGGGCTGGATGTTGACCGCCGCGTCCGTGAGCAGCAGGGTCCGCGGATAGGCCGGCACGTCCAGCACGAACACATGACTGCTGCGCCGCGCCGTGCGCAGCCCTGCGGCGGAGCTGACCACGGCGGCCATGAGTTCATCGGTGTGCAGGCTACCCTTCATGAGCGCGCCCACCTCACCCGCGCGGGCCAGGGCCACGGCGCGCTCTGCGGCGGCGTGGCTGTGTTCGGTGGATTCAAGGCGGATTCCCGACAGATCCGCGCCCGCAGCGCGGGCCACCGCGCGGATCCTGGCCTCCGGCCCCACCAGGACGGGCACGATCAGGCCCCGCGCCCCCGCCTCCAGGGCGCCAAGCAGCGATTCGTGGTCGCAAGGGTGCACCACCGCTGTTGCCACGGCGGGGGAGCGCTGCGCGGCGCGCAGCAGCTTCGCGAAGGTGCCTCGGGCTTTGCCGTCCATGGCCGTGCCTCGGGTTGTGTTCAGGCCGAGAGTAACGCACGCACGTGACGCGCGATCATCGCTTCCTCGTCCGTGGGCAGCACCCACGCCGAGGTGGGCGAGGACGGGCTGCTGATGCGTGGCCCGCCGACCGCATTGGCGGCAGCATCGAGCCGTACCCCCAGCCAGGCCGCTGCCTCGCACACCCTGGCCCGGATCGCAGCCGCGTTCTCGCCGATGCCGGCGGTGAACACCAGAGCGTCCAGTCCGCCCAGGGCGGCGGCCAGCGATCCCAGTTCCCGGCCGATGCGGTAGACGAACAGATCGATGGCCTGCGCCGCCTCCGGCGCAGGACTCGCCAGCAGCGTGGCCATGTCCGCGGACAGGCCCGACACACCCAGCAGGCCGCTGCGCCGGTAGAGCAGGTCTTCCACGGCGCGCGCGTCCATGCCGCGCTCGTCCATGAGCCACAGCACCACGCCCGGATCGAGCGCGCCGCAGCGCGTGCCCATGGGCAGGCCGTCCAGCGCGGTGAAGCCCATGGTGGTAGCGACGCTGCGCCCGGCGCTCAGGGCGCACATGCTCGCCCCATTGCCCAGGTGCAGCACCACCGTGCGCCCGGAGGCGGCGCGCCCGTCCAGCTCCGGGAGGGCGCTGGCGATGTACTCGTAGGACAGGCCGTGGAAGCCGTAGCGCTGCACCCCGGCGTCGTGGAACTCCGCGGGCAGTGCGTAGCGCTGCGCCACGGAGGGATTACCGGCATGGAACGCGGTGTCGAAGCACGCCACCTGGGGCAGCGCTGGCGAGGTGGCGAGCATGCGGCGGATAGGCGCCAGGTTTTGGAGCTGATGCAGGGGAGCGAGGTGAACGAGCCGCTCGAGCCGCTCCAGGATGCCGGCGTCCACCCGCACAGGCGCTACGAAGGTACGGCCGCCGTGAACCACGCGGTGCCCCATGGCCGAGAGGCTCAGACCCGGCACCCGCTCTGCCGCCAGCGCGAAGATGACTTCCACGGTGCCCGCGTGATCGAGCGCCCTCGCCGCCAGCCAGTTGCGCTCCACCACCATCCGGCCCGCGTGGTCTTGCACGCTCAGGCGGGGCGCTGTTCCGAGCCGCTCCACCCGGCCCCGCAACAGCCAGCCCCGCCGGGCCGCGTGAACGCCGAACTTCACCGAGGAAGAACCGGCGTTCAACACCAGGATCGGGTCCTCCGGCAGCTTATCCAGACCCGTTACCGCCAGCGTGCCCACGCCGCCCGCAGCCGTCACGGCTGGGTGATCAGCCCGGCTCGGCCGCGTTGCCGCCGACCTTCGCCTTGATCGCCATGAGTTCATCCAGCTGCTGGGCGAGCACCTCGCGCTCGGCTTCGAGCGCCCCGGCACGCCCCTGCAGCGCGCTGATGTCGCCGCTGATCTTACGGATTCCCTCCACCCGGCGCTCAAGCAGCTTGTGGTGCTCGCGCAATTGATTGGACAGCGGTACCAGCGAGTTCCCGAGCCAGGCCTCGAAGTCGTCACGGACCTGGAGGAATGCCCAGCGCGCTTCGCCCGCAAGCTGATCGTAGAACTTGCGCACCACAATAAACTTGGGATTCACGACGTTCACCGGGTCGGCGCAGAAATCCCGCGTAGCCGTCTTGAGTTGCGCCACGCGCAGGAAATGCTTTTCCAGAGTGAGCGCTGGCGCCGCGAGGTTCGGAAAGCCGTGCTTCTCGTGGAACAACTGGTACACGCCGCGTACGAACTCGCTTGTCTGGTGGGAGAAAGTGATCATTCGGTTTGACCGCTGCTCGAACTGATCAAACAGCGCGCGCATGCTGCGCAGCAGACCAGTAGTGGTCCAGCTTGCCTCGATGATCTTGCGGTTCTCGTCCATGAGGTTCGCCAGTTCGTCGGCATCGAGCGAGGCGAGCAGCTCGTGACCTTGCCGGAGCAGCGCGCCATGGCTGGCCTTGAAGACTTCCAGATTGCGCTGGTAGGCAGCCTTGTCCTGCTCCACACGCGCCAGCATCATCCTGGCGAGCCCGCGGTTCTTCCCCGCGAGCTGGGAAAGCTGGCGCAGTTCGTCCACGATGGCGGCATGCGCCGAACTCACGCCCTTGATGGTGGCATCCAGAAAGGCGCCGATGTCGCGCTGCACCGAGGCGCTCAGGATTCCCTGCCTGGCAGGTAGGATTTCTTCCGCAAGCATGCGCTCGAGATCGGCGATGCGGCTTTTCCGCAGCAGCGCCGGGTCCGTCCTGACGCGCGCCACCAGCGCCTTCTGCGCGGAGAGCGCGATGACGTGCCCCTTTGGCAGATCGAGGACGCTGGCCGTTTCGGCGACCTGGCTCTGGAGTTTGGCTTCGATCTCCGCGTCGGATTTGAGATCGTCCCACATGAGGTCGATCTTGTTGAGGACTGCGACGGAACGCGCCACCTTGCCCCGAACGAACTGATTCCACACTTCCAGGTCGGACTTGGTGACACCCGTGTCCACTGCCAGCAGGAACAGCACCGCGTGGGCATTGGGGATCATGCTCAAGGTGAGCTCCGGCTCGCTGCCCAGGGCGTTGAGCCCCGGGGTGTCGAGTATCACCAGACCGCTTTTGAGCAGAGGGTGCGGAAAATTGATCAAGGCGTGGCGCCAGACGGGAATCTCGACGCTTGAACGGCGCGAGTTCACCAGGGTGCCGGTGAACGACCCGCCTTCGGGGAGCAGCCCGAGAGCGTCGGCCTCCTCCAGGGATACGGTCTTGCACTGGGTCAGCGCGGACAACGCCCTCTGCAATTCCTCCGGGCTGTCCATCTGAAGCTTGACTTTGGCCCACTCGACGGGCGTGCCCTTGAGCGCGCTGATGGTCTTGTCCGAGCGCCGGGTCTCGATGGGCAGGAGCCGGATATAGGGCTCTTCGTCACCGTCGTAGAAGATCTCCGCGGGACACATGGTGGTACGGCCCACGTCCGAGGGCAGCAGGCGCCGCCGATAATCAGAGAACAGGATGGCATTGATCAGCTCGGTCTTGCCGCGCGAGAACTCCGCCAGGAATGCGAGGACCATGCGGTCGCCGCGAAGACTCTCGGCCAGCTCGTAGAGCCGCGAGGAGCGCTGGATGTCCACGTAACCGTGGGCATCCAGCCAGGCATGGAAGTCCTCGATGCCGGAGCGAAGCTGCTCGCGCCACTGAGAATAGCGCGTGACCAGATGTTCAAGATGGCCGGTCAACACCGCTCCGGATTCAAGATGTGAGGGGCCGGGCGCCGCCCCATCCCCGTGCACTGAACCCCTTACCGCACCCACTGACCACGTGCCTGGGGAGATTCTTCATCGATGCGTCCGTCGTCGAGCAGCCTACCATCCTGCGCGCACTAGAACAGGCGCAGCAGGCTTGCGAGCCATGCCAGAGGCACCATTAACACAAGCTGGCAGGCCACAAGCAGGAAGAGCGGGGAAAGGTCCACGTTGCCCAAGGGGGGAATCCAGCGCCGGATGGGCTTGAGCAGCGGCCGGGTGAGCGCGCCCAGCGCCGGCGCAAGCGGGCTCCCTCCAGGGGCGATCCAGGACAGCAGCGCCTGCAGCAGCGCGGCGCCCATGACGATGTAGACGCTGAGGCGCGCAAGATTGAGCCAGGCCAGCAGAGCTAGCCGCAATAGCGGCAGCTCTGCGAAAGCGTCCGCGCCCCTCACCGCCATCACCGCCAGCAGCAGCACGAACTCCGTCAGCCAGGCGAGCACCAGAGTTGACAGATCCATGCCCCACAGGCCGGGTACCACCTGGCGCGCCGGCCGCACGACGAAATCCGTCAGCGCGGCGACGAACTGAGAAATCTGGTTGGGCGCCGGCGCGCGCACGAGTTGCAGCAGAAAGCGCAACAGCAGTGCCAGCGAGAACAATCCAAGAAAGGTTTCAAGCAGAAACACTACCGCCTGGGAAAACAGCATGCGGTCACTCCCTGCCGGCGGCTTCGCCGAGCTCTCGGGCTCGCACCTCGGCCGCTCGAATCGCCTCCACCACCGCGGCCCTGACGCCGCGGCCCTCCAGCACCGACAGAGCCCGCTCCGTAGTGCCGCCGCGGGAGGTGACGCGCTCGCGAAGCACCGCGACGCTGTCCTCGCTCGTCTCGGCGAGCCTGCCGGCGCCCAGTACCGTCTCCACGGCCAGCACGCGAGCGTCCGCAGGCGTGAATCCCAGCTCTTCGGCGGCTTGCTGCATGGCTTCCATGAGGAAAAAGGCGTAGGCGGGACCGCTTCCGGAGACGGCTGTGGCGGCATCGATCATGCTTTCGGCCGATACCCACATCACCTTGCCGCCAGCCTCCAGCAGGGCGGACACGGCGCGGCGTTGCGCCTCCGATACCCCGGGCAGTGCACAAGCCACGGAAACGCCGGACCGCACCAGTGCCGGGGTGTTGGGCATGACCCGCACGATGCGCTCGTGACCGCCCAGCCAGCGGGCCAGGTCAGCCATGCGAACCCCGGCCGCGATGCTCACCACCAGCCGACCGACGCACGACGGCGCGGCTGCGAGAGCCGCCGCCCGAAGTTGCTGCGGCTTGACCGCGAACACCAGGCAATCTGCCTCGGTCGCGGCCGCGGCAACATCGGTGCTGGCAAACACCCCGAAGCGCTGGCCGAGGTGCTCGCACGTCTTGACATCCACATCGGCAACCCGCACGTCGCAAGCAGGCCAGCCCCGCGCCAACATGCCGCCGATCAGGGCGGCGGCCATGTTGCCGCCACCCACGAAGATAACCTTCATCGACACGATCCGATCACCTCGCGCCTCAACGCCCCTCTGCCATCTTCTTCACGTTCTGCAAGCCCGCCTGGTAGGCCCCGGTGAGGAACTTGGCCACCGCGCGGTCGTCGTTTTCGGCCGTCGCGCCGTCGCGCGCCTTGCGCCGCCAGCTGGCCATCCACGCCAGTTCGCTGCGGTTCTCTCCAAGGGAGAGCACCCGGACCGTGGAAAGATAATCCACCACTGGCAGGGGCGATTCGATGATCTTGTACTGCAGGGACTGGCCCGCGTTGTCGAAGGACAGCAGTTCCTCGGTGAACTTGGGCCCGTCCTTGATGGTGAGCTCGCGGATTGAACCCACGTTCAGCCCGCCTGCGAGAATCTTCGTGGCGGAGAACACCGGATGCCAGGTGTGAAGGCCGTCCCAGCCCTTCACCGTGTCCCAGACCTGTTCCGCCGACGCATCGATGGTGACCGCTTCGTACGTGCTCTGAGACTGCCACTGGGCCGAGGCTGAAACGCAAACCGTGACGAGCAACGCCGATAGGGGGGCCTGGATGATCTTCATCGCGTTTCTTTCTCCCTTGGCTGTTTCTGACATTGGAGCGCCGTGACTTGCGCATGCCCGCCAGCGACCACCGAACGGGAATTGAGTATAGGCGATCGCGACAGACTGCCCGGGCGCACTGTCAAGTTGCCGGGGGACGCGACCCGAAGATCGCCCGCCCGACGCGCACGAGCGTGGCGCCCTCGGCAATGGCTGCCTCAAGGTCATCGCTCATGCCCATGGACAGCGTATCGAGGGCCGCCCCGCGGGCATTGAGCTCTTCCAGCCGCCCGCGCAGCTCTCGGAAGCGGGCGCGCGACTGAGCCATGTCTTCGGTGGGTTCCGGAATGGCCATCAGGCCTCGCAAACGCAGCCGTGGCAAGACAGCCACCGCCGCTGCCAGCGCCGGCAGGCCCTCGGCCAGCACCCCGGCCTTGCTGGCCTCGCCGCTGATGTTGACCTGCAGGCACACCTGCAAGGGAGGCAGCCCCGGCGGGCGCTGCGCCGCGAGGCGCTCGGCAATCTTCAGGCGATCTATGGAATGCACCCAATGGAAGTACTCAGCCGCCAGGCGGGTTTTGTTACTCTGCAACGGCCCGATCAGATGCCACTCCAGTCCCAGGGATGCCAGCTCCATTGCCTTGGCCGCGCCTTCCTGGACATAGTTCTCGCCAAAGGCCCGCTGGCCCGCCGAGGCCGCTTCCCGGATACGCTCCGCCGAAACGGTCTTCGACACGGCCACGAGCGTCACCGCGGCGGAATCACGACCGGCGGCCAGCGCTGCGACGGCGATGCGCTCGCGCACAACTTGCAGGCTTTGCTCCACGAAACCCATAATCCACCATTTCGCCGCGTGCACGGGCCAAGCTTGCCGTGGTCCCGGCTCGCCGCCGCCACTTTATCGATCAGCTATCGGCCGCTTCCGACAGCGCAAGGATACTAGATGGACATCTCAGAGCTTCTAGCCTTCGTCGTGAAGAACAAGGCCTCCGATCTGCACCTGTCGGCTGGCATGCCTCCGATGATCCGCGTGCATGGCGACGTCCGGCGCATCAACCTGCCGCCCATGGAGCACAAAGATGTACACGCCATGGTCTACGACATCATGAACGATTCGCAGCGCAAGCATTATGAGGAAATGCTCGAGTGCGATTTCTCGTTCGCCATCCCCAATCTGGCGCGCTTCCGCGTCAACGCATTCGTCCAGCAGCGCGGCGCGGGCGCGGTCATGCGCACCATTCCCTCCAAGGTGCTGAGCCTCGAGGAGCTGAAGGCGCCAGCCATCTTCAGGCAGATCTCCCAGCAGCCGCGCGGCATGGTGCTCGTGACGGGCCCCACGGGCTCGGGCAAGTCCACCACCCTGGCGGCAATGGTCAACGACATCAACGAACACGAGTACGGCCACATTCTCACAGTGGAAGACCCCATCGAGTTCGTGCACGAATCCAAGAAGTGCCTCATCAACCAGCGTGAGGTGGGGCCCCACCCGCTATCGTTTGCCAACGCGCAGCGCTCGGCGCTGCGAGAAGACACCGACGTCATCCAGGTGGGCGAGATGCGCGACCTGGAAACCATCCGCCTGGCCATGACAGCAGCGGAGACGGGCCACTTGGTATTCGGCACGCTCCACACCAGTTCCGCAGCCAAGACGGTGGATCGCATCATCGACGTATTCCCGGCGGCGGAAAAGGAAATGGTGCGCGCCATGCTTTCGGAGTCGCTGCGCGCGGTGATTTCCCAGACGTTGCTCAAGACCAAGGAAGGCGCCGGCCGTGTCGCCGCCCACGAGATCATGGTTGGCACGCCGGCTATCCGCAACCTGATCCGCGAAAACAAGGTGGCGCAAATGTATTCTGCTATCCAAACGGGCCAGCAATTCGGCATGCAGACCCTGGACCAGAATCTGCAGGTGCTGGTGCAGCGCGGAGTAGTGTCCTCGATCGAGGCGCGATCGAAGGCAGCCAACAAAGACCTTTTCCCGGGTTGAGACCCTCCCGAAAGAGGAATGCGATCATGGAAAACGATCAGGCCCAGAAGTTCATCAACGACCTGCTGCGCGCGATGGTGGCCAGGAAAGCCTCCGACCTGTTCATCACGGCCGGCTTTCCCCCCGCCCTCAAGGTCGACGGCAAGATGACGCCCGTGTCCAACCAAAGCCTCACGCCGATGCATACTGCCGCGCTGGCCCGGTCGATCATGAACGACAAGCAGGCCGCCGAATTCGAGCGCACGAAAGAGTGCAACTTTGCCATCAATCCGACGGGCATCGGGCGCTTCCGCGTGAACGCCTTCGTGCAGCAGCAACGCGTGGGGCTCGTGCTGCGCACCATCACCACCAACATCCCGCGGTTCGACGACCTGGGCCTGCCTCAGGTGCTCAAGGAAGTGGTGATGACCAAGCGCGGCTTGGTGATTCTGGTGGGCGCCACCGGCTCGGGGAAATCTACCACCCTGGCTGCCCTCATCGGTTACCGGAACGAGAATTCCTACGGGCACATCATCACCATTGAGGATCCGATCGAGTTCGTGCACGAGCACAAGAACTGTCTCATCACCCAGCGTGAGGTGGGCGTTGACACCGACTCCTGGGAGATGGCCCTCAAGAACACGCTGCGGCAGGCCCCGGACGTGATCCTGATCGGTGAGATCCGCGAGCGTGAAACCATGGAACATGCAATCGCCTTCGCCGAAACCGGTCACCTCTGTCTCGGCACGCTGCACGCCACCAGCGCCAACCAGGCACTGGACCGCGTCATCGCCTTCTTCCCCGAGGCGCGCCGTGCACAGCAACTGATGGACCTT
>DAIPHN010000013.1:0-29550 GCA_036771335.1 Burkholderiales bacterium
TGCTCGAAGCGCGGCGTGTCCTGGGGGGTGGAGATCACCAGCACCTCGCGCACGCCGGCCAGCATGAGCGTGGTGAGGGGGTAGTAGATCATCGGCTTGTCATATACCGGCAGGAGCTGCTTGGACACCGACTGGGTGGCCGGATAGAGCCGCGTGCCGGACCCGCCAGCGAGCACGATGCCCTTGCGGCTCATGGCGCGGCACCCTCCCGCGTGGCGTAGTGCGTCTCAAGCCACTGGCGGTACTCGCCCGACACCACATGCGCCACCCATTCCTGGTGGTCGAGGTACCACTGCACCGTTTTGCGGATGCCGGCGGCGAAGCCGTGTTGCGCCCGCCAGTGCAGGTCACGCTCGATTTTCGCACTGTCGATGGCGTAGCGGCGATCGTGGCCGGGCCGGTCCTTCACGAAGGCGATCTGCCGGGCATAGCGGCCGCCGCCGGCCCGCGGCCGCAACTCGTCAAGGATGCCGCACAGCGCATGCACCACCTCGATATTGGCAAGCTCGCTGCCACCGCCCACGTTGTAGGTCTCGCCCGGCACGCCGCCGGCCAGCACGGCGCGGACGGCGGCGCAGTGATCGCCCACGTAGAGCCAGTCGCGCACCTGGCGCCCGTCGCCGTACACGGGCAGCGCCTCGCCCGCGAGGGCGTTTCGGATCACGAGCGGGATGAGCTTTTCGGGAAACTGCCAGGGGCCGTAGTTGTTGGAGCAATTGGTAGTGAGCACGGGCAGCCCGTAGGTGTGATGCCAAGCGCGTACCAGGTGATCGGAGGCCGCCTTCGAGGCGGAGTAGGGGCTGTTGGGGGCGTAGGGGGTGGTTTCGCGGAAGGGCGGATCGTGCGGGCCGAGCGAGCCGTAGACCTCGTCGGTGGAGACGTGCAGAAACCGGAACCCGGCGTCCTCCGCCAGGACACCGCGCCAGTAGTCCAGCGCCTCCTGAAGCAGGGCGTAGGTGCCCACCACGTTGGTCGCGATGAAATCGCCGGCGTCGTGGATGGAGCGGTCCACGTGGCTTTCGGCGGCGAAGTTGATGACGGCGCGGGGACGGTGCTCCCGCAGCAGCCGCGCCAGCAGCGGGCGGTCACCGATGTCGCCCTGCACGAACCGATGCCCCGGATGGTTGTTCAGACCCGCCAGGCTTTCAAGGTTGCCCGCATAGGTGAGCTTGTCCAGGTTGAGGACTGGCTCGGATTCGATCGCCAGCCAGTCGAGCACGAAATTCACGCCGATAAAGCCCGCACCTCCGGTGACAAGGATCATGGCAGAACGTTATGCCGCTGACGATGGGAACAGGGACCCGGGGACAGGGACTTTGGGATCATGCGTGCATCCTAATGCGCCTGTGTTGCGGCCTCGTTGCGCGACACCCAGCGCCTGAACCGTAACCAGGCCGCCAGAGACTTCGCCACCTGCTCAACGCCGTCGGGACGCGGGCGAGGCGGCGCCGGCTGCCGCAGCACGTCGTGAAGAAAACCGCCGAAGCCGCCTCGCACCAGAGTCTCGCGGGACAGCGACCGGCAGCGGCCGTGACGCTGCAGCCACTCCAGCAGATTCGGCTCCTCCGGCCAGCCCCCGCGGGGGACGTGGAGCACCGGGATGCCGTTGCACGCCGCCTCGGTGACGGTGCCGTAGCCGAGCTTGGTGAGCACGGCGTCGCAACTGGCCAGCAGGTCGATCCACGGCAGGTCCAGGCCGGCGGCCGGGTACACCCCGGGATGGGTTCCGGTCACGGGCATGCCGGCCACCACCTTCACCCCCTTCAAGGGCGGCCACGCGGACACATCCAGCGGAAAGGCCACCCCGCCCAGGGACAACAGCACCACCTGGTCATCCGCCCCGGCGCCGAGGCGCTGCCGCAGCTCCTGGCGGCGGTCCCGGCCCAGCCGCGCCACCGGGGGTGCGGCCACGCGGTTGGGAAGCCACGCCATGGGCATGGAAGGCTCCGGGGCGAGGAAAACATCCGCCCCGGCATAAATGGCGCGCAGTTGCGACACCAGCGCCGCATCGTCGCCGCGCGCCCCGGCGTAATGCTCATAGAGGTCGGCCCAGTTCAGGCAGCAGAAGGCCGCCGCCGGAATGCCGGCCCGGGCTGCGGCCGCCAGGGGCAGGAAGCCCACGTTGCTGAGCAGCGCGTCCGCCTCGAGCGCCTCCAGCGCCGCCGTCGCATCGCGGAGGTGGCGCTCCCAGTGGGCGAACATTGTTCGGTACCAGCAAAGGCTGGCGGGTACGTCCACCCCCAGGGCATGGTGCATGGCCATCCCCAGGTCGCCCGCGGCGGGCAGCAGGCGGGTGCCCGGGGGAAGTTGCGAGCGCAGCCAGTCCTGCGGCGCTGCCGAGCGTACGGTGAGCCGCAGCCCGGGCTGGTGCCGCACCAGCGCCGCCAGCACGGGCAGGGTCATGGCGGCATGGCCTAGCCCATGGGGCGAGATGTCCACCACCAGGTGGCGCGCGGCGCTCATGGCGGGCCTCTGCGGCAGCCGGAGGGGGCACAAGGGCCAGGCAGGATCCTTGGCCTGGAATCCGCAGGGGCGGGCGGCGCGCGGGGCGCGGTGTTCGGGTGCGATGGCAAGGCGATCAGGACGATGCTGGAACTGCGCCTTAGAAGACCACGAACGGGCGCCGGACCGCAAGGCTTTCCGGGCCCCGCCGGCGGTGGCGCAGCGCCTCTGGCGCCAGAGAGGGCTGCACAACAAGCCAGACACCCTCTCCGGCCGTGGTGCGGCCGGGGTAGCTCACGCCATGAGCCAGCCGCGGCGGTATGCTCACGCCCCTTCCCGTCACCAAGGCGGGCGGCGACAGCCCCGCGGGGGCGCGCCTCCCGCCCGCGCCACCACTGGAGTTGCACCATGACCAACCCCGGACCCATGCTCGACACCGCGCTGGGCGCAGACTCGCTGCCGCCCCAGCCCATCTGCGGCGAGGTGCTGCTAGAGAAATACGCCAAGGGCGCCGAGCGCACCGCCCAGGAAGTGCGCCGCCGGGTGGCCAGGGCCCTCGCCCAGAACGAGCCCGAAGACAAGCGCGCGGCGCGAGAGGCGGAGTTCTTCGCAGCCCAGGAAGCCGGGTTCGTGCCGGCTGGGCGCATCAATTCCGCCGCCGGCACCAGCCTGGCCGCCACGCTCATCAACTGCTTCGTGCAGCCGGTGGGCGATTCCATCTCCGAGGCCCTGGACGGCCGGCCCGGCATCTACACCGCACTGGCCGAGTCGGCCGAAACCATGCGCCGCGGCGGCGGCGTGGGCTACGACTTCTCGTCCATCCGCCCCCAGGGGGCGATGGTGCGCGGCACCCAATCCCGGGCCAGCGGGCCGGTGAGCTACATGCGCGTGTTCGACCGCTCCTGCGAAACGGTGGAGTCGGCCGGCGCGCGCCGCGGCGCCCAGATGGGCGTACTGCGCTGCGACCACCCGGACATCGAGCATTTCATCCACGCCAAGGACCAGGGTGATCTGGCCAACTTCAACATCTCCGTGGGCGTCACCGACGCCTTCATGCGCGCCGTTGAAGGCGACTTGCCGGTAGAACTCGCCCACAAGGCCGAGCCAGCGGCGGAGCTGCGCGCCGCCGGGGCCTACCTGCGCGAGGACGGGCTGTGGGTTTATCGCAAGCTGCCCGCCCGCGAGCTGTGGGACCAGATCATGCACAGCACCTACGACCACGCCGAGCCGGGCATCCTGTTCCTCGACCGCATCAATCGCGACAACAACCTCTACTACTGCGAAACCATCGAGGCCACCAACCCCTGCGCCGAGGAATGCCTGCCCGCCTACGGCTGCTGCTGCCTGGGGTCCATCAATCTCACCGGCCTGGTGCGCGAGCCCTTCACCGAGCGGGCCGCCTTCGATTTCGCGGCGCTGGGGCGGCTTGCCGCTACCGCGGTGCGCATGCTCGACAACGTGCTCGACGTTACCCAATGGCCTCTCGATCAGCAGCACCGCGAGGCCATGTCCAAGCGCCGCGTGGGGCTGGGCTTCACGGGGCTCGGCGACGCACTCGCCATGCTGAGGCTCAAGTACGACACGGCCGAGGCGCGGACCATGGCTGCGCGCATCGCCGAGGCCATGCGCGATGCGGCCTACCGCGCGTCGGTGGAGCTGGCGAAGGAGCGCGGGCCGTTCCCGCTGTTCAACGCCGACCTGTACCTGTCGGGCGGCAACTTCGCCTCCCGCTTGCCCGCGGAGCTCAAACAGCTCATCCGCCAGCACGGCCTGCGCAACTCGCACCTGCTGGCCATCGCCCCCACGGGCACCATCAGCCTGGCCTTCGCCGACAACGCCTCCAACGGCATCGAACCGCCCTTCTCCTGGACCTACACGCGCCGCAAGCGCATGGCCGACGGCACCTGGAAGGAATACGCGGTGGAGGACTACGCCTGGCGGCTGTACCGCCACCTGGGCGGTGACATCTCCCGGCTGCCCGGCTACTTCGCCACCGCGCTGGAAATCTCCGCCACGGCCCACAAGGACATGGTAGCTGCCGTGGCGCCCTTCATCGACACCAGCATCTCCAAGACGGTGAACGTGCCCGAGGACTACCCCTACGCCGAGTTTGAGGACCTCTACCTTTCAGCATGGAGGGCCGGCCTGAAGGGGCTGGCCACCTACCGTCCCAACAGCGTGCTGGGCTCGGTGTTGTCGGTGGAGGCACCCGCCGCCGGCAAGAAGCAGCCCCAGGATGTGGCGCTGTCCGAGGCCAACCGCCGGCTCACCATCAAGTCCTTGCCCGCCCCAGTGCTGGCCTCGCTGCGCTGGCCCGGCCGTCCCGCGCTGCCCGACGGCAACGCCGCCTGGACCTACATGATCGAGCACCCGCACGGCGAATTCGCCCTGTTCGTGGGCCACACCGAGGCCAACGGCCGCATGTTCCCCTTCGAGGCCTGGGTGAACGGCGCCGAGCAGCCGCGCGGCCTGGGCGCCGTGGCCAAGACCCTGTCCATGGACATGCGCGCCAACGACCGGGCCTGGCTGCAACTGAAGCTCGAAGAACTGGCCCGCGCCCCCGGCGAGCAGAGCTTCGAGATGCCCTTCCCGCCCCACGGCGAGCGGCGGCGTGTTCCCAGCGTGGTGGCCGGCGTGGCCCAGGTGATCCGCTACCGCTGCGAAAAACTCGGCGCCTTCGATCATCCGGGCGAATCACCCGTGCTGGACGCCATGTTCTCCCGGGAGGAGCCGCGCACCGGCACCGACGGCACCCTGTCGTGGACCGTGGACATCCAGAACCCCGCCTCCGGCGAGAGCTTCGTCATGGGGCTGAAGGAAATCACCCTGCCCGACGGCGTCACCCGGCCCTACTCCCTGTGGCTGTCAGGCAATCACCCGCGGGCCCTGGACGGCCTGGCGCGGTTGCTGTCCCTGGACATGCGCGTGCTGGACCCGGCCTGGATCGGCATGAAGCTGCGCAAGCTGCTCAACTACTCCGAGCCGCTGGGCGACTTCTTCGCCTTCGTGCCTGGCGAGCGGCGGAAGCAGAACTTCCCCTCCACGGTGGCGTACCTGGCGCGGCTGGTGATCCACCGCTACGCCATGCTGGGCGTGCTGGACGAGCAGGGCTTCCCGGTGCGCGAGATGGGCATCCTGGAAGCGCCGCGCGACAACACCCTGGAACCGGCCCTGCAGCAGGGGGCGCTGTGCGGGGAGTGCGGCAACCTTACGGTGATCCGCCGGGACGGCTGCGATTTCTGCACCGCCTGCGGGGCGGTGGGCGCCTGCGGCTGAGCCACGCGGGCGTCAGTACCCGCTGAGGGCGCGAGCCACAGGCGCCCGGCACCCTCACCGGCGGGGAGCCGGATTCAGGCGGTGATGTCCACGCGCGGAGGCGATTCGTCCGAGGCACGCTGGCCCTGCCGGCGGCGGTCGGTGCCCGAGCGGGTGTCGATCACCACGGGCAGGTTGCGTTTGCGGCGCTCCGTCTGCCGCCGTACCTGCATCCGTGCCTCCACGAAACCCGCCTGGCCCGGCGTCGGGCGGTACTGGACGGGCGCCACCGGCTCCTCGCGTCGCTCCACCGCGGCGCGCCTGGTCTCGCCCTCCACGGCGCGCGCTGGCCGCACCCGGTCCACGGCGCGCACGTCACCTGTCTCCATGACCGGGAAGCCTGGCGGCGGCGGGCTATTGATCCGCATGGCCGGCCCTCGATGCAGCCCTGGCGGTCTCGTGCAGGGTGTCGAGAGCCGACTTCTGCATCTCCAGGGTCTTGATGCTCATCTGCAGAAGGTTGAGGTTCATCTCCAGCCAGTTCTTCACCACCTGAAGATCGGCGATGCGCTTCTCCACCTCGGCCGGGTCGAGGGTGGGCTGGAACATGGATGGCAGGGGAACTGCCATGGGGTTCCAGAGTTTCTGGAACATCTCCATGAGTTGCTCCACACCGGGCGTCTGATCGGCCATGGTCCCCTCCTCCCGTAACGCGTTGAACCTACATGGTGGGGCCCAGGATCCACGGCGCGAACTCATCTTCACCGTAGCCCCACTGCTCGCTCTTGCTCTGCTGGCCCGAAGCGGTGGCGAGGATCAGCTCGAAGAATTGCTGTCCCACCTCCGCAATGCTGGCCTTGCCGTCCACGATGACGCCGCAGTTGATGTCCATGTCCTCTTCCTGGCGCGCGAACAGAGCCGAGTTGGTGGCCAGCTTGAGGGAGGGCGCGGGCTTGCAGCCATAGGCCGAACCGCGGCCGGTAGTGAAGCAGATCATGTTGGCGCCGCCGGCCACCTGGCCGGTGGCGGACACGGGGTCATAGCCGGGCGTATCCATGAACACGAAACCCCGCGCCGTGACGCGCTCGGCGTACTCGTACACCCCCATCATGCCGGTGGTACCGCCCTTGGCCACGGCACCCAGCGACTTCTCCAGGATGGTAGTCAGGCCGCCCGCCTTGTTGCCCGGGGAGGGGTTGTTGTTCATCTCGCCGCCCAGCTTGGCGGTGTAGTCCTCCCACCACTTGATGCGGCGCACGAGCTTCTCGCCCACTTCTCGGGAAACGGCGCGCCGGGTGAGCAGGTGCTCGGCACCATACACCTCGGGCGTCTCCGACAGGATGGCGGTGCCGCCGTGGCGCACCAGGATGTCCACCGCCTCGCCCAGCGCTGGGTTGGCGGAGATACCCGAGTAGCCGTCCGAGCCGCCGCACTGCAGGCCCAGGGTGATGTGGCTGGCGGGCACGCTCTGGCGGAAGGCCTTGTTGGCCTCGGGCAGCATTTCCTTGAGCCGCGCGATACCCTCGCGCACGGTCTTGCCCGTGCCACCGGTGTCCTGGATGGTCATGGTGTGCAGCTGGTCGGTGCGCTTGAGGCCCTGGGCCGCCAGCAGGTCGTTGATCTGGTTGGCCTCGCAACCCAGGCCCACCATGAGCGTGGCGAACATGTTGGGGTGGGTGGCATAGCCCGCCAGCACGCGCCGCAGTACGTCCACCGGCTCGCCGCTGGAGGCGTGTCCGCAGCCCGTCTTGTGGGTGATGGGCACCACGCCGTCCACATGGGGGAACTCGGCCAGCACCTCGTCGGTGAAGTGCTTGGCGATCATGCGCGACACGTGGGCCGAGCAGTTGACGCTCGAGACGATGCCCACGTAGTTGCGCGTGGCCACGCGCCCGTCAGCACGGACGATGCCCTGAAAGGTGGCGGGATTGGCCATGAATTCGGTGGGCCGGTAGTCGGCGCAGAAAGCGTAGTCACGCTCGAAATCCGCCATGCCGAGGTTGTGCACGTGCACGTGTTCTCCCGGCGCGATGTCCCGGGTGGCGAAGCCGATAATCTGGTTGTAGCGCCGTACCGGCGCGCCCTGGGCCACGGCGCGGGTAGCGAGCTTGTGCCCAGCGGGAATGCGGGCGCTCGTGCGCACGCCTTCCTTGATGACCTCCGTGCCCTCGGGCAGATCGACGCGGGCGATCACCACGTCGTCGGCGGCATTGAGTCGGATGACGAGGTCGGCGGCTTGCAGCATGTAGGTTCCCCTCTTTGTGCGGAGGCTGCGCCCGAACTGGGCGGCCCCTCTGAAATGGCAGCAGATTATAGGCCGCGGGCCACGCCCCGCAGGCCCTTGCTAGCGCCCGCCGCGCAGCCCGGCGAACGCCACTCTCACCAGATAGTCGATCACCTGCTGGTTGGTGTAATGACCCGTCATGCGCAGGTACTCCACCGCCGGATCGCAGGTGCGGGCGTAAAGCGCGAATACCACCACGTCGGCCGGCAGCTCGGGATCGATGACCCCCTGCGCCTGGGCCGCCGCCACCAGCGTGGTCATGCGCGCGTTCATGTCGAGGATGCGCTTCACGTACTCGCGGTTGGACAGCATGTTGGACTGCAGCGTTGAGCTGGTGGACGGCAGCAGCGGCAGCCCGCCCTCCAGGCGCAGGTCCAGCGCCCAGCGCAGCAGCCCCTGCATCTTGTCGGCGGGCGGCATCTCGGGGGGCAGGCCGTCGATGAAGGCAAGCGCCTGGTCGAGCAGGCGGATCATCACGGCCGCGGCCAGTGACTCCTTGGAGCCGAAGTGCTTGTAGAGGCTTGCCTTTGCAATGCCGGCCTCGGCGGCCACCTCGTCCACGGTCATGAGGTCATAGCCCTTGCGGGCAAGCATGGAGCGCGTGGCGTCGAGGATGGCTTCCTCCCGCACCCGGTTTTGTTGCTGACGGACGGTCAGCCTTGAAATTATACCCATTCGTTTTTTATTGAACTACTCAGTTCAAGTTGCGGTCTGATTGGTTGCGTTTTGAACCGATAGGGACAGGCCAGTCCCGGCTGGCCCGAACAAAACCAGTGGCGCCCCCGCCCACGCGGTTCTCTCGCCCATTGGCGACCCCACCAGGGAGTCGCCCAACCCGTTTACCGACAAAGGAAAACAGACCCATGAACACCCCCCGTCGTGCCGTTCTCGCCCTCGCCCTCGCCGGTGCGCTGTCCGCCTGTGCGGGCATGTCCCAGGCCAACAAACCCGCCCCGAAGGCCGACATCGTGGACACCGCCGTGGCCGCCGGCTCGTTCAAGACCCTCGTGGCCGCCGTCCAGGCCGCCGGTCTGGTGGACACCCTGAAGAGCCCGGGGCCCTTCACCGTGTTCGCACCCACCGATGAAGCCTTTGCGAAACTGCCCCCCGGCACGGTGGAAGGCCTGCTGAAAGACAAGGCCGCGCTCACCAAGGTGCTGACCTACCACGTGGTGCCCGGCAAGGTGATGGCCAAGGACGTGCCCACCGCCGACGTGAAGACCGTGCAGGGCCAGACCGTGGCGCTGAAGAAGGATTCCATGGGCGTGACGGTGAACAACGCCAAGGTGGTGGCTGCCGATGTGGAAGCCACCAACGGCGTCATCCACGTCATCGACACGGTCATCCTGCCGAAGTAATGCCGCCAAGGGCCCATTGATGCGGGATCGGGCGGACCCTCGGGGGGCTGCCCGATCCGCGGCATCAGTGCGACTCGCGCGGAATCGGCGCACCGCTGGAACCCACCAGGAAGTCCTGGTCGACGCCTTTGTCGGCCTGCATCACCGTCTCCACGTAGAGCTTCACCCAGCCCCGGGTGTCGTGGGGCGGCAGCGGCTTCCAGGTCTTGCGACGCCGGACCAGCTCTTCATCGCTCACGTGCAGCACCAGCTTGCGCTTGGCCACGTCGAGCTCGATCACGTCGCCGTTCTTAACCAGCGCCAGCGGGCCGCCGGCCGCCGCCTCGGGCGAGGTGTGCAGCACCACCGCGCCATAGGCAGTGCCGGACATGCGTGCATCCGAGATGCGGATCATGTCCTTGACGCCCTTCTTGAGCAGCTTCGCCGGCAGCGCGAAGTTGCCCACCTCGGGGAAACCGGGGTAGCCCTTGGGGCCGCAGTTCTTGAGCACCAGTACGCTGTCGGCGTCCACGTCGAGCTTCGGGTCGTCGATGCGGGCCTTGTAGTCGTCGATGTCCTCGAACACCACGGCGCGGCCCTTGTGCTTCATGAGCTTGGGCGTGGCGGCCGAGGGCTTGAGCACTGCGCCCGTGGGCGCCAGGTTGCCGGTGAGCACGGCGATGCCGCCCTGGGGCTTGAAGGGCTTGGCAAAGGGGAAGATGACCTTCTCGTTCCAGTTCTTGGCATCCTTGACGTTTTCCCACATGGTCTTGCCGTTGACCGTGAGCGCGTTCTTGTGAAGCTTGCCGTTCTTGCCCAGTTCGCGCAGCACCACCGGCAGCCCGCCAGCGTAGAAGAAGTCTTCCATCAGGTACTCGCCCGAGGGCATGAGGTTCACCAGGCACGGGATGTCGCGGCCCAGCGCGTCCCAGTCCTCGAGATCGAGCTTCACGCCGATGCGCCCGGCCAGCGCCAGCAGGTGCACCACGGCATTGGTGGAGCCGCCGATGGCGCCGTTCACCCGGATCGCGTTCTCGAAGGCCTCGCGGGTTAGCACCTTGGACATGCGCAGGTCTTCCTTGACCATCTCCACGATGCGCCGGCCGGCCATGTGGGCCAGAACGTAGCGGCGCGAATCCGAAGCAGGGATGGCGGCGTTGCTGGGCAGGCCCATGCCCAGGGCCTCCACCATGGAGGCCATGGTGGAGGCCGTGCCCATGGTCATGCAGTGCCCCTTGGAGCGAGACATGGCCACCTCGGCTTCCAGAAGATCGGCCTGGGTCATCTCACCGGTCTTGAGCATCTCGGTGAATTTCCACACGTGGGTGCCCGAGCCGATGGTCTGGTCGCGCCAGCGGCCGTTGAGCATGGGGCCGCCCGAGATCACCAGCGCCGGCAGGTCGCAGGAGGCCGCGCCCATCATCAGCGCCGGCGTGGTCTTGTCGCAGCCGGTGAGCAGGATCACCCCGTCGAAGGGGTTGGCGCGGATGGACTCTTCCACGTCGATGGACACCAGGTTGCGGAACAGCATGGTGGTGGGCCGCATCACCGGCTCGCCCAGGGACATGACCGGGAATTCGATGGGGAAGCCGCCCATCTCGTAGACCCCGCGCTTCACGTACTCGGCGATCTCGCGGAAGTGGGCGTTGCAGGGCGTGGCCTCGGACCAGGTGTTGCAGATGCCAATGACCGGCCGGCCATCGAAGAGGTGCTGGGGCAGGCCCTGATTTTTCATCCACGAGCGGTGCACCATTCCATCGCGGGTGCCCATGCCGAACCAGCCCTGGGAGCGCAGGGTCTTGCCCTTGCGGCCCGTGTCCTTCGCACCGGCACCGGTGGCGGCCTTGGCGGCGGATTTGTTCGTCGACGACTTCTTCGAGCCATCCTTGCTGGACTTCGCCATCTCTTCTCACCCCTCTGTGATGTCGCTTCGATCCCCGTCGCACCGGCCAGCGCCAGGCGACCCGCTGGCGAGTGTACGGCCCCGCCGCGCCCCGAAAAACACCCTTGTGCATGGATTCCCAGCGCCTCCCCCGCGGAAAGGGGACAACAACGGTCACGCCCGCCCCCTGTGGCATACTGCGGCGCCTCAAAAAACGCTGCTCACCAGGGGGAGATATATCGTGCCGGGCAGGCTCCAGGGAAAGACCGCACTCGTCACCGCCGCCGCCCAGGGCATCGGCCGGGCCACGGCGCTGGCCTTCGCCCGCGAGGGCGCCTCGGTGCTGGCCACCGACGTGAACGAGGCAAAGCTCGCCGAACTGAGCGGCACCCCGGGCATCCGCACCCGCAAGCTCGACGTGCTGGACGAATCCGAAATCGCCGCCACCGTGGCCGGGGCCGGCCCGCTGGACATTCTGTTCAACTGCGCGGGCTACGTGGCCAGCGGCACCATCCTGCAGTGCACCACGCGGGACTGGGACTTCTCCTTCAACCTCAATGCTCGCAGCATGTTCGTGCTCACCCAGGCGGTGCTGCCCGCCATGCTGGCGCGCGGCCGCGGCAACATCATCAACATCGCCTCGGTGGCCTCCACCGTGAAGGGCGTGCCCAACCGCTTCGCCTATGCCGCCTCGAAGGGCGCCGTGATCGCCCTCACCAAGAGCATCGCCGCCGACTTCGTGGGACAGGGCATCCGCTGCAACGCCATCTGCCCGGGCACGGTGGACACGCCGAGCCTGCACGACCGCATCAACGCCAACGCCGATCCGGACGCCGCGCGCAAGGCCTTCATCGCGCGCCAGCCCATGGGACGGCTCGCCGAAGCCGGGGAGATGGCCGAACTGGCCGTGTACCTGGCCAGCGACGAGTCGGTCTTCATGACCGGGCAGGCGGTGGTGATCGACGGCGGCTACTCCCTGTAGCCGCCACCCGTACCGAACACGTCACGAGGGGAAATACAACATGAAGCTGTGCCGCTACGGCGAACCCGGGGCCGAAAAACCGGGACTGGTGGACTCATCGGGCCATATCCGCGACCTCTCGGCCCACGTGCGCGACATCGACGGCAGCGTCCTGGACGACGCCACGCTGGCGCGGCTGCGCGCCATCGACCCCGAGAGCCTACCCCGGGTGGCCGGGTCGCCGCGCTACGGCGCGCCCGTGGCCAACGTGGGCAAGTTCATCGCCATCGGCCTGAACTACTCCGACCACGCCAAGGAATCGAACATGCCGATTCCCAAGGAGCCCATCGTCTTCAGCAAGGCCACCACCTGCATCCAGGGCCCCAACGACGGCGTGGTGCTGCCCAGGGGCAGCGTCAAGGGCGACTGGGAGGTGGAGCTGGCCTTCGTGATCGGCCGCACCGCCAAGGCCGTGTCCGAGGCCGACGCCCTGGACTACGTGGCCGGCTACATGATCTGCAACGACGTCTCCGAGCGCGAGTGGCAGCTCGAGCGCGGCGCCACCTGGGACAAGGGCAAGGGGTTCGATACCTTCGGCCCCATCGGCCCGTGGCTGGTGACCCGCGACGAGATCGCCGACCCGCAGAACCTGGCCATGTGGCTGGACGTGAACGGCAAACGCTTCCAGACCGGCAACACCAGCACCATGATCTTCAACGTGCGCCAGCTGGTGGCCTACGTGAGCTTCCTGTTCACCCTCAAGCCCGGCGACATCATCACCACCGGCACCCCGCCCGGCGTGGGCATGGGCGTGAAGCCCGACCCCGTGTTCCTGCGGGCCGGCGACGTAATGCGCCTGGGCATCGACGGCCTCGGCGAGCAACAGCAGAAGGTGACCGGGGGCTGACCTGCGCCGCCGAACACCGCGCTGGTCGAGGGCGCCCGGAACTCCGGGCGCCCTTTTCGTTTCAACGTCAGACTTGGCAGCCTGGCCACATGTTTTTCCGGAGACCCAGTTCAATGGTCGAGTTCTGCAAGCGCCTCACCGGATCGGCCGCCTTCGACCGGTTCATCGTGCTGATCATCGTGTTCAATGCCCTGATCATCGGACTGGAGACCAACCCGGAGGTCATGGACGACCTGAGCGGGGTCTTCCACACCATCAACAAGGTAATCCTGGGGGTCTTTATCGCCGAGGCGGCCATGAAAATCGTGGCGGCATGGCCCCGGCCCCAGGACTACTTCAGGAGCGGGTGGAATCTGTTCGACTTCGGGATCATCCTGCTGTCGCTGATTCCCGCTTCAGGCGCGTTTGCGACGGTGGCGCGGCTGATCCGGCTGCTACGGGTGCTGCGGCTGGTGACGGCGCTGCCAAAGCTGAGGCTGATGGTAGTCACCCTGATCCGGTGTATTCCAGGGATGGGGCACGTGCTGGCGCTGATGGGCATTCTTTTCTACGTCTACGGCGTGGCGGGGTATCACCTGTATGCGGCGCACGACCCCGCGCGGTGGGGGACGCTGGGCAAGGCGCTGCTGACACTGTTCCAGATCGCCACCCTGGAGGCCTGGACGGACATCATGAACAAGGCGATGGAACTGTCGCCGTGGCACTGGGTTTATTTCGTGAGCTTCGTGCTGTTCGGGACGTTCGTGGTGGTGAATCTGTTCGTGGCGGTGGTGATCAACAGTCTGGAGGAGAGTCATCGGGAGGTGGCGGAGGCGGAAGCTCGGGCGCTGGCGCCTGGGCAGGGCGAACTGCGGACTGTTCGCGGCTTGCTGGCGGAGGTGGATCGGAGATTGGCGGCGTTGGAGCGCAATCCATAGCCCTGCGCAGGCTGCGTCGGGCACACCCCCGCACGCGCCCTTCCGGGCGCGGCCGCTGGCGACGCGCAGCGGCCGCGGGATGCTCAGCGGGTCACGGCAGCCCGCAGACATCGATCTGCGTGCGCTTCAGCTCGATGGCCTCGGTGGCGCCATGCAGCCAGACCGAGTGGCGATCCTTGCCCTCGATGCGCACACGCCGCATCTCGAGCCGCAGCGGCGCCGACTGCGCTCCAAGCCGCGCAAACGCTTCGATGACCTCCGACTCGTCGAAGAATGCCTTGGGCCTGCGCCCGCGCGGCGCATCCGGCGATTGCCAGGCCTATTAGATCTCGTCGGGCCCCGGCCTTGGCGCAGCGACAGCCGCAGCGCTCAGCGGAAAGGGCATATGCTGGCGCTCGCCGTTGAAGTGCAAAATCAAGTCGATGCGTTCATCAAGCAGCGGCATGTGGACAAACACGGGCTGCCACGCATAGCGAACCCGGTAACGGTCCCAGCGGCCCAGCGGCGGGCCGTTCTTGCGCAGCGCTTCGCGCTCCTGCGGGTCCTTGACGAACTCCTCGATCCTCCGGCGCACGTACTGCTCGCGCGTCAGACGGGTCGCGCCGGTGAGCGCGCTCCAGGACAGCTCGGTCTTCTGCGCCTGGCCGCAGAAAACCTCGCCGGGCGATGCGCGCGGCCGTGTCGCCCCGCCGCCCTCGGTACGGCATCGGCTGTTATCCTTGCGCGTGGCGGTTTGCCTTCTCCCACCCTCCAGAGAGCTCCTCAATGGCCCAGCCCTTTTCATGCCTCATCGGCGAGGCTGTTCCCCGCGACGGCGCAAGTCCCGTTTCCGGGCCCTGCGGGCACCGCACGCCGGGCGCGGTGGCAACTGCGGCCCTAGCCCTGGCCCTGTTCACCATCACGGCCTCGGCCCAGGAGGCCGCGCCCCGCCAGGACCTCACGCCCGTTCCCGTTGTCCGCAGTTTCAACCTTGTGGGCATTGGCGTGGGCATGCTGCCCGAATTCTCAGGCTCGCAGGACCTTCGCGCGATGGTGCTGCCCGTCCTTCGCGCGTCATGGAAGGACAAGGTCTTCATCAACGCCCTCCAGGGCGGCGTGTGGCTGCTGGACAGCGACAACAAGAACATCCGTTTCGGGCTGGCCATCGAGCCGCGCTTTGGCTGGGAGGCCGGGGACGGCACGCTCGTGGCCGGCATGGAGCGGCGCGAGTTCTCGCTGGAGGCGGGGCCCAACCTGCAGGTGCGCACCCCCGTGGGCGTGGTGAACGCCAACTGGTACCAGGACATCAGCGGCGCCAGCAACGGCCAGACGGCGCAGCTGCAGTTCATCCGCTCGCTGGTCAACCTGCAAGGCGGCTCGCTGCGGTTCAATGGCGTGGTGGGCGCGCAATGGTTCGCAGGCAAGACCAACAATTACTACTTCGGCGTGCGGCCCTCCGAGGCCACTGCCCAGCGCCCCGCCTACACGGCTGGCTCCACGGTGAACCTGCAGCTCGGGGTGAACGGCGTGTACCTTCTAGGACGAGGCTCGCTGCTGTTCGGCGCCATCGGCAACTGGCTGGGAAACGAGGCGGCCCAGAGCCCCATCGCGGAGACGCGCTTCCAGCCCATTGCGTACGTGGGGTACGGCATCAACTTCTAGCGCCCTGGAGCGGTGCGCAACAGCCTCAGCATGGTGCGCCAGGGCAAAGCCCCCTGCCTCGAAAGTCCATAGCCCGCCCCGGCATCCGCGCCAGCGCCCCGAATGGCTCGTCAATTGCTTCGCCCCGGTTGCATTGTGTTAATCCGATTCTCGACTGAACACGCTGGGAAGCCTTTTCACGCAAACGCGAAATGGCTATCTTCCAGCAGACGAAGCAGCGCTTCTCGCGAGGAGGGCGTCGCGGGCGAGTCTCCCTCGTCGTGGCGGAGCGTGCCTCGCCAGCCCGCCGGGCAGCCATTCGAGGGCGCGCCTGACCAGGCGCCCTTTTCCAGGGCCGCCTGATCCGCCGGCTCACGGGCCACGTCGGGGCACTGCAGGCAACAGTCCTTCCGGGAATCTCCAACGAGGGTTGCAATGAGCGTGGATGCCGGCAGTACGAAGTGGCGTCGATTCCTTGTCGTATCGGGGGTCCTTCTTCTTGCAGTCGTTGCCGGCGCCGTTCTCTGGCGCCTCAACACGAGCGCGGCCGACAGGGTTGGACTGCTTCAGATCAACGGCCGCATCGAGGGAGACCTGATCGCTGTAGCGCCGAAAGCGGGCGGCCGCGTGGTTGAGCTGCTCACTCGCGAAGGCGACGAGGTCAAGGCGGGGCAAGTGCTGGTGCGGCTCGCCGACGCGGGCACGGACGCGCGGCTGGCGCAGGCGCAGTCCTCGGCCACGGCCCTGGACGCGCAGGCCGCCGCGCAGCGGGGTGCGCTCGAGCTGCTTCGCGCCGAGACGGAGGTGCAGCTCGCCAACGCGCGCGCGGGAGTGGATGCGGCAACGGCCGATTTGCGCCGGGCGCAGGCGGCGCAGGCGCAGGACGTACGCGACCTGGAGCGCGTTCGCTCTCTCGCCAGGCAAGGCTTCGTCGGCCCGCAGGCAGTGGAAAGAGCCGAGCTCTCCTTGCACATGGCGCGCGAGCAGGAAATCGCAGCGCGCGCGGCCCTTTCGCGGGCACAACAGAACTTGCGCGATGCCGAGTTGCGTCCCCAGCGCATCCGCGCGCGCACCGCAGAAGTGCAATCCGCGCACGCGCAGGCGCGCGCCGCGGCGGAACGGGCACAGGAGGCGGCGAGCCAGGTGGCCGATCTCACGGTCAGCGCGCCCGTCACCGGCCGCATCTCCAACCGGTACGTCAACCTGGGAGAGGTGGTCTCCTCGGGTACCCCGCTGCTTGGGCTCACGGACCTGTCGCGCGTCTACCTAAAGGGCTACCTGCCCGAGCCGATGATCGGCCGGGTGCGCCTGGGGCAGGCCGCGCAGATCTGGACCGACGCGTACCCCGACGCGCCCTTCGATGCCACCGTGGGTTACATTGCCTCGCGAGCCGAGTTCACGCCCAAAGAGGTGCAGACGCGCGATGAACGCACCAAGCTGGTGTACGAGGTGCGGCTCTACCCGACTGCGGACTCGGGCGGCAGACTCCTCCCGGGCCAGCCGGCTGACGGGATGATTCGCCATGCTGACGACGCGCCTTGGCAACGCCCGCAACGCTAGCGCTCGTGGCGTCGTCAGCAAACGCCGCTGAACCCGTCGTCGCGGTGGAGCGCCTTGGCAAGCGCTACCGCCGCGCGGTGGCGCTGCAGGCGGTTTCGTTGACCGTGCCGCGAGGACAGCTGTATGGCCTGATCGGCCCTGACGGCGCAGGCAAGAGCAGCCTCCTGAAGGCGGTCGCCGGCGTCCTGAGCTACGAGGAGGGAGCCGTACGCGTGTTCGGCAAGCTCATCGACTCGGAGCGCGCCGCCGAGGATGTCAAGGCTCGGCTGGGTTTCATGCCGCAAGGCCTCGGCCTCAACCTGTACGGCGAGCTGTCCATCGAGGAGAACGTGGATTTCTTCGCTCGCCTTCGGCTGGTGCCGGCGCACGAGGCGGCACCGCGTAAGGAGCGGCTGCTGGCCATGACACGCCTGGCGCCTTACCGGGAACGCCCCATGAAGAACCTCTCCGGGGGCATGAAGCAGAAGCTCGGGCTGGTGTGCACCCTGATTCATGCGCCCGAGCTGATCATCCTCGATGAGCCCACAACCGGTGTCGACCCGGTTTCGCGCCGCGATTTCTGGGTCATCCTCGCCCAGCTCATCGAGGAGCACCGACTCACCGCGCTCGTGTCCACCGCATACCTGGACGAGGCAAGCCGCTTCGATCGCCTTGCGCTGATGCACGCGGGCCGCGTCATGGCCGAAGGCGAGCCGGAGCGGCTGGTGCGAGCCGCGCGCGCGCGCATCGTCGAACTCCAGGCGGATGCGGCGCAGCCCGGCCCCCTTGAGCAGCGCTTCGCCCAGATCGACTGGCGCGCGAACGTGGCCCGCATCTACGTGGAAGGCGACGACGACGACTCCGCCCGGCGCGCCGTACTCGACGTGGTGGGCCCGGCCACGGCGCCGCACCTGGCGGTGCGCCAGCCGGAACTGGAGGATGTATTCGTCGCGCTGCTGCGCGCGCAGGACGGCGTTGCCATCGAGCCGCTGCGGGGGCTCTCGGCCCCCGCTCCCCGGCACGCGAGCACCGATGCCGAGCACGCCATCGACGCCCGCGAGCTGACGCGCAGCTTCGGCGCCTTTCGCGCCGTGGACGCGGCCAGCTTCGGCGTGCATTACGGCGAGATCTTCGGCCTGCTGGGTGCCAATGGCGCGGGAAAGACCACGGTCATCAAGATGCTGACGGGCATCCTGCCGCCCAGCTCCGGTCTGGGCCGCGTCGCTGGCGCCGACATGCGCCGCGCCGGCCAGGCCATCAAGGAGCGCATCGGCTACATGTCCCAGGCATTCTCGCTCTACACCGACCTGACGGTGATGGAGAACCTGCTTCTTTTCGCGGGCGTGTACGGGCTGGAGCGGCGCCTCGCCCAGGAGCGCGCGCGATGGGTGCTCGCGCTGGGCGGCCTCGAAGGCCACGAGGACCGGGCCGCGAGCTCCCTGCCCATGGGCTTGCGGCAGCGGCTTGCCCTCGGCTGCGCGCTCATCCACCAGCCGCGCGTGCTGTTCCTCGACGAACCCACCTCGGGGGTCGACCCGATCGGGCGCCGGCGCTTCTGGGCCATCCTGCAAGAACTCGCGCGCGAGCAGGGAGTGGCGATCCTGCTCACCACCCACTACATGAGCGAGGCGGAGCTGTGTGACCGGCTCGCGCTCATGTTCGCCGGCCGTGTGGTCGCCGACGCCACGCCCGCGGCGATGAAGGCGCAGCTGGCGGCCGAGCAGGGTCAGCTGCTGGACGTGAGCACCGCAGCGCCCGCCGCCGCCCTCGCCGCGATGCGCGCGGCGGGTTTCCCCGGCGCGGTGCTTCACGGCCGCGGCATCCACGTCATGGCGCATGACCCGCGGGACGCGCAAGAGCGCATGCGCGCTGCGCTGGAACGCGCCGGGCTGCCGGAGCCGCTCGTCGCGCGGAGGGAGCTGAGCATGGAGGATGTGTTCGTGCATCGCATCCTCGCCCTTGAAGCGGCCGCCGCCGCGCGGACGCCATGACGCCGAAGCGCGTGCTCGCGCTTGCGGGGAAGGAGGTGCGCGAGATACTGCGCGATCGCCTGTATCTCATGCTCGCGTTCCTGCTGCCCATCACGCTGCTGGTGGTGTTCGCCTATGGAATGACCTCAGACGTAAAGAACGTCGGCTTCGTTGTGGTGGACGAGGACCAGACGCCCACCAGCCGCGACTATGCCCGGCAGTTCCTCGCCTCGCGGCATTTCCGCCTGGTGGCCTCGGGTCAGGATCCAGCGCTGATCGACGAGGTGCTCAGGACCGAACGCGCGCGCGTGGTCCTCTGGATCGGCCCTGACTTCGAGAAGCGCCTGCTCGCCCGCCAGCCGGTGGAAGTTGCAGCGCACATCGACGGCGCCGTAACTCCGCCGGGACGCACCATCCGCGCCTACCTCGAGGCGATCAACGCCCAGGCCAACGCCATCTACCAGACGAATCCACGACTCGCCCAGGCCGATGCAGGCCCCGATTGCTGCCGCCAGGCGGCCCCGCCGGTGCGGATGGAGACGCGCTTTCTCTACAACCCGGAAGTGCGCAACATCGTCATGGTCGCCCCCTCGCTGCTGATGCTTGTGCTGTTGCTCGTGCCGCCGCTGCTGATCGCGGTGAGCGTGGTGCGCGAAAAGGAGTCCGGCGCCATCTACAACATCGCCAGCTCGACCGTTTCGCGTTTCGAGTTCCTGCTGGGCAAGCTGCTGCCCGCGGTGATGATCTGCATGATCAACGCGGTCGTGCTGTGGTTGTTGGTCGCCTTCTATTTCGGGGTGGCGTTTCGCGGCAGCGTGCCGCAGTTCGCCTGCGCGCTGCTGTTGTACGTTCTGGCCACGGCGGGATTGGGGTTGCTGGTATCGGCGGCCGTGCGCACGCAGCAGGCCGCCATCATCATCACGACCATCACCGCCATGATCGTCGCTACGCAGTTCGCGGGCTTCTTTGCGCCGCTCGACACCGCGGAGCCGGCCAACCGTTTTCTGGCGCGCCTGTTTCCGGCGGGCTACTTTCTGCCGGTGGTGCGTGGCATGTACCTGAAGGGCGCCGGCATGGGCGTGTACTGGGTCGAGCTGGCGGCGCTCGCGGTGTATTCGGGCGTCGTGCTGTGGCTGGCCCACGCCTTTTTCCGCAAGCGGACAAAGGCGTGAGCCGGAACCGGACATGGCCGCGCCTCGACGGCAGCCGCGCCCGGCGCTGGCTGCGCCAGGTGGCGGCGCTCATGGTCAAGGAGTGGCGTCAACTGCTGCGCGACCGCGCGCTGTTCGGCTTCGTGGTGTTCATCTTCACCGTGGACATCATGATCGCCTTCGGCGCGCCCGAGCTGGACCTGCACCGATCGCCGGTGGGCGTGATCGACCGCGACCGCAGCGCGGCCTCGCGCGACCTCTTCTACCGCCTGCGGCCGCCCTACTTCGCCGCGAGCGTCCTTCCCGAGCAGGAGGCGCAGCTTGAACGGCGGCTTGACCGCGGGGAGCTGCGCGCGGTGCTGACGATCCCCCACGGCTTCGAGCGCGACCTGGTTTCCGGCCGTCCCACCGATCTGCAGCTGACCGTGGACGCGAGCGATTCCAACCTGTCCTACCTGCTGGCCAGCTACGTCGAGCGCATCACCGCCGCCATGGCGCAGGAATGGCACGAACGCCGCGACGCGGCCAGCGGCCGCGACAACCGGGAGCCCGTGGTGATGCTGCAGCCGCGCATGCGCTTCAACCCCACCATGCGGGAAGGGTGGTTCAGCACCATTTCCGAACTGTTGGGGATGTTGACGGTGGCGGGGATCCTTCTGCCCGCCGCGGCTCTGGTCAGGGAGAAGGAGCGCGGCACCATCGAGCAGTTGCTGGTGTCGCCGTTGACGCCGCTTCAGATCGTCCTGGGGAAGGTGATGGCGATGACGGCGGTGACCCTGCTCGGCACCCTGGTGGCGGTTGCCGGGGTGATGCACGGCTGGCTCGGTGTGCCCTTCGCAGGCAGCATTCCGCTGTTCTTCGCGATGGTGGCGCTGTTCGCGATGACTGCCGCGGGCCTGGGCGTGACCGCCGCCACCTTCGCCCGCAACTCCGGTCAGGTGGGTCTGGTGGTGCTGCTGCTGGTGATGCCCATCACCATGCTCTCGGGCACCTGGAATCTGGTGGAGGGCATGCCCCCGTGGCTGCGCACCGCGATCGAGGTCTCGCCGCTGCGGCACTTCGTGCAGATCGCCTACGGGGTGCTGCTGAGGGGCGCCGACGCCAGCGAGGTCGCCCTGCCAGCCGCCAAGATGGCGCTGCTCGGAGCCGTATTCTTCGCGGCGGGTGTGTCGCGGTTCAGGCGCCAGTTCCGCTGACTGCTCAGGCCGCCTGCAAACCGCACGATCGCTGCGTTGCTCCAGGGCTGGCCCGCCAGGCGTGATCAACGGTGCAGTTGCGCCCCGGGGAGCACGCTACGGCGCAGTGCCGGGGCCGCGCGGCTTCGTCCCCGCCAAAACGCCAAGCGGGTCGCCGCCCGCAGCACCGGCAACTTACTTCGGCGAGGTATTCACCAGCGGCGTGATGCTCATGCCCGCCGGCACCACAACCGTGTTGGTGTTTCCCTTTTCTGCGAACTTGAGCAATGCCTGGTTCGCCTCGTGCTGCAGGTATTCGCGCGTCAGGCTTCCCGCGATGATGCGGTTCGACTTCGAGATGCCCTCGGCTTCCGTCACGCGGATCTCCGCCTCGCGTTTGGCGATCTCCGTCTGCACCGTCATGGCCTCGAGCTTCTTCTGGTTGGCCACGGCCTGGCGGATGGATTCCTCGATGGACGGGTCGGTCAGCACGGAGCGCACCACCACGCGCGTCACCGTAAACACGCCGGGGTCAGTCTTGTCCAGCTCGGTCTGCATGTACTTCTGCACCGCCGATGAGATTTCGTCGCGCTTGGTATGCAGCACCAGCGAATCCACCTTGGCCACTTCCTCGTAGGCCACGTTGCGGGCCACGCGAAACACCAGTTCGTAGGCCGGCAGCCAGTAGCCCTCCGTGGGGGAACGCGCCGACTGGCCGGAGTACTTGCTTTGCAGCTCCGACACCTTGGCCGCAGCGGCCTTGTAGTAGATGGTGATGTCCATGTCGCGCAACGAAAGGTTGTCGCGCGCCTTGGGCGTGAGGTCCTGCAGGTCCACCGCAATTTCCTTGGCGGTGAATTCCTCCACCGTCGAAATGAAGGGCCACTTGGCGTAGACGCCCGGTTCCACCTCGTCCTGGCTGATCACCCCAAGGGTGATGCGCACGCCCACGTTGCCGGTGGCGATGGTGCCGAAGGCAAGCCACGCAATCAGCCCGACAATCAGCAGCAGGGGGAACAGCGAAAGCCTTCTCACGGCGCTGTGGAGGGCGGCGCGGGCGGCTTCAGAGCGGAATTCGGCCATGGGGGGCTCCAGATAACCAGGGACGGGACAGCGGCGGCGCTGGGTCGCGTGCGTGGCCAAGCGGCCCGCGCGTCGCGAGAGCTTATCAGCCCACCGCCTCCACAGGATCGAGCCACGGCCGCCCCAGGTCCTCCGCCAGCGGCCTGCAGGTGATCTGGCCGCGGGCGATCTGCAGCCCGGTCCGCAGCCCCGCGTCCCGGGCGCACGCCTGCTTCCACCCCATGGCCGCCAGGGTGGCCACGTGGGGCAAGGTGGCCTGGGTGAGCGCCAGCGTGGAGGTGCGCGCCACGGCGCCGGGCATGTTGGGCACACAGTAGTGCAGCACGCCTTCTTCCACGTAGGTGGGCTCGGCGTGGGAGGTGGGACGCGAGGTCTCGGCACAGCCGCCCTGGTCGATGCCCACGTCCACGAACACCGAGCCGGGGCGCATGCGGCGCAGCATGGCGCGGGTGATGAGGTGGGGCGTGTGCTTGCCTGGCACCAGCACGGCGCCGATCACCAGGTCGGCCTCGGCCACGTGACGGGTAATGGCCTCGGGCTCGGCCACCGCCGTCTTCAGGCGAGCACAGAAGATCTCCTCCAGCTGCCGCAGCCGCGGCAGGCTCACGTCCAGCAGCGTCACGTCGGCGCCGATGCCCGTGGCGGCCCACGCAGCGTGGGTGCCCACGGTGCCGCCGCCCAGGATGGTGACCTTGCCCGGCGGTACCCCTGGCACACCTTGCAGCAGCACGCCGCTGCCGCCCTGGGGCAGCATCAGCGCCCACGCGCCGGCCTGCACGGCCAGCCGGCCCGCCACCTCGGACATGGGTATCAGCAGCGGCAGCCGGCCCTGGGCATCGCTCACCGTCTCGTAGGCGATGCCGGTGCTGCCTGCGGCCTCCATGGCGTCGAGCACCTCCACGCAGGTGACCAGATGAAGGTAGGTGAACAGCACCAGGTCGTCGCGGAAGAAGCGCAGCTCGCCGGGCTGGGGCTCCTTCACCTTCACCACCAGCCCGGCGGCCCAGGCCTCGGCGGCGCTGTCCACCACCCGCGCGCCGGCGGCGCGATAGGCGTTGTCGTCGAAACCGATGCGCGCCCCCGCCTGGGACTGCACCAGCACCTCGTGGCCCTGGCCCGACAGCAGGGCGGCGCCCGCCGGCGTGAGGCCCACGCGATATTCGTGATTCTTGGTTTCCTTGGGGATGCCGATCTTCATCGTCTGTCTCCTTCTTGACGGGTATGCCCCTGCTGCAGGTGCGGCGGAACCACCGGCGCCGGGGTTGCCTCAAAAGAGCATCCCGATCCGCGACACCGCCATGCGTACCGCCGCCCTGTTCATTGTGCTCCCCGCGCTCGTTGCCTGCGCGTCGAAACCGCGGCCCGACTATTCAGCCGATCCCGGCTTCGGCAAAGCGCACCTTGCCTGCCACCAGCAGATGATGGCCTCCAGCGCCGGAATCGGCCGGGCGATCACGCCCAACCGGCACATCTACCTCATGTGCATGCAGCGCAAGGGGTACGACGTGTAGGGCCGGGTGGTGATCAAGAGGAAGCTCACCGTGATCTTGGGGGTTGACTGCCTCGGTCGGCACTGCCCCGCCGCGAAGCGCGGTGTGACTCAGGACTGCCCCGGCCTCGTCCCAGACGACATGTGACCTGACGCCGCAGGCCCGGCGCCCCCGGTCGGATGAGGTGTCCATCCACGTCTTTTTCGAAGGCGGGACTCGTGACATTCCTGATCGGGAGCGCCAGACGGGCCTCGGGAGGTCAGAGGCTCGGCCGCGCCGGCGCGTCGCTGGACTGCCCGCCAACAAGCCCAGATGGCCAATCCATCGTACTCGACCGCCCCCTGAATCCCGATGAGCGAGCAGTTGGGCGCACAGGCCATCCGGCGGGCAACTGCCGGGAAGAGGGCCTCGTCCATCCTATACTTCGGCAAATCCCTCAAATCGAGGCGGCCGAGCCGCGGGCTGCCGCCCATGAACCACGACCAGTTCGAAGCACTCGTTCTGCGACTCGAAGCCGAGCACGCGCGAGATCCCGCCCGCTACCGGCGACGGGTAATTGCGCTGGCCTTCGCCGGCTTCGGCTACATTCTCGCGGTGCTGGTGCTCGGGCTGCTTATGGTTGCCGCGGCCCTGCTGCTGGCCATCAAGGCCGCCTGGGTGGGCATCAAGCTCGCGCTCGTGGTGAGCGCGTTTGTCTGGATCATCTTTCGTGCCATGTGGGTGCGTCTGGCGCCTCCCCAGGGCCGCGCGGTCACCCGGGGCGAGGCGCCGGAACTGTTCGCGCTGCTTGACCACCTGCAGCGCGAACTTCACGCCCGCGGCCGCTTCCACCGGGTCCTGATCACGGACGAGCTGAACGCGGCTGTCGTCCAGACCCCGCGGCTGGGCGTGTTCGGCTGGCATCGCAACACACTCATCATCGGCCTGCCGCTGATGAAGGCGCTGACACGCGAGCAGCTCGCGGCGGTGCTGGCCCATGAGATCGGCCATCTGGGCGGTGGCCATGCTCGGCTGGGTAACTGGATCTACCGCCTGCGCCTGGGCTGGGCGCGGCTGGCCGCCATGCTGGAGGAATCGCAGTCCCTGGGCGCCATCGTGTTCCGTCCGTTCCACGCCCGTTTCGTGCCCTATTTCACCGCCATCTCCTTTCCCCTGGCGCGGGGCAACGAATATGAAGCCGACGCCAATTCCGCGCGCCTCACCTCGCCAGCGGCGGCCGCCGCCGCGCTGAGCACCACCGCCGTGCTGGCCGGCTACCTCAACGAGCGCTTCTGGCCGGTCTTCTATCGCCAGGTGAACGAACATGCACGGCCGCAGTTCGCGCCGCTGGAGCAGATGGGCAGCGCCCTGCAAGCCCCGCCGGATCCGGACGATACGCGCCGCTGGCTCGACGAGGCGCTGGCGCGCACGACCTCGGTGGACGACACCCACCCGTCGCTGGCCGACCGCCTGAGCGCCCTGGGCGAGGACGCCCGCATGGCCCTCCCGGCGCCCGGCGAGTCGGCCGATCTGCTGCTGGGCCCCGCACTGCAGGTAATCACGGAGGAACTCGACGCGCGCTGGCGGGAGCGAATCGCCGAGGCCTGGGATGCGCGCCACAGAGAAGTGCAGCAGCTGCGCGAACGCCTGGCCGGGTTCGAGGAGGCGGGTAGCGCGGGGCTGGCGGCACTGCCGCTGGAGGATCGCATCAGCCGCGCACGTCTCATCGAGGAGGTGGGTGCGGGCGAGGCGGCCGCCCTGGCCGAACTGCAGGCGCTGCTCGCCGACCATGCCGAGCATGCAGAACTGAACTACGCCGTGGGCTCGCGCCTGCTGAAGGCCGGCGACGACGCGGGGGTGCCGCTGGTCGAACGCGCCATGGCGCAGGACGAGGACGCCATCGCCTCGGGCGCGGCGCTGCTGCGCGACCACTACGAGCGCCGGCGCGACGACGAGAAGCGGCGGTTCTGGAGCGCGCGCCACGTGGAGCGGATGGAACTCCTGCAGGCGGCCGAAGCCGAGCGCGAGGCTGTGTCGGCGCGAGACCGCTTCGTATCCCACCAGCTCGAACCTGCGGCACTGGAGCACCTGCGGGCGCAACTGGCGCAACTTGGCCTGCGCGGCGTGTGGCTGGTGCGCAAGGACGTGGAGCACCTGCCGCACCGGAGGCATTTCGTGGTCGCGTTCGTACTCACGCCCTGGTGGCGCTGGCGCAGCCAAGGGCGCATCTCCCGGGCGCAGCAGGCTCTGCTGGACAGGCTCGACCTGCCCGGCACGGCCACGGTGTTCTGCGGCGAGGGCGGAAACAGCGTCGTCTGGCGTGCGCTCAAGAAGGTACGGAACAGCAGGGTGCTCTGACTCCCGGGCGTCAGCGCGGCGCGATTCACAGCGCGCCAAACGGGTTTCGAATCGTCAATTGACGCTCGATGACCGGGCCGCCTTGCATGTCTTCCGAGTGCAATGTCCGGCACCCCGCCAGCAAGGCTGACGAGACGATGAGGGAATCTCAGAACGACAGGCAACAGCGCTGCGCGACGCTCAGCGCCTTTTCGCGGGTACCGATGGTTATCGGCTCGACCGAGCAGACCGCGCGGACCTGAGCCGGCACTTCGCGCGCCTCGTTCAAGGGCATCCCGGGCTCGCGACAAGCCACAGCCGCGAACTCGTTCAGAACCTGGACGCTGACCGTCCCGCCGAGCGCGATGACTTCCCCCGCCCGGTCGGCCTTGCGAGCATCCGCCGACAGCAGCTGAAGGACGACGTCGGTGTCGAAGAAGTCCTCACCGCTGCTGATGGGCGTCCAGCCGATCAAAGCTGAAATCGGACGGCAGCCGGCCCCGGTACTTGCGAAGCCGCGCCAGCAGTTCCCGAACGCCAGGCGCTTTCTCGATGGAAAAGGAGCGCTCGCCGTGAACGTGGATGTGGATGTTGTCCCCGGGCTTGAGGTCTAGCGCTTCCACCACCGACGCCGGAATACGCACTGCCAAACTGTTGCCCTACTCCGCCACTTGCATTTTGCTCTCGAAGATACACGCAGATGCTTGTAGGTCACAGGGCGCCCGGAGATCCGCGCGCGACAGGCGAAGCGGCCAGCGGGCAGTCAGCCCGCCACCAACCGCGGCTTTCTCCAAGTTGTCTGACAACCGATATCCGGCTATTCTTCTTGCCATGAAGCCGCTGGACCTGCCCTTCGTGGGCCGCAAGCAGCGCCTCTCCGACCGGGTGGCCGACGAGCTGCGCGCCGCCATCACCGCCCGGCGCCTGCCGCCCGGCAGCCGCCTGCCCACCGAGGCCGCGCTGTCGCAAGGCTGCGGCGTGAGCCGCGCGGTGGTGCGCGAGGCGGTGTCGCGCCTCGCCTCCGAGGGGCTGGTGGAGTCGCTCCAGGGCTCGGGGCTGTTCGTGCCCGTGCACCGGCCGCTCACACCCCTGCGGCTCGATCCCCGGGTGCACGAATCCAGCTCCACCCTGGAAGAGCTCTACGAACTGCGCCGGGCAGTGGAAACCGAGATCGCCGCGCTTGCTGCCCTGCGCCGCACCCGCGCGCAGATGGCGGCCATCCGCCATGCGCTCGCTGCCGTGGAAGCCGCGCGCCAAAGCGGCGCCGACGGCGTGGAAGAAGACCTCGCTTTCCATCAGGCCATCGCCGAGGCCTGCGGCAACCGCCTGCTCAAGTCCACCTGGGCCTTCCTGGGCCAGTACCTGCGCGGCGCCATCCGCATCACCCACTCCAACGAATCGCGCTCGCCGGCCTTCGCGGCCGCCGTGCATGCCGCGCACTCGGCCATCGCCGAGGCCATCCGCCTGCGCCGCCCCGAACCGGCGCGCGCCGCCGTGCTGGCCCACCTGGAAGGCGCCACGTCGCGCCTGGCGAGCGCCGCCCGAACCCACTGACCCTTCCCCTAACTCAACCCCGCGGAGAAACGCCATGCCCGGATCCATCCTCACCGCCCTGCAGCGCGCCGACTACGAGCGTGACGGCTACGTCACCGTGCGCAAGCTGTTCGACGCCGAGGAAATCGCCATCCTGCGCAGCGCCATCGAGCAGGACCCGGCCCTGCGCAGCCGCCTCTACGACCGCAACGACGCCTCCGGCAAGGCCACGCGCATGGCCACCTGGAACCACCCGGGCGACAGCGTCTACGGGCTTGCGGCGCGCTCGCACCGCATCGTCGACACCATGGAAGAGCTGCTGGGCGGCGAGGTGTACCACTACCACTCCAAGCTCACCGCCAAGGAGCCGCTGGAAGGCGGCGCCTGGGAGTGGCACCAGGACTACGGCTACTGGTATCACAACGGTTGCGTGTTCCCCTACATGGCAAGCGTGATGGTGGCGCTGGACCGCAGCACGCGAGAAAACGGCTGCCTGCAGGTGGTGAAGGGCTCGCACCACTGCGGGCGCATCGAGCACGGCGTGCTGCCCGGCGAGCAGGTGGGGGCCGACCCGAAGCGCGTGGAGGAAATCCTCAAGCGCATGCCCGTGGAGTACGCGGAGCTCGATCCTGGCGACGGTATCTTCTTCCACAGCAACGTGCTGCACCGCTCCGACCAGAACCGCTCGAACCATCGCCGCTGGACCGTGATCCACTGCTACAACGCGGCGCGCAACAACCCCTACCTGGAGCACCATCACCCCTTCTACACGCCGCTGCACAAGGTGGATGACGACGCCATCAAGCGCGCTGGCGTCACCTTCGCGGCCTCGGAAGAAGAGTTCCGCGAGAAGTCGGCCAATCCGCCGGAGCTGAAGCGGCGCATCGCCTGACGATCCGGGCAGTGGCGCCGGCCTGAAGCCACCGCCGCAACCCGCGGCTGCTAAACCCCGGGGGTTGCTGCAATCACCACGCCGGCCTTCTCCAGCGCGGCGCGCACCGCCCGCGCCATGGCCACCGCCCCTGGCGTGTCGCCGTGCACGCAGATGGTCTGCGCCGCGAGCCGGAGGGTGTTGCCGTCCGCCGCCGTGACGCAACCGGAGGCGACCATCTCCAGCGCCCGCGCCGCCACGGCCGCGGCATCGTGCAGCACCGCCCCGGGCTCGCCGCGCGGCGCGAGCGACCCATCGGGCCTGTAGGCGCGGTCGGCGAAGGCCTCTTCCACGGTGAACAGCCCCGCCGCGCGGCCGGCGCGCGCCAGGGCGCTGCCCGCCAGGGCATAGAAGGCGAGGCCGGGGTCGAACGCGCGCACCGCGGCAGCCACGGCATGGGCCAGGGCGGGCTCGCGCGCCGCGCGGTTGTAGAGGGCGCCGTGGGCCTTCACGTGGCGCAGGCTGATGCTCTCCCGCCGGGCAACGGCGGCGATGGCCTCCAGCTGCCGCAGCACCTGCTCGCGCACGGTAGCGGGCGGCAGGTCGAGCTCGCGCCGGCCGAAGTGCTCGCGATCCTCGAAGGACGGATGGGCGCCCGCCGCCACGCCGCGGGCGGCCGCCGCGCGCAGGGTGCGCGCCATGGTGCCGGCATCGCCAGCGTGACCGCCGCAGGCGCTGTTCGCGGAGCTCCCAAGGTCGAGCAGCGACTCGTCATAGCCCAAGCCCTCGACCAGGTCGGGGATGCGGTCCACGGCCT
>DAIPHN010000014.1:0-29421 GCA_036771335.1 Burkholderiales bacterium
GGGCTGCGCGAGTGCACCGGCTTGCCGTTGAGGAGCAACCCCACGCCGAGCACCTCGCGCATGTCGTCGAGCATGGCCACCTTGCCGGGATTCTTCTCGGCGTAGGCGAACAGATCCTTCCAGCTGGAGAGCTGGGGGATCTTTTTCTTGTTGTAGAAGATGCCCACCGTGCCCCAGGCGTAGGGCAGACAGTATTCGCTCTTCGGGTCGGCCCTGGAGCGCAGCGCCGCGGGGTCGATGTTCTCGAAGCCCTTCATGGCATTGACGCCTGTCTTCTCCAGCAGCCCGAGCTTGAGCATGATGTCGTTCATGTGCACCGACGGAAACACGATGTCGTAGCCCGTGGCGCCAGCCTGGATCTTGGCCAGCATCTCCTCGTTGCTGGCGTAGGTGTCGAGGGTGACCTTGATGCCGGTTTCCTTGGTAAAGCGGTCGAGGATCTCCGGGTTGATGTAGTCGCCCCAGTTGTACAGGGCGAGCTTGCCCTGGGCGCGGGCGCAAGGGCCGGCGCCCAGCAGGACGGCGAGCAGCAACAGGGGGATGAGGCGGCGCATGGAAATCTCCTGTGAAAGGTTGCGAGGAAGCGGGCTGTTCAGGGCATTCGCCCGTGGCGGCGCATGAGGTCCACGAGCGCCTCGGGATCGATGGCTCGGACCATGCGGCCAGGCGGGCGAAAGGTGGGCGTATCTGCGGCCGCCAGCAGGGCGTTCACCACCGCCTCCTCCACCGCCTGCACGACCGCCTCGTAGATGGGATCGAACAGCTCATCGTTGACCGCCTCGAGCCGCCAGGAGGGCGCGCCGCGCTGGGGCAGCTCGATGCGATTGCCCGTGGCGAAGGCGAGAAAGATGTCGCCGGAGTTGTTGCCGCCCGGGGTGCCGCCACGGCCGATGCCGAGGGCGGCCCGCTTGGCGAGGCGGCGCAGCTGGTGGGGCAGCAGCGGCAGGTCGGTGCCGAGGATGACGATGATGGAGCCCTGCTCGCGCTCGAAGAGCCGGCCCTCGCGCATGTGCTGCCCCGCCGGCACGCCCAGCACCGTGAACCAGTCGCGCAGGCCGTGGTTGGCCTGCACCAGGGCGGCCACCACCCCGCGCCGGCCACCCGGCTCGACCACGCGCGAGGACGTGCCAGTGCCGCCCTTGAACTCGTAGCAGATCATGCCGGTGCCGCCGCCCGTATTGCCCTCGGCCACCGGTCCGGGCGCTGCCGCATCGAGCGCGTCGAGGGCGTGCTGCTCGGTGACGTGCAGGCCCTGGATGTCGGAGAGCACGCCGTCGTAGGTCTCGGTCACCACGGGCATGGCCCAGAGGTGCAGCTCGTCGAAATCGCGCCGCCAGGTGCGCATCATCCAGCGTACCGCGGCGTGGTGGCAGATGCCCACGCTGTGGGTATTGGTGAGCAGGATGGGGCCGCAGAACTGGCCGGCGTCGTGGATCCAGTGGGTGCCGGTCATCTCGCCGTTGCCGTTGAGGCAGTACTGGCCGGCCCACACGGGGGAAAGATCAGCCTCGCCGTGGCGCGGCACGATGGCGGTGACGCCGGTGCGCACCTGCGCGGGGGCATCGCGCACGACGGTGGTGGCCCCCACTGCCACGCCGGGGATGTCGGTGAGCGCGTTGAAGGGGCCCGGCGTGCCGGGGAAGGGCAGCCCCAGATCACGGCCACGGGGACGGGAAGTGGTCATGACACGATGCTCCGTCACTGGCGGCGCGCGCGCAACCACAGTCCGGTGGCTGCGATGACAAAGGAGAAGGCCAGCAGCAGCATGGCGATGGCGTTGATCTCGGGCTTCATGCCCCGGCGAAGCATGCCGTAGATGAACACCGGCAGCGTGGTGGACTCCACCCCGGCGATGAAATAGGTGATCACCAGGTCGTCCATGGAGATGATGAAGGCGAGCAGCGCCCCGCCCGCCACCCCGGGCGCCACCTGGGGCAGCGTGACGCGGCGGAAGGTGGTCCAGGGGCCTGCGCCAAGATCGGCGGAGGCCTCCTCCAAATCCGCACCCATGCCCGCCAGTCGGGCGCTCACCACAACGAATACGTAGCTGGCCAGGAACACGCAGTGCCCCATGACGATGGTGCCAACGCCCAGCGTCATTCCCGCGCCCACGAAAAACACCAGCAGGGCCACGCCGAGCACGATGTCCGGCATCACCATGGGCATGACCAGCAATGCCTGATACAGGGGCCTGAGGCGGAAGCGGTGCCGCGCCATGGCCAGCGCCGTGGCTGTGCCCACCACGGTGGACACGGCCGTGGCCGCCAGCGCCACCACCACGCTGTTGCGCGCCGCGTGGATAAGGCCCTCGGTGGAGTGCACGTAGCTGGCGTCCTCGGCCAGCCGCGTGGCAAAGCCAAAGATGGAGCGGTACCAGTCCAGGGTGAAACCCTCCCAGACCATCATGTTCACCACGTTGCGGTTGAACGAATAGGCGAGCACCAGCGCGATGGGAAGGTAGAGCACCGCCAGGAAGGCGATGCCCCAGGCGCCCAGCGCCCAGTCCAGCGGCGCGCCGCGACGGCTCACCGCACGCCCTCGGGGTGAGGCGTCCGCACCACGTACACCACCAGCAGCACCAGCACGGCGGCAAGCAACAGCATGGCCAGGGCCGCGCCGAAGGGCCAGTTGCGCGCTGCCAGGAACTGCTGTTCGATGAGATTGCCCACTAGCATCACCTTGGCGCCGCCCAGCAGCGAGGACACCACGAAGTTGCCGAAGGCCGGGATGAACACCAGGATGCAGCCGCCCAGGATGCCCGGCGCGGTAAGCGGCAGGATCACCCGGCGGAACGTGAACAACGCGCCCGCGCCCAGGTCCCGGGAGGCCTGCACAAGCGCGGGGTCGAGCCGCTCCACGGCGGCGTACAGCGGCAGGAACATGAAGGGCAGCAGCACGTAACAGAGCCCGATCACCACCGCCGTCTCGCTGAACATGAGGTCCGCCGCTGGCAGCCCCGCCAGCCCGAGCAGCTGGTTGAGCACCCCGGTGGGCCGCAGGATCAGCATCCACGCGTACACGCGCACGATCAGGTTGGCGAAAAACGGCAGCGTGACGAGGAACAGCACCAGCGCGCGCCGCGGCGGCGGCAGCCGGCTTGCCCAGAAGGCGGCCGGGTAGCACAACAGCAGCGTCACCACCACGGTGGTCAGAGCAAGGCGCAGCGAACGCAGCAGGATCTCGCCGTAGACCGGATCGAACTCTTCCACCTCGCCCAGGGGAGCGCCCAGCACCCGTCCATAGCCGTAGGGGTAGAACTCCCATTCCACACCACCGTACAGGCCCGGCGTGAGTACGCTGTAGACCGCCATGATGGCGAGCGGCACCACAAAGAAGGCGGCCAGCAGCAGCGAGTGGGGCGCAAGCAACCCGGCCAGCGCGCGGCGCCGCCGCGCTGACAGTGCCCCCCTCACGGCGCGGACCTCATCAGATGCACGGCAGCGGGCTCATAGCGGACGAAGGCCTGCCCGCCCACATTGGGTGGCGGTTCGGCACCCGGCAAGTGGCGGTGCAGCGCCCGCAGCGCGGCGCCGCCAGGAAGGCGCAAGTGCACCTGTACGTCGGCCCCCACGAACACCACGCGCTCCACCACAGCCTGCAGCGCCGGGCCCGAGCCAGGCTCCCGGGCGAGCATCAAGCGCTCCGGCCGTAACATGGCATCCACCGCTTCGCCGGGCGCGAAGCCGGTGCGCCCGGCATGCAGCTCGAAGCCCTCGTCCAGGGTGATCAACGCGCCCCGGGCCGATACCGCCGCCACTCGGCCAGCGTGCACGTTGCTGTCGCCCACGAACTGGGCCACAAAGCGGTCGGCGGGGGCGTCATAGATGCGGCCCGGCGGACCGAGCTGCAGGATGCGCCCGGCACGCATCACGGCGATGCGGTCGGACATGGTGAGCGCCTCCTCCTGGTCGTGGGTGACCACCACGAAGGTGATCCCCACGGTGTGCTGCAGGTTCTTGAGCTCTATCTGCATGGCCTGGCGCAGGCCGCGGTCCAGCGCCGAGAGCGGCTCGTCGAGCAGCAGCAGCCTGGGACGGTTCACCAGCGCGCGGGCGAGCGCCACGCGCTGCTGCTGGCCGCCGGAGAGCTGCCGCGGGCGGCGCCGGCCCAGTTCGGAACGCCCCACCAGCGCGAGCGCCTCGTCCACCCGGCGCTCGCGCTCGGCCCGCGGCACGCGCGCGGCGTCCAGCCCGTAGCCCACGTTGTCTCGCACGTCCAGATGTGGGAACAGGGCGTAGCTCTGGAACACCGTGTTGAAGGGGCGCCGGTGGGGCGGCACATCCTCCAGACTGCGGCCCTCCAGATCGAGGCGGCCTCCATCCAGGTCCTCGAAGCCGGCGATGGCCCGCAGCAGCGTGGTCTTGCCGCAGCCCGAGGGGCCGAGCAGGGTGAGGAATTCGTTGGGCCGGATGTTCAGGTCCACCCCATCAAGGGCGCGCACGGCCGACCCCTCGGGCGTGAGGAACGTCCGGCGCGCACCGGCCACGCGCAGCAGGCTCTGCCCGTCGGCCTGAGGAGAATCGTCATCGCTTTGCATGGGACCGGGATGCTAGCAAGCAATCGCCGACCCAACGCGGATCAGGGCTGCGCGGGCGGACGCCGTAACTGGATGGCTTCGGCCACGTGGGCGGCGCGGATGACAGGCTCCCGCGCCAGGTCGGCGATGGTGCGCGCCACCCGCAGCAGGCGGTGGTGGCCGCGGGCCGAAAGGCCCAGCCGGGCAGCCGCCTGGCGCAGCAACGCCGCGCCGGCTTCGTCGGGCTGGGCGTGGGTCTGCAGGGCCTCGCCCGCCAGTTGCGCGTTGGCGCAGGCCTGGCGCGCCAACTGGCGTTCGCGCGCAGCGGTGGTGCGCGCCAGCACGGCGCCGCTCGCCTCGCCCGGGGCCGGCTCGGAGAGCTCCTGCTGGGCGGGTACCGGCACCTCCACCTGCAGATCGATGCGGGCGAGCAGCGGCCCCGAGAGCCGGCCGCGATAGCGCGCGATCTGGTCGGGGGTGCAGCGGCAGCGTCCAGCGGGGTGGCCAAGATAGCCGCACGGGCAGGGGTTCATGGCCGCCACGAACTGGAAACGCGCCGGAAACTCCGCCTGGCGCGCAGCACGGGAGATGACGATGCGGCCCGATTCCAGCGGCTCGCGCAGCACTTCCAGCACCCGCCGGTCGAACTCGGGCAGTTCGTCGAGGAACAACACGCCGTGATGGGCCCGGGAGATCTCGCCCGGCCGCGGCGGATTGCCGCCACCCACCAGGGCCACGGCCGAGGCGGTGTGGTGGGGCGCACGGTAGGGACGGCGCATCCAGTGGCGGAGTTCGAAACCGCCGTCGGCCAGCGATTGCACGGCGGCGCAGGCCAGCGCCTCGGCCTCGGTCATGGGCGGCAGGATGCTGGGCAGCCGCTCGGCGAGCATGGTCTTGCCCGTGCCGGGTGGCCCGGTCATGAGCAGGCTGTGGCCGCCCGCGGCGGCCACTTCCAGAGCGCGGCGGGCCTGCAACTGGCCCTTCACGTCCCGCAGGTCGGGGTAGGCGGGCGGGTCGGCGTGGGCGCCGCCAGCCTGGGCGCGCGGCAGGGCGTGGCCGTCGAAGTGCGCGCACACCTCCAGCAGGCTTGCGGCACCGAACACTGCTGCACCCTTCACCAGGGCTGCCTCGGCCGCGCTGGCCGCCGGCAGCATGAAGGCATGCCCCTGGGCATGGACTCCGAAGGCCATGGCGAGCGCCCCGCGCACCGGACGCAGCATGCCGGTGAGGGCCAGTTCGCCGGCAAACTCGTACCCATCGAGCTGCTCGCGCCGCATCTGGCCCGAGGCCGCCAGGATCCCCAGGGCGATGGGCAGATCGAACCGGCCGCTGTCCTTGGGCAGATCAGCCGGGGCCAGATTGACGGTGATGCGGCCGGCGGGGAACTCGAAGCGGCAGTTCTTGAGGGCGGCGCGCACCCGGTCGCGCGCCTCCTTCACCTCGGTCTCGGGCAGCCCCACGATGGTGAAGTTGGGCAGACCGCCCGACACATGCACTTCCACGTCCACCTGCGGCGCTCCCATGCCCGCCAGGGCGCGGCTGCGCAGCACGGCGAGGCCCATGGCAAGCTACTCGGAGGGTCGCTCGAACCGCGCTTCCAGTTGCGCCACGCGCGCTTCGAGCTGCTCCACGCGCTCGCGGGTGCGCGCGAGCAGCCGCGCCTGGGCATCGAATTCCTCACGGGTGACCAGATCGAGCCGGGAGAAAGCGCTGGCGAGCAGGGCGCGGGCGTTCTTTTCCAGGTCGGCCACGGGCGTCTGGGCAGCGAGGGCCTGCAGGCGGCGGCCCAGTTCTTCCAGGAACGGGGGATTGATCATGGCTGAACTCCTGTGGATGAAGCGTGCGTCAAGTGTAGCAAGCGGCCACGGCGCGGCCTCAACCTGCGGCACGATCGCACCCCTGAAGTGCGCGCGACGACCAGCATGCACTACGACGGTGCCGGCTTGCAGCAAGAGACTGGACGGGCGGGCAAAAGCCTTTGAATTTTCAAAGCAAGTTATGTGGCACGTGGTTTGCGGTTTGGACTCTGCAACGTTTGCCAGCTGCACTGTTCCGCTCACATCTGATAACCGCCAAGGAAAGGAACTGACCATGATGAAGAACAAATCCCTCGCCATCGCCCTTACGGGTATCGGGCTGATGTCTCCCCTGGTTCATGCCGAAGAGGCGGCGTCGCCGGTCACAGGAAACCTGACATTTGTCAGCAATTACGTGGTGCGCGGTGTATCCCAGACAAATTTCCGGCCCGCGGTCCAAGGCACGATCGAATACGGCAGTGCGAGCGGTCTGTACGCGGGCCTGTTCGGGTCGAACGTGTCCTGGATGGGTGATCAATGGCAAGCCCCGGGCCCTGGCGGCGATGCTGTTGACCCGATCCTCGGATTCTCGCCCTATGGCAGCAATTCCAAGATCAGCGCCAGTTTCGAGGTGGACGTGTACGCGGGCATCCGCAACAAGTTCATGGGTGATTTTTCCTATGACGTGGGCGCCGTCTACTATTACTACCCCGGCGTCTACAGCCTGGACACATCCACCGCGACCGGTGCGCCCGGCCTCGTGAAGCCGAACACGGGCGAGGTCTATGCAGGACTGGGGTGGAAGTGGTTCACCGCCAAGGTCTGGTACGCGGTGACCGATGGCGTATTCATGACCAGCGACGCACGCGGCACGACCTACGCGAACCTGCAGGGCACCTTCCCCATCGGCGGCAGCGGCTACACCCTGATCGGCGCCGTCGGCACCTGGATGTGGCAGGGCGAGATGGCAAACCTCAAGCAGTACGGTCTGAAGAATGATGTTCTTGATCTCGTCGACTACAAGATCGGCGTCACCAAGGACTTCTTCGGGTTCAACTTCGGCGCCTTCTATTGGGGCAGCACCGCGGACAAGACAGTTACCACCAAGACTCCCCAGGGCGGTCAGCTGGCTGCATGGGGCAACCGCTTCGGCAAGAACGTGGGTGACGACGCTTTCATTCTTCAAGTCACCAAATCCTTCTAACCACAACGCTCCCGCGGGCCCTTGCTGGGCCCGCGGGTGTTCCTCACGCCTTTTTCCAAGGACTCAACAGACATGAAACTGGTCACCGCCATCATCAAGCCGTTCAAGCTTGACGAGGTGCGGGAAGCCCTCTCGGCCATCGGCGTGCAGGGCATCACCGTCACCGAAGTGAAGGGCTTCGGCCGCCAGAAGGGCCACACGGAGCTGTATCGCGGCGCCGAGTACGTGGTGGACTTCCTGCCCAAGGTCAAGATCGAGGCCGCCATCAAGAGCGAGATGCTCGATCAAGTGATCGAGGCCATCGAGAAATCGGCCAACACCGGCAAGATTGGCGACGGAAAGATCTTCGTCTTCGATCTCGAGCAGGTGGTACGCATCCGCACCGGCGAAACCGGCGCCGACGCGCTGTAACGCAGACAACCAGGGGACAGCTTCCATGAAAAGATTCCTCACCGCCCTCGCGGCCGTGCTGGCCATCGGCCTCGCGGTCGTGACCAATTCCTGGGCCGACGAAAAGCCCGCCGACACCGCAGTGCCCGCGGCTGCAGCAGACGCTGCCGCGCCTGCGGCGGCCGAGGCACCCGCCGATGCCGCCGCGGAGGCGCCGACACTCGATTCCGGTTCCACCGCCTGGATGATGACCGCCACCGTGCTCGTGATCCTGATGACGATCCCCGGCCTCGCCCTGTTCTACGGCGGGCTGGTGCGCCAGAAGAACATGCTCTCAGTGCTCATGCAGGTGTTCGTGACCTTCTCGGTGCTGTCGGTGGTCTGGGTGGCCGCCGGATACTCGCTCGCGTTCACCGAAGGCAGCAACTTCATCGGCGGGCTGGAGAAGGCGTTTCTCTCCGGGGTGACGCCGGACAGCCTGCAGGGCGTGATACCGGAGTATGTCTTCATTACCTTCCAGCTCACCTTCGCAGCCATCACCCCGGCACTCATCATTGGCGGCTTCGCCGAGCGCATCAAGTTCAGCGCGGTGCTGCTGTTCATGGTGCTGTGGATGCTCGCCGTATACGTTCCGGTTGCGCACTGGGTATGGGGCGGCGGGTTTCTCGCCGACGACGGCGCGAAGGACTTCGCCGGAGGCACGGTGGTGCACATCAATGCCGGCATCGCGGCCCTGGTGGGCTGCCTGGTGCTGGGCAAGCGCATCGGCTACGGCCGTGAGGCCATGCCGCCACACAGCCTCACCATGACCATGATCGGCGCCTCGATGCTGTGGGTGGGCTGGTTCGGCTTCAACGTCGGCAGCGAACTTGCCGCGGACGGAACCGCCGGTCTGGTGATGGTGAACACCCAGGTGACCACGGCGGCGGCCGTACTCGGCTGGATGTTCGCGGAGTGGGTGTTCAGGGGCAAGCCCTCCATGCTGGGCGCCGCCTCGGGCGCCGTCGCGGGGCTCGTGGCCGTGACGCCCGCCTGCGGCTTCATCGGCCCCATGGGCGGCATCCTGCTCGGACTGATTGCCGGTGTCCTGTGCTTCTGGGCGGTGACCACCCTCAAGGGCCTGTTCGGCTACGACGACTCCCTGGACGTGTTCGGAGTGCACGGCATCGGTGGAATCATCGGCGCCATCCTGACCGGGGTGCTCATGGCCCCGGGCCTGGGCGGCATCGGCTTCCCCGAGGGCATCACCATGGGGAGCCAGGTCTGGATCCAGACCAAGTCGGTGCTCATCACCATCGTATGGAGCGGAGTGATCAGCTTCATCCTCTACAAGATCGTGGACATGATCGTGGGGCTGCGCGTGACCGAGGACAAGGAGCGCGAGGGGCTCGACATCACCGAGCACGGAGAAACGGCATATCACAGCTGAGCCGATTTGCCCGCGGCAACGGCTGGAATCGACGGGCGCCCTCGCGGCGCCCGTTTTTTTGGCGCTGCGCGTTGGTGCAGCCTCAGAGGGGCTACGCTTCCTCGCCGTAGATGATCACCGACAGCAGCCGGATCGGTAGCTCAATGAGCCGCTCCGGCCCGTGAGGGACGTCGCCGCGGAAGGTGAGCGAATCGCCCGGCCCCAGCTCCCAGGTGCTGCGCCCGTGGCGGTATTCGATGCGGCCTTCGAGCACATGGATGAACTCGGTGCCCGGGTGCTCGAAACTGGGGAAGACCTCGGCGGCGTCGTCCATGGTGACCAGGAAGGGCTCGAAGACCTTGCGCGGGCCCTTGCCGTAGGCCAGCAGATGATAGGTGTGGCCGCGCTTGGTGCCGCGCCTCACCACCTCCATGCCCTCGCCCGCCTTCACCAGCTGGGCCGAGCCGGTGGGCATGTCGAAGGTGCGGAACAGCTGCCCCATGGACACGCCTAGCGCCCGGGCGATGCGACCCAGCGAGTCGAGGCTTGCGGTGGCCTGACCTGTTTCGATCTTGGAAAGCATGCCGCGGCTAATGCCGACCTGCGCGGCGAGATCCGCGATGGTGAGCCGGTCGCGCTGGCGCAGCTCGCGGATGGTGTGCCCCACGTAGCGATCCAGGCTGCGATCACCTGGCTCGGCGTAGGGTGCGCGTTCTTCTTCGGCGGCGGCCGGCCGCTTCACGGCTGCGCGCCTAGAGGCCGCCCACACCCGGGATCCAGTTCGTCCCGGCCAGCGGCAGCTTCGCCATGGCGGCGGCTTCCAGCGTGAGGGCCACCAGGTCTTCGCGCTCCAGGTGGTGTACGTTGGACTTGCCGCACGCCCGCGCCAGGGTGGTGAGCTCCATGTTCATGGTCTTGAAATAGTTCTTCAGGTGCGCGGCGCCCCTGGCGGGGTCGAGCCGCAGCTCCAGCAGCGGATCCTGGGTGGTGATGCCCACGGGACACCGGCCGGTATGGCAGTGGTGGCAGAAGCCGGGCGCTGTACCCAGTTGCTCGTAACCGGCCTCGGCGGAATGCCACGCATCGTCCTGCCAGTAGGAATCGTGGTTGCACCCCATGGCGAACAGCGCGCCCTGGCCCACCGACACCGCATCCGCGCCCATGGCCAGGGCCTTGGCCACATCGGCGCCGGTGCGGATACCCCCGGAAATGACCAGTTGCACCTTGCCGCGCATGTCCATCTCCTCCAGCGCCTCCACCGCCTGGCGCAGCGCCGCCAGGGTGGGGATTCCCACGTGCTCGATGAACGCCGTCTGCGTGGCGGCGGTACCGCCCTGCATGCCGTCCACCACCACCACGTCGGCGCCGGCGTGCACGGCGAGCTTCACATCGTTGTAGACGCGGGTGGCGCCCACCTTCACGTAGATGGGCACCTGCCAGTCGGTGATCTCGCGCAGTTCCTGGATCTTGATCACCAGGTCGTCGGGGCCGGTCCAGTCGGGGTGCCGGCAGGCCGAGCGCTGGTCGATGCCCTCGGGCAGGGTGCGCATCTTGGCCACGCGTGGATTGATCTTCTGGCCCAGCAGCATGCCGCCGCCGCCGGGCTTGGCGCCCTGGCCCACCACCACCTCGATGGCGTCGGCCTTGCGCAGGTCGTCGGGGTTGAAGCCGTAGCGCGAGGGCAGGCACTGGTACACCAGCGTCTTGGAGGAACGGCGCTCCTCCTGGGTCATGCCGCCGTCGCCGGTGGTGGTGGAGGTGCCCAGTTCGCTGGCGGCACGGCCCAGCGCCTCCTTCACCCGCGCGGACAAGGAACCGAAGCTCATGCCCGCGAAGGTGATGGGGATGGCCAGCTCCACGGGCTTTTTCGCGAAGCGCGTGCCCAGCACGGTGCGGGTGTGGCACTTCTCGCGGTAGCCCTCCAGCGGGTAGCGCGTCACCGAGGCGCCCAGGAACACCAGGTCGTCGAAGTGCGGCACGCGGCGCTTGGCGCCCAGGCCGCGGATCTCGTAGAGGCCGTGGGCGGCGGCGTTCTGGATGTAGTCGATGGTGCGGCGGTCGAAACCGGCGGATTCCTCGCGGGACACGCGTTTCGGGGCGCGTACCGCGTGTTCCAGTGGCTTGTTCATCTCAATACTCCTGATCGGCGTCGGCGTTCCAGTGATAAAGCTGCCGGGCCGAGGCCACGCGCTTGAACTCCGTGGGGTGGTGGGAAAAGCCGGCCCGCTTGAGCAGCTCGTCCACCTTGAGGTAGTCGGCCTCGGCCATGGGCTCCTCCTGCGCGTCGGCGCCCAGCGAGCGGATGCGGCCACGGACGTAGATCACCGCCTCGTAGAGCGAGTCGCCAAGCCCCTCGCCCGCGTCGCCGCAGATCACCAGGTGCCCGGCCTGGGCCATGAAGGCGGAGTAGTTGCCCACGCTGCCGCCCACCACGATGTCGATGCCCTTCATGGAGATGCCGCAGCGCAGGCTGGCATCGCCCTCCACCACCAGCGTGCCGCCGTGGCCCGAGGCGCCAGCGGACTCGGAGGCGAAGCCCTTCACACGCACCAGCCCCGACATCATGTTCTCCGCCGCACCCCAGCCCACGTTGCCGTGCACAGTGATGGTGGCCTGCTTGTTCATGCCGCCCACGTAGTAGCCGCCATGCCCACGTACCTGGATGTTCACCGGCTGGTCCACGCCCACGGCGATGCTGTGGGCACCGTTCGGGTTCAACACCTCCACGCGGGATACGCCGCTGCTCGTGACGCCCGTGTGCAGGAACTGGTTCAGCTCACGCACCGAGCCGCCCGCCAGGTCGAAGGTCTTCTCCATGACAGCGCCCTCAAACGGTCCAGACGTAGAGCTGCTCGGGCATGGGCTCGAACAGCTTGGCGTTGTTCACGCCGGGCAGGTGGGCGAGACCGCGAAACTCCGAAGCGATGGCCACGTAGTCGTCGGTCTCCGCCACCACCGCGGGCTTGCAGGCGAAGGCGTCGCGCACCAGCGCGAGCTTGTCACCCGTGCCGATCAGCAGGGTGTAGAAACCATCCAGGGTCTGGAAGCCCTTCACCAGCGCCTGCTCGAGGGTGTCACCCTCGCGCATGCGGTACTCGAGGAAGCGGCAGGCGGCCTCGGTGTCGTTGTCGGTCTCGAAGCGGATGCCCTGGTGCTCGAGCTTGCGTCGCACCATGAAGGGATTGGAGATGGTGCCGTTGTGCACCAGACAGAAGTCCTCGCCCGCGGTGAAGGGGTGGGCGCGGTCGGGGGTGACGGCCGACTCGGTGGCCATGCGGGTGTGACCCACCACGTGGGTGCCGGCGAACTTCGCGAAGCCGTAGCGCGCCGCCACATCCGAGGGATGGCCCACATCCTTGTAGATGTCGATCACACGCCCGGCCGAGAGCACGTGCAGCGCTGGAAAGCGCTCCTTCACCCAGGCCCGCACCGGCTCGGGCGGCTCGTCGCACACCAGCACGGCGTGGTTGCCCTTCACGGCGAGCTGCGCCTCGGTGCCGAAGCGGCGGATGAACTCGGCCTCGAAACCGGCCCAGGCGTAGTCCCAGGCCGGCGCGTGAAGACTGTACTTGCGGTTGCCGGCGGCCAGCGGCTCGGAGAACACGGCCAGCCCGGCCGATTCGGGTCCGCGGGCGGCCATCTCGCCCAGGATCGGCGTCATGAGCGCGCCCAGGTTCCCGCGCAGGGCGGGGTTCTTGATGAGGAGTCCGACGATTCCACACATGGTGTTGTCCTCCGCCCGCAAGGGGCGATCAGAAGAATTCCAGGTAGCGGTCCACTTCCCAGGCCGACACGTGGCGCGAGTACTCCACCCACTCCATGCGCTTGAGGCGAATGAACTCGTCGGCCAGCGCCTCGCCCAGCCCGGCGCGCACCACCTTGTCGGCCTCCAGGGCGTCGATGGCCTCGCTCAGGTTCTGGGGCAGCAAGCCAATCTTCGCCTTCCTGAGCTGCTCGGGGGTCCACTCGTAGAGGTTGGTGTTGTTGGGTTCGCCCGGGTCCATCTGCTTGTCCACGCCATCCATCCCGGCGGCGAGGATGGCCGCCGTGGCCAGGTAGGGGTTGGTGGCGCCGTCGGGCAGGCGCATCTCCAGGCGGCCGTAGGGCACGCGCACCATGCAGGTACGGTTGTTGTCGCCGTAGGCGATGTAGGCCGGCGCCCAGGTGGCGCCCGACAGGGCCCGGCCCACCACCAGGCGCTTGTAGGAATTCACCGTGGGCGCGCAGATGGCGGTCAGGGCCCGGGCGTGGTGCAGAAGGCCGCCGAGGAAGTGATAGCCGGTCTTTGACAGGCCCAGGCCGCGCTTGTCCTTGGGGTCGTGGAACAAGTTCTTGGTCTTCCCGTCGCCCATGGAGAGGTGGAAGTGGGCGCCGGTGCCGGTGCGGTTGGAGAAGGGCTTGGGCATGAAGGTGGCGATCAGGTCCATGCCGCGGGCGATCTCCGAGGCGGCCATCTTGAGGAAGATGTGCCGGTCGGCATTCACCAGCGCCTCGCCAAAGGTGTAGTTCACCTCGAACTGGCCGTTGGCGTCCTCGTGGTCGATCTGGTAGACGTCGATGCCCACGGCGCGGCAGGCGTCGGTCATCTTTTCCAGGAAGGCGGCGCTGCGGGCGAGGCCCTTGTAGTCGTAGCAGGGCTTCTCCAGGGTATCGGTGTCGTCGCAAGGCACCACCGCGCCGTCCGGGCGGCGCTTGAGGAGCATGAACTCGGGCTCGATGCCGGTGTAGAGCTAGAGCCACGACTTCTTCAGGCCGTCGAGGGCATTCTTCAGGGCAAGCCGGGAGTCGTAGGGATAGGGCTTGCCCTTCACGTGGCCCCACGTGGCCATGCGCGCGAAGCCCGGCATCCACGGGATGGGCTGGAGCGTGTCCAGGTCGCCCACCGCCATGTAGTCGGGCCCCTGGGGACCCATGCCGAAGCCCCACAGGGCGAAGCCGGCGAAGCCCGCGCCGTCAGTGAGCACCATCTCCAGGTGCTCTACGGGCACTGCCTTGGCCTTGGCGGCGCCGTGAATGTCCACGAACTGCGCCAGGATGTACTTGATGCCGTGATCCTTGAACAGCTTCCTCGCTTGTGCCGGCGTCATGGTGCTCCCCCTGTGGTCGGCGGTTCGTGAAAGGTCAGGCAGCTCGGTTCGGGAATGCGCCATCGAGCCCCACCGGCCCGCCGCCCAGTTCGCCGGCGATGCCTGTCAGCGTCTCCCAAAGGTACGGACCCATGGTGCCGTCGCACCACAGGCGCATAACGCGCTCCTGGCGCAGCACGGTGACGGACACACCCACCATGGAAGTGAGGGTGACCGCGCGGGCCGCCGGATCCTGGGCCGCGAAATCCACGTTGCAGGTCTGCACCAGAAGTTCCGCCACGGTAGCGCCGGTAAGGGCCAGGGCACAGTCCTGACGCGGGACCGGGTACACGCCGGGGCCCACTGCCAGCTGCGCGGCGAGACTGGCCACGGGACCACCCCGGAACCCGTCCTCCACCAGGAACTCGCTGCGGGCAAGCCGCGCTACCAGCCCGCCCTCGGGCAGCGATTCCCAGCGGTTGGGAGCAGCGGGTACAGGAATGCCGCGCCCGGCCAGCCAGGCGGCGGCGCCTGGTCCCTTGAGGCCCACGCGCGGCAGGAAGGACAGGTCGCACACGCCCACGGCGGCAGCCCAGCCCGGCTGCTCGCCCTGCAGATGCAGCGCCACGGGCATGCCTTGGAGCACTTCCAGGCGGGGATGCAGCCGCGCCAGGGCGTGGGCGAGCGGACTTGCGCGCACGGCCGGTCAGCCCGGAAGCTTCTGGCGGTCGCCCGCCGGGTCGTAGAAGGGCAACGCCGCCACGCGGGCCTGCACCATGGCGCCGCCTTCGGCGCGAATGAAGAAGGGCGTGTCCACCGCTGTCATGTCGGGCTCCAGGTAGGCGAGTCCCACGTGAGCACCCACGGCGTCGCTGAAGGCCACGCTGGTGACGCGGCCGGCTATGCGGCCGTCGCGGACCACGAGGTGGCATTCCTTCGGGGCCACCGCCGCACCGGCGGCGTCGAGACGGAAACCGGCGAGCTTATGCCGCAGGCCGCGCCGGCGCACGATGTCCACGGAGCGCTGGCCCACGAAGAAGGGCTTGTCCATCTTCACCGCCCACTCCAGGCCCGCCTCGTCAGGATGGGTGAGCCCGTCGGTGTCCTGGCCGATGATGATGTGCCCCTTTTCCAGGCGCAGCAGGCGCTGGGCCTCCACGCCGAAGGGGCGGATGTCATGGGCCGCGCCTTCCTGCATCAGCGCGTCCCAGAGGTGTCCGGCCTGATGGGCTGGCACGTGGATCTCGTAGCCCAGCTCACCCACGAAGCCCACACGCATGACGCGCGCGGGGACGCCCGCTACCTCGGCCTGGCGCACCCCCAGGTAGGGGAAGGCTTCGTTGGCCAGGTCCAGGGCAGTGAGAGCAGCCAGCACAGTGCGCGATTTCGGGCCGGCGAGGTTCATGGCCGCGAAGGCGCCGGTGGCGTTGACGATGCCGATTTCCAGGTTCCACTGCGCGTTCCAGCGCTGCAGCTCGCGGTACACCACTGCCGCGCCAGTGGTGGTGGTGGTGAAGTAGAAGTGGTGCTCCGCCAGCCTTGCCACCACGCCGTCGTCGATCACCACGCCGGTCTCGTCCAGCATCACCGCGTAGCGCGTCATACCCACCTTGAGATTGGCGAACTTGCCCGTGTAGACCCGTTCCAGGAAAGCGCCGGCATCCGGCCCGTAGAGCTCCATCTTGCCCAGCGTACCCACGTCGATCAGCCCTACCCCGGTGCGCACGGCACGCGCCTCTTCGCGCACGATGTCCGACTTGCGCTTGCCGGGCAGGGCGTAGTGGTCGGGCCGCAGCCAGGGACCGGCCTGCATCCACACCGCGCCCAGGCCCGTATGGCGGGCGTGCAGCGGCGTCTCGCGGTGCGGGCTGAAGCCCCGGCCGGCCAGGTGCGACAGGGCAACGGGGTGGAAGAACGGCCGCGCGGTGGTGGTGCCCACCTCGCCGGGTGAAGCTCCGCGGATGCGCGCCAGCAGCCGGATGGCGTTCATGTTGGAGTGCTTTCCCTGCGAGGGCCCCATGCCTACCGTGGAGAAGCGTTTCAGCAGCTCGATGTTGTCGAAGCCCTCGGCGGCGGCGTTTAGGAAGTCCTTTACTTGCAGGTCTTCGTCGAAGTCGACGAAGTTGCGGCCGGCGGGGTGATCCACGATGGGCCAAGGGTGGGAGGCGGCAACTGGCTCCGGCGCCACGCCGCGCGGCGCCGGGGCGTCGAAACCCAGCAGGCGGGCCGCCTCGAGACCGGCGCGCTCGCCGTCGGCAAGCTTGGCGTCCAGCGCGAACACGCCGTTCACCCGCCCCGCCGCGAATACGCCCTCGGGCAAGGCCGCTGGCACAAACTGCTGCCGGTGCTCGTCGAAACGCATCTTCGCGCCCGCCTGGTAGAGCAGCGCCGCAGCGGGGGCCCAGCCCGTGCTCATCACCAGGCCGTCGCAGGCCACCTTTTGCGGCGCGGCGGTGCTGGCGTTGCCCCGCCCGTCCCACGGGCAGATGGTGACCTCGCAGAGGCGGCCGTCGCGGCCGCGCGCCTCCAGCACGCAGTGCCCGCGCAGCACCTGGATGCCCACCTGCTTGACGCGCTCGGCGAGGCCGGAGCCCTCACCCTCGGCGCGCAGGTCCACCAGCGGCCCCACGGCGACACCCGCTGCCACCAGATCGAGGGCAGCACGATAGCCATCGGCGTTGGCGGTGAGCACCACCGCCTTGTCCATGGGCTTGACGGCGTAGCGGTGCATGAGACGTTGGGCTGCGGAGGCGAGCATCACCCCCGGCAGGTCGTTGTTGCGGAACACCGCCGGCTGCTCGAAGGCACCGCCCGCCACGATAGTGGCCCGGGCGCGCAGCTTGGTCATGCGCACCGCGTCCACCAGCGCAATCCAGTGATCGGCGTACCAGCCCGCCGCCAGCGTGCCGGGGCGCACGGAAACGTTGGGCAGGGCCGCCAGCGCGGCTTCCAGGGCGCGCAACTGCTCCAGCGACCCGGCATCGCCGCCCCGTTGCCAGCCGAGGGTGCCGCCGACGCGGGCGCTTTCGTCCACCAGCACCACGCGGGCGCCTGCAAGCCCCGCCGCAAGGGCCGCGGCCATACCCGAGGGGCCGGCGCCCACCACCAGCACGTCGGCGAAATCGTAGCGCTTGGGCGTATGCAGGCGGGGCGCGCGGAAGTCGATGCGCCCCAGGCCGGTGACACGGCGGAAGAAGCGCTCCCAGAACGGAAACAGCGCACGCGGGCGGTGGAAGGCCTTGTAGTAGAAGCCTACGGGCAGAAACGCGCCCAGAAGATCCAGCACCCGCGCGCGATCGCCCCGGACGCCGCCGAAGGTGTTCACCGCCGTGAGGTCCATGCCGGCCTCGAGCGGCTCCACGTCGGCACGCAGGTTGCGCCGCGCGCCCCACTGCATGAGGACGTTGACGTCGTGGTTGGCCAAGGACAAAAGGCCGCGGGGGCGGTGGTACTTGAAGCTGCGCCCCAGGATGCGCACGCCCGCTGCCCACAGGGCCGCCGAAGGTACGTCACCAGCGAAGCCCCGATAGGCCTGGCCCTCGAAGCGGAAGTCGATGATGCGCGAGCGGTCGATCCACTCGCCAGGAACCGGCGGCAGGCGCCCGGCGAGCGGCGCATGGCCGTCTGGCGCCTGCCGGGCGGCGAGCGCTCGCGAACGCCCCGGCGCGTTCATACCTCCTCCCCAGGAAGCCAGGTACGCAGCACCCGGTCATTCGCCGTATCGCGCTCGGCCAGGAACCACGTGCCGCTGGCCACGTGGTACCACCATTCCACCTTCACTCCGGGGACGCCGGAACGGTTGAACACGTAATCGGCCCAGGCGACGTCGCTCAGGGTGGCCGGGTCTGGCATGGGGCGCTGCTCGCCCCCGTAGACGAACTCGGACACGGGCCGGGGACCGTTGACGGGGCAGGTGAGAATCTTCATCAGTGCCCCACCGAGGCGGCGCCTTTCTCGCCGGTGAGCTCGTAGCGGGAGAAGCGCGACAGGTTGAAGGGCTTGATGAGATCGTGGTCACGCCCGTTGGCCACGGTCCAGGACATGGTCTTGCCGCACACGGGCGTGGCCTTGAATCCCCAGGTGCCCCAACCGGCGTCGAGGTAGAAGCCTTCCACGGGGGTGGTGCCCATGATGGGCGCGAAGTCCGGCGTCATGTCGGCCATACCGGCCCACTGCCGGTTCACCCGGGCGTGGGACAGGAAAGGGAACATGTCCAGCATGTGGGCGGCCAGCCCCTCCACGAAGTCCAGCGTGGAGCGGGTGGAGTGCAGTTCGTAGGGGTCGAGCGAGGCGCCCATCACCAGCTCTCCCCGTGCCGACTGGCTCACGTACACGTGCAGGCTGCCCGACACCAGGATCGGGTCGAGCCAGGGCTTCTGCGGCTCGGTGACCATGGCCTGCAGGGGGTGGATGTAGAGCGGGGTGCGCAAGCCCACCATGTGGCAGATCCGCGGCGTGAACCCGGCCACGGCGCACAACACCCGAGGCGTGGAGACGTAGCCCCGCGTGGTGTGCACGCCGCGCACCTTGCCACCCTGCACGTCGATGCCGGTGACTTCGGTGCGCTGGTGGATTTCCACGCCGCGCCGGTCGGCCCCGCGCCCGTAGCCCCAGGCCACGGCATCGTGGCGGGCGATGGCGCCGGGCGCGTGGTACAGGGCGCCCAGAATGGGCGCGTGGCCGCCACAGGACAGGTCGATTTCGGGCGCGGCTTCCTTCACGGCCTCGGGACCCACCAGTTCACTGTCGACGCCGAGGTGCTTGTTAACCACGGCGCGCCCGCGCAAGGTGCGGACGGCCGAATAGGTGTGGGCGAGGGTGAAGTGCCCGCGGGGGGAATAGGACAGGTTGAGATCGAAGTCCTGGGAGAGGTCCTGCCACAGCCGCACCGACTCGTCGTAGAACGCCACGCCTTCGGGAGTGAGGTAATTGGAGCGGATGATGGTGGTGTTGCGCCCTGTATTTCCGCCGCCGATGTAGCCGCGCTCGAGCACCGCCACGCGGGTCATGCCGTGGTCGCGGGACAGGTAGTAGGCGCTGGCCAGCCCGTGTCCGCCGGCACCGATGATCACGGCGTCGTAGCTGTCGCGCAGACCGTCGGGCGCGTGGAACATGGGGCCATCGGGGTGCTTGCCCGATAGAGCGAAGCGCAGGAGCTGGTAGGGCATGTGTTGCGAAGCATTGCCAACGGCCCCGCCGCATGGGACCGATGGACTGATTCTTGACAAGAAACTTAAGTGCGCATGATGAACGCCCGGCCGGCGGACGTCAACACCAGCCTGGCGTCCTCACGGGCCCTTTCGTGCCTGCGCCCAGGTGTGTTCGGTCCAGGCGATGCGCGCATGCCGGTAGGCATCCAGCACCGACAGCGCGTAGACGAAGAAGCCGCCCGCATGCCGGCCGACGAAGGACTGCCCGCCCGTGGCCAGGTGGGCGCTTACCCATGCCAGCACCAGCATGAAGAAGATGAAGGTCAGCGCGCGCGTGTTCTGCCCATTGAGAACCTGACCCATGCCGGGCAATGCAATGGCCACCGCGAGGACCCAGCCCGGGCGCGGCGGAACCCTGGGCTCAGCCACGGCTCTCCGGGTCACCTAGCCGGTGTGCCAGCGCCGTGAGTGCCGCCACCAGATCCTTCGCCACCGCCAGCTCCACCCGATCCACATCGAAGCGCGCCTGCCGCAGCACCAGATACTCCGGCCGCTGCGCCTGCGCCACCCGCGCCACCAGCCGCGCACCGCGGGGCGACGCCACCAGCTCCTTGGCGGTATCGCTGGCAAAGAACACCGCGCCAGCATCTACCAGAGCCTCAGGCGGCAAAGCCCGCCGGTCGGCTCTCAGGATGACATGGTCCGGCCAGCCGGGCGGAGACTCGAGACGCTCGGGCAGTTCGGAAAAAGGCGAGAAGAACTCCGTGCCCTGGGGCCTTGCCAGGGCGTCGAAGCAGGCGCCGGGGTGCAGCCGGACGGCGCAGGTGGCCGACAACCAGAGCACCGGCAGCTTGCGGTAGCCGGCACCGTCAAGAATCAGGGCCAGCTGCACCGGCAGCCCGTCCCACTGCCCGGCCAGCACGGGCATGCCGGCCCGGTCCAAGCTGGCGACCGGTTGTTGCAGGCAGTGCTCGCACCCCCGCAGCAGACCCTCGCGCCAGCGGCGGGCCCTGTCCTGGTCGCGCCACCAGAGCCACGTCAGCGCCGCGCCGCCGGCGGCGGCCACGACCGCCGCGGCCCCCATGGCCAGGCAGCCTCAGCGCACCACCGTGACCGGGCAATGCGCCTTGGTCACCACATCCGCCGCCACGGAGCCCAGCAGCGCCCGGGCAAGGCCGGTGCGGCCCACGGACCCGGTAACCACATGGTCGAAGCCGCCTTCACGGGCGTAGGCCACGATCGCCCCGGCCACATCGCCACCCTGCGTGGTGACGCATTCGACGCGCGACAAACCGGCGGCCCGGGCGCGGGCCTCGGCGGCGGCCAGCTCGCCGTGGGTCTGGGCGGTAGCCGCGTCCAGCACCCGGGAATCCCAGAAGGCCGAGCGCGCGGCGGCGGCGGCGGTGACGCGCTCCACGGTAATGAACGCCAGCGCCGCACCGGTCTGGGAGGCAAGGTCCACCGCAGCCGCCACCGCCTTTTCGGAGGAATGGGACCCGTCGGTGGCACAAAGGATCTTGCGGATCATGGCTTGGAGTCTCCCTGCCGGGGCCTCAATAGCCGCGCGGCCGCGGCCACGGCATGGTGAACTGGTCGCCGCGGCGCACGAACTTGTAGCGGTGGAACACGAACCACAGCGAGGCGATGATGTAGAAAGCCATCACCGCCAGCAGCGTGGCGCCGTAGCCCAGGAAGGTGGCGAAGTAGGTGGCGCCGCACAGCAACAGGAGCAGAATGGCCGGCAGCGGGTGGAAGGGATGCACGTAGCCGCGCTTGATGCTGCCCAGGGGCCACTGGCGGCGAAACTTCACCATGTTGATGGACATGAAGGTGTAGCCCAACAACCCAGACAGGATGGAGAAAGTGATCACCTGGTCGAGCGGGGCCTGGAAGGCGAACACCACGGCGATGGGAATGAGAAACAGCACTGCGCGATAGGGGGTGCGGTAGCGCGGGTGCACGGCACCGAACCAGGCAGGCAGGTAGCGGTCTCGCCCCATGGAGAACCAGGCTCTGGAGGCATCGTTGATGCAGCCGTTGGCGGAAGCCACCGCCGAGAAGATGGTGCCCACGAACAGGATCACCTGCAGCGGCGTGCTGCCGGTGAGCCGGGCGGCGTCGTACATGGGGGTGATGGCCTGACCGAGATACTCCCATGGCATCAGTCCAGCGGCCACGTACCACGTGATGGAGGCGGCGATCAGCAGCGTGATCATGCCGCTCATGGTGCCCAGGGGGATGGAGCGGCCCGCCGAACGCACCTCCTCGGCCGCCTGGCAGGTGCCTTCAATACCGAGGTAGTACCACATGCCGAACTGCAGCGCCGCGATCACGCCGATCCAGCCGTAGGGAAGATCCACCAGCAGTTCGCGATGCAGCAGCACCTTGCCCGGCTCCCAGGGCGACACGCCGAAGAACAGGATCACCAGCGCGGCGAAGGCGGCCGCCGTGATGACGAAATTCACCGTGAGCGTCATGTACACGCCGCGGTAGTTGAGGAAGGCGAGCACCGCGATGGTGAGCACCACGAAGGGCCGCGGGTCCAGGTCCGCGTGGCCAAACTCGGCGGCCACGGCCTTCATGAGGTCGCCCACCACCAGCGCGTCGCCGGCTTCGAGCATGGTGTAGGCCATCACCAGGTAGAGCCCCACGTTGAAGGCCATCAGCGGGCCGATGACGTGCTTGGCCTGGGTGTACTGGCCTCCTGCCGCAGCCACCGTGGAGGTGACCTCGGAGTCGATCATGGCCACGCAGGTGTAGAGCAGCCCGATCACCCAGCAGGCGATGAGCGATCCGTAGGCGCCGCCCTTGCCAACGGAGAAATTCCAGCCCATGAACTCGCCCACCAGCACGATGCCCACGCCCAGCGCCCAGACGTGCGCCGGGCCCAGAACCTTGAGCAGCGCGATACGCTGAGTTCCCGCGGCGCCCCCCGCGGGCGGCGTCTGTGCGGCGGTTTGCTGCATCGGTGATCCCCTTGCGTGGCCGCCGGCCGACCCGCGCCTGGCGGGGGCGAGGCCGGGAGGTGCGTCCCGTCTACTCCTCGCCCTCGCGGGACGAGAGCAGGAAGTCTTCTTCGTAGTCCTTCGCCACGCGCCAGAAGTCGGCCACCATCCACGCAAACAGCAGGATGGAAACGCCCCAGGCGGCGACGCTCAGCAGGCTCCAGAAATCCATCGTCTCACTCCCGAGGGGCCGGATCGCCGAAGCGCTCGCGCAGCACTTCGCGATACTCGCGGTCCGACCATCGCAGCATCATGAGGAAGTAGCCCACGATCACAAGCGCGGTGACAAGCAGGGGCACCGGCTTCACGGTGTAATCGAAGCGGTTCTCCACCATCGGTTTCGCCGTCTCGGGCGTGTGTCCTAGCTTTTCCCATTGACGGGCCTGGGCGGGGGTCTGGTTGAGAGATTCCCACGTGACCGGTGGCGCCGGGGCCGCGTCGGCCGCACGCTCGACGGCGGGCGGCGCTGTAGCGTGGTCCTTCGCCAGGAGCACGGGCGCGAGCAGGCAGATGAACACCAGCACCATGAGGAAGATGCTGTCCACAAACTGGCCTACGCCGCCCTGGCGAGGCGGCTCATAGCGGCCGTTCATGACCGCCCCCGCTGGTCCATGTGACGGATGTCCTGGCCGTAGATGTGCGCCTTGTCCTCGGCGTAGTGGCGCACCATGGCGAGGATGGAGGCGGTGTTGAACAGCAGCAGCAGCAGGGCGCCGATGGTCAGCGCCGCCCGAATCCCGCCGTCGCGCACGTGAGCGTCCACCGCGAAGTAGACGAATCCCACGCAGACCCACAGCACGGCAACCATGCCCAGGGCGAAGGCCCGATCACGCGCAAACATGCGGTCGATGCGTCGAGCGAGTGACTCCGCCATCGACTCCCCCCTTGGTCCATCACCGTGTTCCGTGGCCGCGGAACCTGCGCCCCGCACCACGCCGCCCCGCGCCGCCCGGGAGGCGGCGCCCTTCCCTTTTTCGCGGACGGATTTAAATGCCCGCACCAGCATGGTGTCAAGGCACGCGCATGCTGCACGTGCGAACCCGCGCCGGTGATTCCGCCACCGGAGGCTATAATCCAACGTCTTTCAGCGCGTCGGTCGCGCGGCGCAGCACGAGACCCTTCATGACCGTTCCGCATCTCACCACTGCGCTCACCGGGCCGCTGCGCGATCTGGAGCGCCACATCCTCCAGGCGCAGCCGGCCATCGAGCACTGGTTGCGCGCCAAGTGGCAGGAGCATTCCTCGCCCTTCTACGCTTCGGTGGACCTGCGCAACGCCGGATTCAAGCTCGCGCCCGTAGACACCAACCTGTTCCCGGGCGGCTTCAACAACCTCGCCCCCGAGTTCGTGCCGCTCGCCGTGCAGGCGGTTATGGTGGCCGTGGAAAAGATCTGCCCTGATGCCCGCGGGATTCTCCTCATTCCCGAAAACCACACCCGAAACGTTTTCTACCTGAGCAATGTGGCAGCGCTGCAGAACATACTGCGGCAGGCGGGAATGAAGGTGCGCATCGGCACGATGATCCCGGACATCAGCCAACCCACGCCCGTGGAGCTGCCGGGCGGCGCCGCACTGTTGCTCGAGCCTGTCGTGCGCAAGGGCAATCGCGTCGGCCTGGCCGACTGCGATCCCTGCGCCATCCTGCTCAACAACGATCTCTCCGCGGGCATCCCTCCCGTCCTGCGCGATCTGGAGCAGACCGTGATCCCCCCGCTGCACGCCGGCTGGGCGGTGCGGCTGAAGTCCAATCACTTCGCCGCCTACGACACCGTGGCCGAGGAGTTCGCCCGCCTCGTGGGCATCGACCCCTGGCTGATCAACCCCTATTTCGGCACCTGCGGCGAGGTCGACTTCCAGGCGCGCTCCGGCGAGGACTGCCTTGCGGGATGGGTTGACGACATCCTGGCGCGCACCGCCGCCAAGTACCGCGAGTACGGCATCGACCAGCAGCCCTTCGTCATCGTCAAGGCCGACGCCGGCACCTACGGCATGGGCATCATGTCGGTGAAGAGCGCCAGCGAGATGCGCGGCCTGAACCGCAAGCAGCGCAACCGCATGGCGGTGGTGAAGGAGGGCCTGGAGGTGAGCCGCGTGCTGGTACAGGAGGGCGTACCCACCTACGAAAGCGTCAATGAGGCGGTGGCAGAGCCGGTGGTGTACATGATCGATCACTTCGTGGTGGGCGGCTTCTATCGCGTGCATACCGACCGCGGCCCGGAGGAGAACCTGAACGCACCTGGCATGCACTTCGTGCCGCTCGCTTTCGACGACAGCTGCCACCAGCCCGACCCGGACGCCAACCCCGACGCCCCGCCCAACCGTTTCTACGCCTACGGCGTGGTGGCGCGCCTGGCGCTGCTCGCCGCGGCGCTGGAGCTCGAGACCAGCGAGGACACGGGGGGCTGAGGGCCGGGCATGGACATAGCCTTCGTCATCGATCCCATCGAGTCGCTGCGCGCCCGCAAGGACTCCACCGTGGCGATGATGCGCGAGGCGGCGGCCCGCGGCCATCGCTGTCATGCCATACGCCACGACGCCGTCGAGTGGCGTGGCGCCGCTGGCGTGTGCGCGCCCTCCACTGCCCTGGAAATCCTCGCCGACGACGGACGCTGGTGGCGCGAGACCGGCACCGGCGACGGCCCGCTGGCGCGCTTCGACGCGCTGCTCATGCGCAAGGACCCGCCCTTCGACATGGAGTACGTGTACGCCACCTATCTGCTGGAGCTGGCCGAGGCGGCCGGGGTGCGCGTGGTCAACCGTCCCCGCAGCCTGCGCGACTTCAACGAAAAGCTCGCTATCGCGCGCTTCCCGCACTTCACCGCGCCCACGCTGGTGACGCGCGGCGAGGCGGCCATCCGCGCCTTCCTGTACGAGCATGGCGACATCGTGGTCAAGCCGCTGGACGGAATGGGCGGAGCCTCGGTGTTCCGGCTGCATGCCCGTGACCCCAACGTTGGGGTGATTCTGGAGACCATAACCCACTTCGGCCGGCGCACGGTGATGGCGCAGCGCTACCTGCCCGAGATCGCCCAGGGCGACAAGCGCATCCTGGTGATTGACGGCGTTCCCGCTCCCTATGCGCTGGCGCGCATTCCCAAGCCGGGCGAGTCGCGTGGCAACCTGGCCGCTGGCGGCCGGGGCGTGGCGCAGCCGTTGTCGGCCCGGGACCGGGAGATTGCCGAGGGCTTGGGGCCGGCGCTACGCGCGGCCGGGCTCACCATCGTGGGACTGGACGTGATCGGCGAGCACCTGACCGAGGTCAACGTCACCAGCCCTACCTGCATGCGCGAGATCCTCGACCAGACCGGCTACAGCGTCGCCGCCATGGTGCTCGACGCCCTGGAAAGGCCGGGGGCGTAGAATAGGCCGGTCTATTCCGGCTCGGCGCTCCATGGTTGGCATCCTCATCCTCGCCCACGGCAGCCTCGGCGACAGCCTCATCCACTGCGCCGCCCACGTGATGGGCGAGCGGCCCCGGGGGCTGCTCGAACTGGGCGTCACGGTGAACGACGATCCCGCGCGGGTGTTGCCGCGCGCCCTCGGCCTGGTGAGCCAGCTCGACAGCGGCCAGGGCGTGCTGGTTCTCACGGACATCTATGGCGCCACGCCCTCCAACATCGCCGCGCGCCTGCTGGCGCCGGGACGCGTGGAGGGGCTCGCCGGCGTGAACCTGCCCATGCTGGTACGCGCGCTCACCTATCGCAACGAACCTCTCGGCGCCGTGGTGGCCAAGGCCGTGTCTGGCGGCCGGGAAGGGGTGATCCCCATGACGCCCGCCGACCATGCAGCTACGGGAAGTTGAGATCGTCAACCGGCTGGGCCTGCACGCGCGGGCCTCGGCCAAGCTCACCCAGCTGGCGGCCCAGCACCAGTGCGAGGTGTGGCTGTCGCGCAACGGCCGGCGCGTCAACGCCAAGAGCATCATGGGCGTGATGATGCTGGCCGCCTCCAGGGGCGCGAAGGTTCACATCGAGACCGACGGCGCGGACGAAGTCCCGGCCATGGAGGCGCTGGTCGCGCTCATCGCCGACCGCTTCGGCGAGGGAGAGTAGGCGCCCGCCAGGGCGCCCGCCGCGCCGCCATGTCCTTCACCGTCCACGGCATCGGGGTCTCCGGCGGCATCGCTATCGGGCGCGCGCATGTGCTGTCGCGCGCGCAGCTGGAGGTGCCCTACCGGGAGATCGCCGCGGATGAGGCGCCTGCCGAGCAGGACCGCTTCGACAGCGCCCTGGGCCGCGTGCGCCGCGAACTCTCCGAGATCGCCAGCCACATCCCCGACAAGGCTCCGCCGGAGTTCGAGGCCTTCCTCAACGTGCATCTGCTGATCCTCGCCGATCCCACGCTCGCCGAGGTTCCCAAGACGCTGATCGCCGCCCAGCGCTGCAATGCCGAGTGGGCCCTCAAGCAGCAGCTAGACGCGCTGCTGGCGCAGTTCGAGGGCATCGAGGACCCCTACCTGCGCGAACGCAAGACCGATGTGATGCAGGTGGCCGAGCGGGTGCTGGCGGCGCTGCTGCTCGAAGCCCCCGGCGGCACCGCCAACGCGGGCGCGCCGCCCGATGGCGCCATCCTGGTGGCCCACGACCTGTCGCCAGCGGACGTGATCCTGTTCAAGCGCCACCGCTTCGCGAGCTTCATCACCGACGTGGGCGGCGTCACTTCCCACACCGCCATCGTGGCGCGCAGCCTGGGCATCCCCTCCATCGTCGCCCTGCACCACGCCCGCGACCTGGTGGCCGAGGGCGAGACGCTCATCGTGGACGGCGACCGCGGCGTGGTGATCGTCGACCCGGATGCGGGCGTGCTGGCGGAATACCGCCTGCGCCGCGAGCAGTGGGACCTGGAGCGCCAGAAGCTGAGGCGTCTCAAGACCACCCGCGCCGCCGCCCTGGATGGCACGCGCGTGGAGCTGCACGCCAACATCGAACTGCCCGACGACGTGTCGGAGGCGCGCGACAACGGCGCTGCCGGCGTGGGGCTGTTCCGCACCGAGTTCCTGTACCTGAACCGCCGCGACCTGCCCAGCGAGGACGAGCAGTACGAGGCCTACCGCCGCGTGGTGACGGTCATGGACGGCCTGCCCGTTACCATCCGCACCTTCGACCTAGGCGCCGACAAGGCGCTGCCCGGCGAACGCGCCTCCAGCACCAATCCGGCGCTCGGGTTGCGCGCCATTCGCCTGTGCCTGTCCGAGCCGCTCATGTTCTCCAGCCAGTTGCGCGCCATCCTGCGCGCCGCCGCCCACGGGCCAGTACGCCTCCTGGTGCCCATGCTCTCCTCGGTGCAGGAGCTGCACCAGACCCTGCACCTGGTGGAAGAGGCGCGGCGCAGCCTCGAACGCGACGGCCTAGCCCACGATGGCGGCGTGCCGGTGGGCGGCATGATCGAGGTGCCGGCCGCGGCGCTGTCGCTGGGCGCATTCCTCAAGAAGCTCGACTTCGTCTCCATCGGCACCAACGACCTTATCCAGTACACCCTGGCCATCGACCGCACTGACGACCAGGTAGCCCACCTCTACGACCCGCTGCACCCGGCCGTGCTGGCACTGGTGGCGGGAGTGATCCAGGGCGCCAGCCGGGCCGGCAAGCCGGTGGCGGTGTGCGGCGAGATGGCCGGCGACGTGGCACTTACCCGGCTGCTGCTGGGCCTCGGCCTGCGCCAGTTCTCCATGCACCCGGCCAATCTCCTGTCGGTCAAGCAGGCCGTGCTCAGGACCGATCTCGACCTCGCCTCCCAGGTGGCCCGGCGCATGCTGCGCGCCCAGGACCCCAAGCGCCTTCGCGCCATGATCGAGCGCCTCAACGCCGGTTGACAGCCAGTGCAGATCGATTCCGAGCAACTCGACCGCCAGCTCAGGCAGGGCCTCGCGCCGCTGTACGCGGTACATGGCGAGGAGACGCTGCTCGCCATCGAGGCCGCCGACCGCATTCGCGCGCGGGCGCGCGAGCAGGGTTTCGGCGAACGCGAGCTGATGATCGCCGAGCGGGGCTTCGACTGGGGACGGCTGTCGGCCAGCGCGGCGAGCCTGTCACTGTTCGCCACCCGCCGCCTGATCGAGCTGCAGGTCGCCAGCGCAGCGGCGGCCAACGATGGCGAGACAGCACTCCTGGCCTACGCCGGCGCGCCGCCGCCCGACACGCTGCTGCTGGTGCGGCTGCCGGCGCTTGAGCCTCGTACCCGCAAGTCCCGCTGGTTCACGGCGCTAGACTCGGCGGGTGTCACGGTGCATGCCCAGGCGGTGCCGGCGGCGCGGCTCCCCGCCTGGCTCGCTGGGCGGCTCGCCGCCCAGGGTCATCAGGCCGGCGAGGACGCTCTTGCCGTGCTCGCGGCACGCGTGGAGGGCAACCTGCTTGCCGCCCACCAGGAGGTGCGCAAGCTGGCACTGCTGTTCGAGCCGGGACCACTGAGCGTGGAGCAGGTGAGCGGCGCGGTGCTGGACGTGGCGCGCTTTGACGTGAGCACACTGCGCGAGGCGCTGCTGTCCGGCGAACCGGCCCAGGCGGTGCGCGTGCTCGACGGCCTGCAGGCCGAGGGCGAGGGGCTGCCGCTGGTGGTGTGGGCGATGGCGGAGGAGGCCCGCGGCATCCTGGCGGTGGCGGAAATGAGCGCCCGCGGGGTTCCCGCGGCGCGGGCGTTCGAGGAGCTGCGCATCTGGCGCGACCGGCAGACGAAGGTGCAGCGAGCCCTGCGACGGCTGGACCTGGCGACGCTGCGCGACGCGCTGGCGGCCTGCGCGCGCATCGACCGCATCGCCAAGGGCGTGGCGCAGGGCGATGCCTGGGACGAATTGCGCGCCCTGGCTTTGCGGCTCGCCGGGGGCGGCGCACGGCGGCCAGCCGGCGCAGCGCGCTAGAATCGGGCTCTGCGGCGCCCTGCGCACGGCGCC
>DAIPHN010000015.1:0-29285 GCA_036771335.1 Burkholderiales bacterium
ATGCAGGCCCGGGACATAATGGTGCCGCGCGCACAGATGGACGTGAACGACATCCGCGACGCCCCCGCCCGGTTCATCCCCACGGTCATCGAGACGGCGCACTCGCGCTTTCCGGTGGTCGAGGGCGACAAGGACAAGGTCATCGGCATCCTGCTCGCCAAGGACTTGCTTCGCTACTACGCCGGCGAGGAGTTCGACGTGCGCGACATGCTGCGCCCGGCGGTGTTCATCCCCGAGTCCAAGCGCCTGAACGTGCTGCTCAAGGATTTCCGCGCCGCGCGCAATCACATGGCCATCGTGGTGGACGAGTACGGCGGCGTCTCCGGGCTGGTCACCATCGAGGACGTGCTTGAGCAGATCGTGGGCGACATCGAGGACGAATACGACTTCGACGAGACCGAGGACAACATCGTCTCCCAGCCCGACGGGCGCCGCCGCGTCAAGGCGCTCACCGAGATCGCCGACTTCAACGACGCCTTCGGCACAGACCTCTCCGATGAGGAATACGACACCGTGGGCGGCCTGGTGACCGGCGCCTTCGGCCGCGTGCCAAAGCGCGGCGAGGAGATCGTAGTGGACGGCCTGCGCTTCAAGGTGCTGCGCGCAGACAGCCGCCGCGTGCACTCCCTGCTGGTGGAGCTCGGCGCCGTGCCGCCCGGATGAACGCGCCGGCCCTGGCGCCGCAGCGCTTCGCGGCGCTGGCGCGGCCGGCCGTGGCACTGCCGCTGGCGCTCGCCGCCGGCGCGGCCGCCGTACCCGGATTCGCACCCCTGGGGCTGTTCCCCCTGCCCATTCTCGCCCTGGCGCTGCTGGCGCTGATCGTCGCGCACGCGCCCTCGCCCCGGGCGGCGTGGCTGGCGGGCTTCACCTTCGGCTTCGGGCTGTTCGCGGCGGGCGTCGGCTGGATCATCGTGGCGCTGCACCGCTTCGGCGGCATGGCCCTCGTGCTGGCGCTGCTGGTGCTGGCGCTGTTCGCGGCCTACCTGGCGCTGTGGCCGGCACTTGCCTGCTGGGCCACGGCGCGCTTTGCGCCGCGCGCCGGCTGGCTTGCGCTGCCGGCGGCGTGGTGCCTGGCCGAATGGCTGCGGGGCTGGGTGTTCACGGGCTTTCCCTGGCTCGCCCTGGGCTACTCGCAAGTGCCCTGGAGCCCGCTGGCCGGCCTGGCGCCGGTAATCGGGGTCTACGGCGTGGGTTTCGCGGTGGCGCTGTCGGCGGCGCTGTTGGCGCGCATGGCCCTGGAGCGCAGCCTGCGGGCGCGGCGCGCGCCGGGCCTCGCCCTCGCCATGCTGTGGGCGATCCCGGCCATGCTCACGGCCGTGGACTGGACCCGCGAGGCCGGCGCGCCGATCACCGTCAGCCTCGTGCAGGGAAACATCGCCCAGGACCTCAAGTTCGGCGAGGCGCAACTGTCGCGCACCCTGAACACCTACGAGTCGCTGGTGCGGCAGGCGCGCGGACAGCTGGTGATCCTGCCCGAGACGGCCGTGCCGCTGTTCCGGCACCAGGTGCCGGCCGAGTGGTTCGAGCGGCTCGCCGCCCCGGCGCACGCCCGTGGCGGCGACCTGGTCACCGGCCTGTTCGAGAACGACCCTCCCGGCAGCGAGCGCTACTTCAACGCCGCCGCAAGCTTCGGCGCCTCGCCCTCCCAGTCCTACCGCAAGAACCACCTGGTGCCCTTCGGCGAGTACATCCCCCTGGGCACCCTCCTCAAGCCGCTGATAAATGGCGTGCTCCACATCCCGCTGTCGGACCAGACACCCGGTGGCGCCAGGCAGGCGCCGCTGGCGGTGGCGGGGCAGCGCCTGGCGGTGAACATCTGCTACGAGGATGTGTTCGGCGAGGAGATAGTGCGCGCTGTGCCCGCCGCGACGCTGCTCGCCAATCTCACCAACGATGCCTGGTACGGCGACTCCTGGGCAGCCGACCAGCACCTGCAGATCTCGCAGATGCGCGCCCTGGAGGCTGGGCGGCCCATGCTGCGCGCCACCAACACCGGCGTGAGCGCGGTGGTGGATCACCGCGGCCGGGTGCGCGCCAGCCTGCCCCAGTTCGAGTCCGGCGTGCTGGAGGCAAGCATCGCCGGGCGCGCCGGGTCGACGCCCTTCGCCGTTGCGGGCAACGTGCCAGCGGTGCTGGCAGCAGCGGTGCTGTTCATCATCGCCAGACGACGCTCGCAGCGCACTTGACTCCCATCAAGGCTGCCCCGGCCGCTTCTTCCACACTTTCCGGGCGGCCCGCCCCATCCGAGCCCTGATCCAGGAGACCCGCCATGCCACACGCCCTCCGCCTGCTGTGCGGCCTCGCCGCTGCTCAGGCGTTGCTTCCCGCCGCGCTCGCTCAGCGCATCGTCGACACTGCCGCCGTGGAGGCCGCCATGGCTGCCGGTGCCATCGTCTGGGATGTACGCGCCGAGGAGGACTACCGCAAGGGCCACCTTCCTGGCGCCGTGAACATGGACGACATCCTCGTCCAGTTGCGCGACCTAAAGACCGAGGACTACCTGCCCGTGGAGCAGATCGCGCGGCTTCTGGGTGAGGCGGGCATCGACCCGGCCCGCCCGGTCGTGCTGTACGGAGCGAAGGCTTCCACCGGGCCGTACTTCGGCGCCGAGACGCTGCACTGGCTGGGCGGAGACGACGCATCGGTCTACCACGGCGGCATCGAAGACTGGAAGGCCGCCGGAAAACCGCTGGCCACCGAGCCCGCGCGCCGGCCGGCGGTGACCCTGTCGCTCACGCCGCGTGACGAGCGGCTGATCTCCACCGAAGAGCTCAGGGCGCGGCTGCGCGACCCTGGCCTGCAGATCGTCGACGCCCGCACCGCGCGGGAGTTCTCCGGCGACGACATCCGCGCCCTGCGCGGCGGGCACATCCCGGGCGCGGTGAACATCCCCTACGAATCCACCTGGGTCGATCCGGACACACCGCGCAAGCTGGCGCGCAAGCAGGTGAGCGGCAAGGAGGGCTTCAACCTCAAGGACCCGGCAGCCATGAAGCAACTGTTCGCCACCCTCGATCCCTCGCGGGAGACGGTGGTCTATTGCCAGAGCGGCGTGCGCGCCTCGGTCGCCGCCACGGTGCTTCGCGAGCTGGGCTTCACCCGCGTACGTGTGTATGACACCTCCTGGCTGGGCTGGGGCAACCAGCTCGACGCCCCCGCCGAGAACGTCTCCTACTTCAACGTAGGTCGCGTGAACAACCTGCTCAACCAGTTGCAGGCGCGGGTGGAAGAGCTGGAGAACCAGGTGAACGAACTGAAAGGGGGCAAGAAGCCTTGAACACAGCCGCCGTTACGCCGCCAGGCGCCCCAGCCCCGCGAGCAGGCGCCGGCTGTCGCTGACTGACAGCCGCGTTGCGCAATCCCGCCGCCAGCGCTCGTCAGCTGGCGCGATGGGCCCCAGACTGTTGCTCAGCACCGCGGTGCGCAAGGCGCGCCAGCCCGCGCGGGCCAGGAAGTGCGGAGCGAGGCGGTCCGGTACCCAAGCCACCTGACGGTGGCGAGGCCGAACCCACCGCGACTCGGACATTGAGGATTTCGCCGCCGAAGCGGTTTGCCAGGGTGGCCACCAGCGCCGCCTCAGCGGGCTCGAAGGCGGCCGGTTCCACAAACCGCCAGTTCGCCTCGTAGAGGTCGAAGTCCTCCCGGGCGGTGAGCAGCAGGCTGGCGCGGTTCCAGCACAGCAGCCGCAGTTGTGGGACACGGGCAGCATCGACGACCTGGTCGTCCGGCAGCGCCTCCAGGGCCTGCCCGAAGTCTGGCAACCGCCGCGCCATGCGCAGGCGCGCCGCCGTGGCGGCGGGGAGGGTGATCTGGCAGGGCATGAGCCCCGCCAACGCCTCGCGGCTTCGCTGGGCGCGCTTGGCCGTGGCGTTGGCGGCGCGGCGCCACGGCCGTCGGGCGTTTCAGGCGCCACCAAATGGTACCGGCTCCAGGCTGGCCTCCCCCGCTTCGCTGCCCACCCACACCTGCCCGTCCTGGATGGTGCAGGTCAGCCGCATGGTGCGCGCCGCCAGCGCCGTAAGCGCCGCCATGCCCTCGGGCGGAAAGGACCACGCCCGCAAGTTGGGCAGCCGACCCAGCGCCGCGCGGTTCTGGTTCCACCACAGATCAGCAGCCCGGCCGCCAAAGGCATACACCCTCACCTCGTCGGCGCGGCCGCTCGCCTTGCGCAGCCAGCGCTCGTCGGGCAGGCCCACCTCGATCCACTGCTCGATGGCGCCGGTGAGATCGTGGCGCCAGAGGTCGGGCTCGTCCTCCGTGGACAGGCCACGCCCGAATCCGAGCCGCTCGTGGGCGTTGAGGGCAAAGGCGAGCAGCCGCGCCATCATCCGTTCGTCGGTTTCCGACGGATGCCGGGCGAGGGTCAGGGCGTAGGTCGCATAGTGACCTCGATCGAGGTCGGAAACCTGCAGGTCGGCCTTGAAGATGGTTGCCTTGAGTGCCATGGACTGCAGTGTACGTTCCCGTCCAAGGCCGCAAGCGCGGCGCGACGCGTCTTCACGGGTAGAATCCGCGCTTTCGTAATCCGGCACTGTCCCGCCGTCGACTCGCCTGCGGCATGAACTTCCAGGATCTCATCCTCACCCTTCAGGGCTACTGGGGAGCGCGCGGCTGCGCGCTCCTGCAGCCCTACGACATGGAAGTGGGCGCGGGCACCTCCCACACCGCCACCTTCCTGCGCGCCCTGGGGCCCGAGCCCTGGAAAGCCGCCTATGTGCAGCCCTCGCGCCGACCGAAGGATGGCCGCTATGGCGACAATCCCAACCGCCTGCAGCACTATTATCAGTACCAGGTGGTGCTAAAGCCCTCGCCCGAAAACATTCTCGACCTCTATTTGGGGTCGCTCGAAGCCATCGGCATCGACCCGAAATCGAACGACGTGCGCTTCGTGGAAGACGACTGGGAAAACCCCACCCTGGGCGCCTGGGGGCTGGGCTGGGAGGTGTGGCTCAACGGCATGGAGGTGACGCAGTTCACCTACTTCCAGCAGGTGGGCGGCCTGGACTGCAAGCCGATCCTGGGCGAGATCACCTACGGCCTGGAGCGCCTGTGCATGTATCTGCAGGGCGTGGAGAACGTCTACGACCTGGTGTGGACTCCCGGCATCAGCTACCGCGACGTGTATCACCAGAACGAAGTGGAACAGTCGGCCTACAACTTCGAACATTCCAACGCCCACTGGCTGCTGCAGCAGTTCAACCACTTCGAGGCTGAAGCCAAACGCCTGATCGAGGCGGGCCTGGCCCTGCCGGGTTACGAGATGGTGCTCAAGAGCGCCCACGCCTTCAATCTGCTGGACGCCCGCGGCGCCATCTCCGTGACCGAGCGCGCCGGCTACATCGGCCGCATCCGGGCGCTGGCCAGGCTGGTGGCCCAGGCCTACCACGATTCCCGCGAGCGGCTCGGTTTTCCGATGCTCTCGCGCCACGGCTGACGGGGAAGCACTCGATGACCGCGCCCCTGCTGGTGGAACTGTTCACGGAAGAACTGCCGCCGCGCGCCCTGCAGGCCCTGGGCGAGGCCTTCGCTGGCGGCATCACCGCCGGTCTGGCCAAGCGGGGCCTCGCGGCCGAAGGCGGCAGCGTCCGGGCCTTCGCCACCCCGCGCCGGCTAGCGGCGCTCGTGCCTGAAGTGCTGGCGAAGGCGCCCGATACGCCGCGCCGCGACAAGGTACTGCCCGTTAACGTGGCCCTGGATGCTGCCGGCCATCCCACCCCGACCCTGGCGAAGAAACTCGCCGCCCTGGGCGCCTCGGGCGTCGGTCTGGAGCAGCTCGAACGCGCGCCCGACGGCAAGCAGGAAAGCCTGTTCTGGAACCATGTGGCGCCCGGCATGATGCTCGCGCAGGGTCTTCAGGAAGCCCTGGCCGATACAGTGGCCGCGCTGCCCATCCCCAAGGTGATGCGCTACCAGAGCGCCGACGGCGAGGACGTGAACTTCGTGCGTCCGGCGCACGGTCTGGTGGCGCTGCACGGCGCCGAAGTGGTTCCGGTGCGGGTGCTCGGCCTGGCCGCCGGCCGGCGCACCCACGGCCACCGCTTCATGGGCACGCCGGCCTTCGGCCTCGGCCACGCCGAGGGCTACGAGCGGCAGCTGCGCGAGGATGGCATGGTGATCGCCAGCTTCGAGGCGCGCCGCGCCATGATCGCCAAGGCGCTGGCCGAAGCCGCCGCGCTGCACCAGGCCGCCCTGGCGGAAGCGGCCGACCTGCTCGACGAGGTCACCGCATTGGTGGAATTCCCCGCCGTGTACGCGGGCAGCTTCGACTCGGCCTTCCTGGCGGTGCCGCAGGAGTGCCTGATTCTGTCCATGAAGCGGCACCAGAAGTACTTCCCGCTGGTGGACGCCTCGGGCAGGCTGCTGCCGCGGTTCCTGATCGTCTCCAACCTGCGCGCCGACGATCCGCGCAACATCGTCCACGGCAACGAGCGCGTGCTGCGCGCCCGGCTGGCCGACGCCCGGTTCTTTTTCGACCAGGACCGCCGCCAGCGCCTGGAGACGCGTGTGGAAAAGCTCGGCGCCGTGGTCTATCACAACAAGCTGGGCAGCCAGCTCGAGCGGGTGCGTCGCCTCGCGCGGCTGGCGGGCGAGATCGCCCGTCTGCTGCATGCCGACGCCGATCTTGCCGAGCGCGCCGCGCGCCTGGCCAAGGCCGACCTGGTCACCGATATGGTGGGGGAGTTTCCCGAGCTGCAGGGCATCATGGGCATGCACTACGCGCGCCATGACGGCGAGGACGATACGGTGGCGGCGGCCATCGAGGCGCACTATCACCCGCGCTTCGCCGCCGATTCGCTGCCCGCCGACAACATCGGCGCAGCCGTGGCCCTGGCCGACAAGCTCGACACCCTTACCGGCATCTACGGCATCGGCTTCGCACCCAGCGGCGACAAGGACCCCTTCGGCCTGCGCCGCGCCGCCCTGGGCGTGCTGCGCATCCTCGCCGAGCGCGAGTTGCCGCTCGATCTGCTGCACTTGCTACGCCTGGCCAGGGCTGGCTTCTCCACCGATGCCGTCTCCGACAGCGTGGCCTCTGATCTGCACGGCTTCATGCTCGAGCGCCTGCGCGGTCTGCTGCGCGAGCGCGGCTTCGATGCTGCTGTGATCGACGCGGTGATCTCCCAGCGCCCGGTGCGCATCGACCGCGTGGTGCCGCGCGCCGAAGCCGTGCGCGCATTCCTGGCGCTGCCCGAGGCCGCCAGCCTGGCGGCGGCCAACAAGCGCATTCGCAACATCCTGCGCAAGAGCGCCGGGACGCCCGGCGACCCCGATCCGGCGCTGGTACAGGAGCCTGCCGAGAAGGCGCTGCTGGTCACCATCACCGCACTTGCACCACAGGTGGCGAGCCTGGTGGACAACGAGGATTACACCGAGGCGCTCAAGCGGCTCGCCGCGGTGCGCCAGGACGTGGACCGCTTCTTCGACGAGGTAATGGTGATGGCCGAGGACGAGTCCACGCGCCGCAACCGCCTCGGCCTGCTGGCGCGACTGGACGTTCTGATGAACGCCGTGGCCGACATCTCGAGGCTGGCGGCGTGAAGCTCGTGATTCTCGATCGCGACGGCGTCATCAACTTCGACAGCGAGCAATTCATCAAGAGCCCAGGGGAGTGGAAGCCCATTCCCGGCAGCCTGGAAGCCATCGCGCGCCTGAACCACGCCGGCTTTCACGTGGTGGTGGCCACCAATCAGTCGGGCCTGGGGCGCGGGCTGTTCGACATGGCTACGCTCAACGCTATTCACGACAAGATGCTGCGCATGCTGGGCCAGGCGGGCGGGCGCATCGACGCGGTGTTCTACTGCCCGTGCGCGGCGCAGCAGGATTGCGACTGCCGCAAGCCGCGACCCGGCATGTTTCACGAGATCGCGCGGCGCTTCGGCGCCGACCTGGCCGGGGTGCCGGCCGTGGGCGATTCGCTGCGCGATCTGCAGGCCGCCGAGGCTGCCGGCGCGCGCCCCCTGCTGGTGCTCACCGGCAAGGGTCCCAGGACCCTGGCCGAGGGCGGTCTGCCGGCCGGCACGCGGGTGCACGCCGATCTGGCGGACGCGGTACGTCACATCGCCTGAGATGCCGGTCAGCGGCGAGGCTACCCACGGCGGCATCGGCTTGTGGCTGCGCTCGGCGGTGTTCGCCATGGCCCAGGTGGCCCTGACCATCGTCTGGGCACTGCTGTCGCTGCTCACCTTTGTGTTGCCGCCAGAGGGGCGCTACCGGGTGATCACTGCCTGGACGCACATGGTGCTGTGGCTGGTGGAGCAGGTGTGCGGCGTTCGCTACCGCGTGATCGGCCGCGAGAACATCCCTTCAAGCCCCAGCGTGGTGCTGTCGAAACACCAGTCGGCCTGGGAGACACTTGCGTTCCAGCAGATCTTCCCGCCCCAGGTGTGGGTACTCAAGCGCGAACTGCTCAAGGTACCCTTCTTCGGCTGGGGGCTCGCCATGCTGCGCCCCATCGCCATCGCCCGCGCCGCCGGGCGCGCCGCGCTGGCTCAGTTGGTGGAGCAGGGCCAAGACCGGCTTGGCCGCGGCCTGTGGATCGTCATCTTCCCCGAGGGCACACGCACAGCGCCGGGCCAGAGCGGGAATTGGCGGGTGGGCGGCGCGTGGCTCGCCGTGCACACCGGCGCCCTGGTGGTGCCGGTGGCCCATAATGCGGGCACCCTGTGGCCTCGCAACGCCTTCCTCAAGCAGCCCGGCACCATCACCGTGAGCATCGGCACTCCCATCGATCCGGCAGGCCTGACGCCCGATGCACTCAACCGGCGCGTCTCGGAATGGGTCGAGAACGAAGTGGCGCGGCTGGGCTCGGCGAGCGCGCACGGCTGACGCCGGCATGCACGACCTTTTCCCGGTGAGCGAAGTGGCGCAACCGCGCAGCATCGAGCTGCGCGGACGCGAGGTGCCCTTCGTGCTCAAGCGCAGCCAGCGGCGCCGGCGCATCGCCTTCCTGGTGGACGAGCAGGGCCTGGCGGTGCACGCGCCGTGGCGCGCCTCGGAGTCGGTCATCGACGGCGCCATTCGCGACGCCGCGCGCTGGATCCTCGCCAAGCTCGAGCAGTGGGAGGGCCGGCCGCGGACGCCGGTGCGCCGCTGGACCGAGGGCGAGCCGCTCGATTATCTCGGCCGCACCCTCACCCTCTCGCTGGCGCACGACCCGGCGCTCACCCTGGCCGAACTGTCGGACGACGCAGTGCTGCGGTTGCGCCTGCCCGACCCCCTGGACGCCGCCCGGGTGCGCGTGGGCGTGGTGCGCTGGTACCGGCGCCACGCCGAGCGGCACCTGCCAACGCGGGTTGCGCACTTCGCCGAGCTGCTGCAGGTGTCGCGGCCCAAGGTGCTGCTGTCCGACGCGCGCACCCGCTGGGGAAGCTGCAACGCCGATGGCGTGATTCGCCTCAACTGGCGCCTCATGCAGGCGCCCGAACCCATCGTGGACTACGTTGCCGCACACGAGGTGGCACACTTGCTGCACCTGAATCACTCGCGGCGCTTCTGGTGCGCCGTGGAGCGCATCTACCCTAGCTGGGAGGACGCGCGCGCGGAACTCTCGGCTGCCAGCCGCCACTACATGTCGCTATGACCGCCCTGCGCCTCTGCGCCCTCCTGCTCGTCGCGGCCCTGCTCGCCGCCTGCGGCAATAGGGGCCCGCTCTACCTGCCCGATCAACCGCCCGCGGACACGAAGAAGCGCGGGCCCGCGTCGGAGCAGGTGCCGTGAGCGCTTTCTGCTTGCGCCAGGGGCACCTGAACGCCGAGCAGGTGCCCCTGGCGGAGATCGCGGCGCGCTTCGGAACACCCTGCTACGTGTACTCCCGCGCCGCCATCGAGACCGCCTACCGCGAGTTCGAGGCCGCGCTGGCCGGACGCCCGCACCTGGTGTGCTACGCGATGAAGGCCAATTCCAACCTGGCCGTGCTCGACGTGCTGTCGCGCCTTGGCAGCGGCTTCGACATCGTCTCTGCGGGCGAGCTGGCGCGGGTGCTGGCCGCCGGCGGCGACCCGGGCAAGGTGGTCTTCTCAGGGGTGGGCAAGCGCGACGACGAGATGCGCCTCGCCCTGGAGGCGGGCATCCTGTGCTTCAACGTGGAGTCCGCGCCGGAGCTCGAGCGCCTCTCCGAGGTGGCCGTGGCCAGCGGCCGCACCGCGCGGGTGAGCCTGCGGGTCAATCCCGACGTGGATGCGCGCACCCACCCCTACATCTCCACCGGACTGAAGGAAAACAAGTTCGGCGTGGCCTTCGAGGATGCCCCGGCGCTGTACGCCAGGGCAAGCCGGCTGCCCGGCCTGCACGTCACCGGCATCGACTGCCACATCGGCTCGCAGATCACCGAAGTGGCGCCGTTCGCCGACGCGCTCGCCAAGGTGCTCGACCTGGTGGACGAGCTGGCCGAGCGCGGCATCGTCCTGGAGCACATCGACCTGGGCGGCGGCCTGGGCATCCGCTACGCTGACGAAACGCCGCCAGCCACCGCCGACTATCTGGGCGCGCTGCTGCGCGGCCTCGATGGACGGCCGCAGAGCGTGCTGTTCGAGCCTGGCCGGGCGCTGGTGGGCAATGCGGGCGTGCTGCTCACGCGGGTGGAGTATCTCAAGCCCGGCGAGTCGCGCAGCTTCGCCATCGTAGACGCGGCGATGAACGACCTGATGCGCCCGGCGCTCTACGACGCCCACCACGACATCGTGCCGGTGCGCCCGCGCGCCGCGCCCGCCACGCGCTGGGAGGTGGTGGGCCCGGTTTGCGAGAGCGGCGATTTCCTCGGCCATGACCGGGCGTTGGCCCTGGAGCCCGGCGATCTGCTCGCCGTTCTCTCCGCGGGCGCCTATGGCATGAGCATGGCCTCCAACTACAACTCGCGGCCCCGCGCCGCCGAGGTGATGGTGGACGGCTCGCGCGTGCACCTGGTGCGCGGCCGCGAGGACACGCAGGCCCTGTTCTCCCTGGAGCACCGGCTTCCGCCGTCCGCCTGAGCGCCAGCGCGCGGCCATGGGCGCGCCTGATTCTCAGCGGTATAGTTCAGCCAACGCCCGCCCCGCGGGCGCGTTCCCTGCGCCGGCACCCCCCGGCGCCCGGCGAGCGCGCCGCGCACCCCGTCAGAGGCGTTTCACACGGGAGGAATCCATGAGCGACACCGTCAAGTACCTGCTCGACGAGAGCAGGATTCCCAAGGCCTGGTACAACCTGATGGCCGACCTGCCCACGCCGCCACCAGCGGTGCTGCATCCGGGCACACTCAAGCCCATCGGGCCCGATGACCTGGCGCCGCTGTTCCCCATGTCCCTCATCGGCCAGGAAGTGAGCACCGAGCGCGAAATCGAGATTCCCGATCCGGTGCGCGAGGTGTACCGGCAATGGCGCCCCAGCCCGCTGTACCGCGCCCGCCGCCTGGAGAAGGCGCTGGGCACGCCCGCGCGCATCTACTACAAGTACGAGGGCGTCAGCCCGGCGGGCAGCCACAAGCCCAACACCGCCGTCGCCCAGGCCTTCTACAACAAGGAAGCGGGGGTGAAGCGCATCACCACCGAAACCGGCGCCGGCCAGTGGGGCTCGTCCCTCGCCTTCGCCGGCAGCCTGTTCGGTCTTGAGATCGAAGTCTTCATGGTGAAGGTGTCCTTCAACCAGAAGCCCTACCGCCGGGCGCTCATGGAAACCTACGGCGCGCGCTGCATCGCCAGCCCGTCCATGGAAACCAACACGGGCCGCGCCATCCTGGCGCGTACCCCCGACAGCAACGGCAGCCTCGGCATCGCCATCTCCGAGGCGGTGGAAGTGGCCGCCCAGCGCGATGACACCAAGTACGCCCTGGGCTCGGTGCTCAACCACGTGCTCATGCACCAGACCGTGGTGGGCCTGGAGGCCATCGCGCAACTGGAAATGGCCAATGACTACCCCGACATCGTGGTGGGTTGCACCGGCGGCGGCTCCAACTTCGCCGGCATCGCCTTCCCCTTCATCGGCGCTCAGTTGCGCGGCGGACGCAAGGTGCGCGTGGTGGCCGTGGAACCGGCAGCCTGCCCAAGCCTCACCCGCGGCCGCTACGCCTACGATTTCGGCGACACCGGCCACCTCACCCCGCTGGTGAAGATGCACACCCTGGGTTCCAACTTCATGCCGCCGGGCTTCCACGCCGGCGGGTTGCGCTACCACGGCATGGCGCCGCTGGTGTCGCACGTGAAGGAGCTCGGCCTCATCGAGGCCCGAGCCTACCCGCAGACGCCGTGCTTCGAGGCCGGCGTGATGTTCGCGCGCCACGAGGGCATCGTGCCCGCGCCCGAGGCCAACCATGCCGTGAAGGGCGCCATCGACGAAGCCATTCGCTGCCGCGAGGAAGGCACCTCCCGCGCCATCCTCTTCAACCTGTGCGGTCATGGCCATTTCGACATGCAGGCCTACACCGACTACTTCGCCGGCAAGCTGCAGGACCACTCCTACGACGAGCGCGAACTCGCCATGGCGCTGTCCGGGCTGCCCTCGGTGCCGGAAGCGGCGTGACGGCCGCGCCGCGGCGACGGGCATCCCCGGCAGTTGCCGGTCCGTCGCCGCGCATCCGCCTGGCCACGGGGGCGGATTGCCCGTGGATGGCGGGCCTGTCGCGCGACCTGATCGAAACCGGCCTGGGCTGGCGCTACCAGCAGCCACGCCTGGCGCGGCTGCTGGCCCGCACCGAGGTGTGCGCCGTGGTGGCGCAGGACGGCGGCGCGCCGGCGGGCTTCGCCGTGATGGAGTTTCTCGACGAACACGCCCACCTGGTGCTGCTGGCGGTGGAACCGCACGCCCAGCGGCGCGGCATCGCCGGCGCCCTGGTGCGCTGGCTCGAAGAAAGCGCCCGCACCGCGGGCGCCTTCACCGTGTACTGCGAAGCCCGCGCCTCCAGCACCGCCGCCCGCGGCTTCTATCGCGCCCTGGGCTACCGCGAGCTGTTCCTCATGCCCGGCTATTACCGCGGCGCGGAAGCCGCCGTGCGTCTGGGCCACGACCTGCGGCGGCCGGTCTCCGACGCCGCCTGCTGACCCAGATTCGCGGACGGCCGCCCGCTACCCCTCCTCATCCGACACCCGCGGTGCGAGGCCGAAGTCCTCGCCTTGACCGGTGAGGAAATCGTTGCCGGCGCGGTCGCGTCCGCGCACTAACCAGATGGGCCGCCGCGCCAGGCTGAAGCTCACGCCGGCCTGGGACTGGCGCTCGCCGGGATGGCGCTCGAAGCGCGAGGTGGCCGGCATGAAGCGCACCACGAATCCGGCGCGGCGGCGCGGCGAGCGGTTCGGGCCCGATCCGTGGATCAGGAATACGTGGTGCAGTGAGAGCTGCCCCGCGGCCAGGGCATCATCGCGGGCCGTGGCGGCGTCGAAGCACTCGGCCGCGGCCTCCATGGCCAGCACCCGGTCCGGGCGCGCGGCCTCGCGGTGCACCACCAGGCGGCCAGCGGCGTGGGAGCCGGGGATGTAGCGCATGCAACCGTTGTCGGCATCCACATTGTCCAGGGCGATCCAGGCCGAGCAGGTGGCCAGGGGCCGGATGGGCCAGTACTCCCCGTCCTGATGCCAGGGCACTTCGCGGCCGGTGAAGGCGGGTTTGCAGAACACCTGGCTGCCCCACAGAATCACGTCGGGACCGAGCACCTGCTCCACCAGGTCCAGCAGCCAGGGGGCGGTGGCGAATTCGAGCCACTGGGCGGCCTCGTGCGGCGGGTGGCGCGCGCCGTCGGCAATGTGCGGGCAGATCAGGCTCTCGGGGGCGATGCCGGCGCTGCGGGCGAGCAGCCGGTCCAGCGCGGCGCGCATGCGCCCGAGCTGTTCGGCGGGTACGCACCCTGGCGCCACCACCAAGCCGTCGCGGCGGTAGGCCGCCAGGTCCACGGTCGCGGACGCGACGAGCGGCTCGGTCAATGGGGTTTCCGGCAAGTCATATCGTACCGATGGTATCAGCGCTCCGCGCGCGGAAATCGCCGCAGACACGGGCTAGGCCGCGTGCCGCCCGTGCGGCAGCGCGGCCCCACTTACCCGCAACCGCCCGCCGCCAGGGCTTGCGAGCGCCGTAGGAAGCGCCCCAGCAACAGCACCGCCGCGATGGACAGGCCAGCGGTGAAGCCCGCCCAGAAGCCCACCGCCCCCAGGCCCAGAGGCATGGCCAGCAGCCAGCCCAGAGGCAGCGCCAGCAGCCAGTAGGCCACCAGCGACACGCCCGTGGCCCAGCGGGTATCCAGCAGGGCACGCAAGGCGCCCAGACTCACCGACTGGATGCCGTCGAACACCTGCATTGCCCCCACCGCCAGAAACATGGCGGCCGCCAGGGCAACCACGCGATGCTCGTCCACGAACAGCGCGGCGATGCGCTCGCCGCCGAGCACCAGCGCCAGCATGAACAGCACGGTCCAGGACGTCACCAGCGCCAGGGCAGTGAGGCCGATGCCGCGCACCCGCGCGCCCTCGCCCGCGCCCAGCGCCTGCCCGATACGGATGGCCACGGCGCCCGCCATGCCCAGAGGCAACATGTACAGCACCGAAGCGATGCTGAAAACGATCTGGTTGGCCGCCAAAGCCGTGGCGCCCAGCAGGCCGATGAGCACACCCGCCACCGCCAGGGCACTGCCCTCGGCGAGGTACTGCACGCCCATGGGAATGCCTTCGCGGGTCTGCAGGGAAAACCGGCGCCGGTGCAGCCGCACCGCCTGGCGCAGGGGTGCCATGGCGGGCGAGCAGCGCCAGTGGATCCAGAAGGCGAGCAGCGCCACCGCCTCGGCCGCGAGCGTGGCCACACCCGCGCCCGCCAGGCCCAGGCGCGGAAAGCCCCAGGCCCCATGGATCAGCGCGTAGTTGAGCGGCACGTTCACCACCACCGCCAGGGACATGAGCGCCACTCCGGTCCACGCCCGGCCCACCGCGTCGAGCAGTTGCTTGAACACCAGGTTCACGCTGTAGGGCACCAGCACCAGGGACATGGCGATCCAGTAGGGGCCGATGCCACGCACCACCTCGGCGGGCTGGCCCATGGCGGGCAACGCCAGCAGCATGGCCCCCATGGTGGCGGCCGAACCTACGCCGATAGCCAGCCCAAGCCAGCGGCCGTGGGCCACCACCGCGGCCACCTTGCGATGGTCGCCCGCCCCCCAGGCGCGCGCCACCAGCACGCCCACGGGCGCCAGGAAGCCGTACAGCGCCGACCACAGGATGACGCTCACGCTCGCCGCCAGCGAGGCCGAGGCGAGCGCGGTCTCGCCCAGGGGGCCGAGCAGCCACGTGTCGGTGAGCAGCAGCAGGGAGGAGACGGTGAGGCCGGCCACCAGGGGCACGGCGAGCTGCACGAGGCTCAGGGCCTCGCGGCGGAAAACGGCGGTGAAGGACATGGCATGCGCCGGCGGGGGCGTTCCGGAAACAGGGAGGCCGCAGTATGCTGTCAACACTGGATTTGCGGTCTGGCAACACTGTTCTGCATGTATTGACAATTATTCCCGTCCTGCCCGCCCCCATGGCCGACAACCTCGCCCTCATGCACACCTTCGCCGAAGTGGCCGCCTCGGGCAGCTTCAGCACCGCGGCGCGCGCCCTGGGCATTTCTCGGGCGGCGGTGTCCAGCCAGGTGGCGCGGCTCGAATCCCATCTGGGCGCGCGGCTGTTCACGCGCACCACGCGGCGCGTGGCGCTCACGCCCGAGGGGGAGCGCTACGCGGCGAAGGTGGCCGCCATCCTCGACCAGATCGCGGCGCTGGACAATGAATATGCCCAGCGCGCGGGCGAGGTGGCCGGGCCGCTGGTGGTGGAGGTGCCGGAGTTCTTCGGCACGCGCGTGCTGGCCGCGCGGCTGCCCGAGTTCCTGCATCGCCATCCGCGGGTGCGCCTGCGCCTGGTGCTCAACGAGAAGGTAGACGAGGTGGCCAGCGCCGATGCGGACGTGTTCGTGCGCGGCTCGCTGCCGCCGGCCCACAACCTGAAGTACCGGCGGCTCACGGCCTACCGCCTGAACAGCGCCGCGAGCCCCGCCTATCTGGCCGCGCGCGGCACGCCACGACACCCGCGCGAGCTGGCGGATCACGACACCGTGGACTACATCAACTCCGCCGCCGGCAAGCCCTTCGACTGGGAGTTCGAGCCCGTCGCCCGTGCCCGCGCCAAGCCCTTCGTGGTGCCCGCCCAGGGCAAGCTCACCTGCAACAATTCCGACGCCTGCCTCGCCGCCGCCGTGGCGGGCTTCGGCGTGGTGTGCGACGTAGACTTCATGCTCGACCCGTTTTTTCGCAGCGGCGCGCTGCTACCGGTGCTGCCGGGCTGGCGCTCGCCCGAATACCAGCTCTATGCCCTGTGGCACCCGGGCAAGCCGGTGGCGCCGCGGGTCACCGCCTTCGTGGAGTACTTGGCGGAAGTGTCAGGCGCCCGGAACTGAACGCCCGGGCGCGGGCCCGCGCCAGCGCCACCACAGCCGTGCCGCCAGTAGCGCGCCGATGATCAGGGCGAACAGCGCCGGCTCGGTGATGTCCCTCTTCACCAGCCACCAGAAGTGCAGCACGCCCAGTGCGGCGATGCCATACACGGCGCGGTGCAGTCGCTGCCAGTGCCGCGCGCCCAGGCGCCGCACCATGGCGTTGGTGGAGGTGGCGGCGAGGGGCAGCAGCAGCACGAAGGCGGTGAAGCCCACGGTGATGAAGGGGCGCTTCACTACATCGCGGGCTATCTCGGACAGTTCGAAGAACTGGTCCAGCCACAGGTAAGTGGTGAAGTGCAGCACCGCGTAGCCAAAGGCGAACAGCCCCAGCATGCGGCGCAAACGCAGCAGCCAGGGCGCCCCCAGCGCGCGCCGCAGCGGCGTGACCGACAGCGTCACTGCCAGCAGCGCCAGCGTCCACCAGCCCGTGGACCGGGTGATGACTTCGATGGGATTGGCCCCCAGTCCGCCCCGCCAGGCGAGCCAGCCCAGGCGCGCCGCCGGCGCCACACAGGCCGCGAACACCACGGCCTTGAGGGCCGCCAGCTGGCGCGGGGACGGATTCGGCACCGGACCCGGGGCGGCGCGCCGCCGCGCTAGAAGAACTTGCGCAGGTCCATGCCCGCGTACAGCGGGGCCACCTGCTCGGCGTAGCCGTTGAACATGAGGGTGTCGCGTTTGCCGAACTCGCCAATACGCCGCTCGCGCCGCTGGCTCCAGCGTGGATGGTCCACGGCGGGGTTGACGTTGGAGTAGAAGCCGTACTCGCCGGGGATGGCCTTGTTCCAGGCGGTGCGCGGCTCGGCCTCGGTGAAGCGGATGCGCACGATGGACTTGGCGCTCTTGAAGCCATATTTCCACGGCACCACGATACGAACCGGCGCGCCGTTCTGATTGGGAAGCAACTCGCCATACAGCCCCAGGCACAGGATGGCCAGCGGATGCATGGCCTCGTCCATGCGCAGCCCCTCCACGTAGGGCCATTCCAGCACCGCCGCGCGCTGGCCGGGCATCTGCTTCGGGTCGAGCAGGGTGGTGAACTCCACGTACTTGGCCTTGGCGGTGGGTTCTGCGCGGCGGATCAGCTCCGACAGCGGATAGCCCACCCAGGGAATCACCATGGACCATCCCTCCACGCAGCGCATGCGATAGACGCGCTCCTCGAGGGCCGCGAGCTTGAGCAGCTCTTCCAGATCCCAGCGGCGCGGCTTGGCGCACTCGCCCTCCACCATCACCGTCCAGGGGCGGGGCTTGAGCGTGCCGGCGCGCTCGGCCGGATCATCCTTGCCGGTGCCGAACTCGTAGAAGTTGTTGTAGGTGGTCACATCCTTGTAGGGCGTGCGCGCCTCGGTGGTGCTCAAGGCGCTGGGGCGCGGGGCGAGGTTGGCCCGGGCGGCCCCTGGCAGCAGCAGGCCGCCGGTGGCCATGCCAGCCCCCAGCAAGCCCGCCTGGCGAAGCAAGGCGCGGCGCTGCTCGAATACCGCGCGGGGGGTGATCTCGGAAGGAGTTATGGCGGCCTTACGGTGGGTCATGGAATTGACTCGCGGTGGGGACGCCGCTTCGACTGCTCAGAGCGCGGCGGGTTCGGCACGCGGGCTACAGCAGGAATAGCGTGGCCAGGCCAAGGAAGATGAAGAACCCGCCGCTGTCGGTAAGCGCGGTGATCATTACGCTGGAGCCCACTGCCGGGTCGCGCCCGAAGCGGTGCATGAGCATGGGAATGAACACCCCCGCTGTGGCCGCCAGCATGAGGTTGAGCGTCATGGCGAGAGTCATCACCCCGCCCAGCGCCCAGCTGCCATACAGCGACACGGCTGCCATCCCCAGGATGCCGCCCCACACCAGGCCATTGAGCAGGCTGATGGCGATTTCCTTCTTGAGCAGCGCGCGCGCCGCTTCGCGGGTGATCTGCTTGAAGGCCATGGCGCGCACGATCATGGTGATGGTCTGGTTGCCGGAGTTTCCGCCGATGCCCGCCACAATGGGCATGAGCGCCGCGAGCGCCACCAGCTTCTCGATGCTGCCTTCGAAAAGGCCGATCACCCGCGAAGCGATGAAGGCCGTGACCAGATTGACGGCCAGCCAGGTCCAGCGGTTCTTGGCCGACTGCCACACCGAGGAAAAGATGTCCTCGTCCTCGCGCAGGCCGGCGAGGTTGAGCATTTCGGTGTCACTCTGCTCGCGGATGTAGTCCATCACGGCATTCACCGTCACCCGGCCGATGAGGCGGCCGCGATCGTCCACCACCGCCGCCGACACCAGGTCGTAGCGCTCGAAGGTCTGGGAGGCATCCTCGGCGGACTGGGTGGGGGTGAGGCGCACGGCATCGGCCACCATCACGTCGGCCACGAGCTTTTCCGGATCGGTGACCAGCACCCGCATCACCGGCAGCACCCCCTTGAGCACCTCCGCCCGGTCCACCACGAACAACTGATCCGTGTGGTCTGGCAGCTCATCGAGGCGGCGCAGATAGCGCAGCACCACTTCGAGGGTCACGTCCTCGCGCACCTGGACCATGTCGAAGTCCATCAGCGCGCCCACCGCCTCGTCAGGGTAGGACATGGCGGCGCGCAGTTGCTCGCGCTCCACCGTGTCCAGAGCCTGGAAGACGTCCTCGATCACCTCCTCGGGAAGATCGGGCGCGAGGTCGGCGATCTCCTGGGGATCGAGCTGCTCGGTGGCAGCCACCAGCTCCTCGGGCTCCATGTCCGCGATGAGCGTGGCACGCACCGCGTCGGAAACCTCCAGCAGGATCTCGCCATCGCGCTCGGCCTTGACCAGGTTCCACACCACCAGCCGGTCGTCCAGCGGCAGCGCTTCCAGAATGAAGGCCACATCGGCGGGGTGCAGCGATTCGAGCTTCTTCTGCAGCTCGGCCAGGTTCTGCTTGTGCACCAGCGACTCCACCAGCTCGTGGCGGGGCATGTCCTGCTGATGGACGATGTGTTCCACCAGCCGGTGCTTGGCAAGCAGCGCCTCCACCTGGCGCAGGTGTTCCTGCACGGTGTCCTGGTGGCGGTTGTCTTCGAGGACTTCGGACATGCGCGGATCGTGGCGGGCGGGGTTCAAGGGCAACAGATAGCCCTCGATTCTAAGAGGCGCCCCGTTTCCGATGCACGAAAAAAAACGGCGGGGCATCCCCGCCGATCTACCTGGCAGGTCTGCGAGGGTCAGGGCCTGGGCGGGAACCGCGTGGCCTGCCAGGCCACCATCTGCCAGCCGATGCCACGCTTCTCCCACACGTTGGTGAAGCGGATGTGCACCTCCAGGGGCTTGCCGTCGAGCTCAACCTTGAAGTCGCCGCGGCCGGTCATCACCGCGGTGCAGCCATAGGGCACCACGCGCACATCGCTGCGCATGGTCTCGCGGAATACTACCTTGCCGGTGCGCAAGGCCTCGATGTAGGCCGCCTTGTCGTCGATCTGGGTGCTGGAGTGGGTGTAGAAGAGATCGTTGCCCAGCAACCTCTCCAGGCCCGCCACATCCACCGCCAGCATCGCCGCATAGCGCGCCTCGTCCGCGGCCAGCACCTCCGAGGGCACCAGCGTCGGGTCGCAGGTCTCGGCCAGCGCCGGGCTGCCCAGCGCCCACAGCGCGGCGGTGGCCACCATCGTCGTCTTCATCATGCGCTCCCCTCCTCGTATGGGCCGGGCGAGGCCCGGCGAAGCCTTCGCGGGCCGGATCAGCTCGCCGACGTGTCCGCCGCAGGCGCCAGCACGGCGAAGGGCCTTGCCTCGCAGCGCAGTTGCGAGGGCTTGCTGCCCGTGGTGGCGAACAGGCTCAGGCGCCCCGACTTCCAGGCGTAGCCGGTGCGCCGCTTGCCGCCGGGCGCCTTGTCATCGGCTGTTTCGAAGAACTCGCAGCCTGCACCGCTGGCCGCCAGAGAGATCTCGTAGCCCACCTTGCCCTCCGGGCCGCTGAGTTCGCCTACCTCCGAGAAACTCCACTCACGACCCTGCTCGTCGCGGTAGCGCCCGGCGATCACCGCGCGATTGATACGCGCCTCCAGGCCGTCGTCCAGCCGCACGAAGGCGCGCGGCTGGCGCCTGGCGAAGGAGGGCTCTCTGAAGGTGATGGTCTCGAAGCGGCCCGAGGCTGCGCGGCTGCCGGTGAACTGGATGTAGGTTGCCTCCGAAGACGACACCGCGCCGCGATCGTTCTTCGCCGTGACCAGGCGCCAGGCATCGTTGCGGTCGGTGGGCTCGATCTCGATGATCTGCTCGATCACGGCACGGCTGAAGTCGGTGCGCAGGATCGGCCACTGCCGTCCCTCCTGCTGGATGTTGATCACCAGCGGCCTGGCCTTCCTCGCCGCGGCGTGGGGCGCGCGCTCGGCCTCCACGGCCGCGAACCAGTCGGCGGCCGCCCAAAGCCCGGCGATGTCCTTCAGAAAGACGCGGTTCTTCTTTCGCGCCGAGGGCGGCTGGCGCAGCGTGCCGGGCGCCGGCGCGTCGCCCCTGGCAGCCTCCCTCGGCGGCGCCTTCGCCGGGTCGGCTGCCTGGGCGAGCACCAGTCCCGGCGTGGTGAGGGCGCCCGCGAGGGCGAAGATCAGGAGTGAGCGCGGAGGGGACATGGGATGCGGGGAACGGTGCGAAGGCCCTGGCGGGCCGGTGGATGGAAGCGGGCGGCGGCGCCCGGAAGGCAACGAATGATAACCGCGGCGGCGGCTTACGCCATGGGCGGGCGGCGGGCGTGGTGGCCGGTGGCCTGCTCGAAGGCGTGGCCGAGCTGCAGAACGGCGAAGTCATGCTGCCAGGGCCCCACAATCTGCAGGCCCACGGGCAGGCCGCCCGCCGAAAAGCCCGCCGGCACCGACAGTGCGGGCAGCGTGGTGGCCGAGATGCGGTAGCAGGATTTCATCCAGTCCAGGTAGCTCTCCATGGCACCGCCCTCGATCCTCTGCGGATATTCCAGCGATAGGTCGAAGGGCATCACCTGGGTGACGGGGCAGACCAGGAAATCGGAGCGCTCAAAAAAGGCGTGCAGGCGATGGAACAGCTCGGTGCGGCCCCGCTCGGCGCGGCCCACGTCCGGGCCGGAGAGCGCCGCGCCGCGCTCGATGTTCCATACCACCGTGTCCTTGATCTGATCGCGCCGGGTGCGCAGCAGATCGGCGTACACCAGCTCGAAATTCCAGGCGCGCAGGGTTTCGAAAATCTCGTCGGCATCGCGCAGGTCAGGCGTAGCCTCCTCCACCACGCAGCCCACGGTTTCCAGCGAAGGCACGGCGGCCTCCAGCACCTGGCCCACATCGCGCTCCAGGGGCAGGCCGCCGAGATCGCGGCTCCACGCCACGCGCACGCCGCGAAAATCGCGCTCCAGGGGACGGGCAAAAAGACTGGCTGGCTCGTGGATGGACAGCGGCGCCCGCCTGTCGGGGCCCGCCATGCCGGAGAGCATCAGGGCCAGGTCGCCCACGGTGCGCGCCATGGGGCCCAGCACCGGCAGCGTCCACCAGGCATTGAAGCTCGGCCAGTTGGGCACGCGCCCGGGCGATGGCCGGAAGCCGGCCACATTGCAGAAGGCGGCCGGATTGCGCAGCGAGCCGCCCAGGTCGGAGCCGTCCGCCAGAGGCACCATGCCGCAGGCCAGCGCCACCGCCGCACCGCCGCTCGAGCCCCCACAGGTGCGCGTCAGGTCCCAGGGGTTGCGGGTGGCCCCGAACACCGGGTTGAAGGTCTGGGAGCCCGCGCCGAACTCCGGCGTGTTGGTCTTGCCCACGCTCACCGCGCCCGCGGCCTTGAGCCGCTCCACGATGGCGGCGTCCGCCTCGGGCACGAAGTCGGCGAACAGCGGCGAGCCGAAGGTAGTGCGCACGCCGCGCGTCTGCACCAGATCCTTGTGGGCCACCGGCAGCCCCGCCAGCGGCCCGGGGTCCTCACCGCGGCCGAGCTGGGCATCGATGCGCCGGGCATCGGCCTCGGCCTGCTCGAAGGAGCGGGTGACGATGGCGTTCACCGCCCCATTGGTGCGCTCGATCTGCGCCACATGGGCGTGCAGCACCTCCACGGCCGACACCTCGCGGGCGCGGATGCGGCGGGCGAGGCCACGGGCGGTTTCAAAGCACAGGTCGTTCACGGCGTTCTCCTAGCTGCGGAAGATGAAATAGACAGCCCCCAGGATGCACAGCCCCGCCCACAGGTAATCGAGCTTCAAGGGCTGATGCATGTAGAACAGGGAGAAGGGCACGAACACCGTCAGGGTGATGGCCTCCTGGAGGATTTTCAGTTGCGGCAGCGACAGCGCCGTGTAGCCGATGCGGTTGGCTGGCACCTGCAGCAGGTACTCGAACAGCGCGATGCTCCACGAGAGCAGGGCCGCCACGAACCACGGCCGCGCCTGCAATTCCTTCAGGTGGGCATACCACGCGAAGGTCATGAACACGTTGGAAGCCGTGAGCAGCAGCACGGCGGTGACCATGGGCGGCGGAGCGGGCAGGGGCACGGCAATCTCTCGGGAGCGCGGCCGCCTGGCGGGGCCGCAACCGGGCCATGATACCCATCGAGACCGAGCCAATTGCACCGCAGGCCGCACGTTCGCCTGCGCGCGCGGGGCGCTGCCCTACCTGCGGAACCACCGTCCATACGCCCAGCGTCGGGCGCGAGCCCGCAGGTCAGCGCGTGCCCAGCAGCACCGCCGGCGAGCGATAACCCCCGGGGGCCATGATGGCGTCGCGCACCTGGACGAGCGGCGCCTTGTCCGTGAGCTCCACCTTGCCGCCCAGAGCTCGCAGGCCCAGCTCGGCGTACACGCCGGACAGGTCGGGGAAACCCTCCGCGTTCACGTGGGCTGCGTAGAGATCGCGAAACACCGTGCCGCCGGCGATCTGGTCGAAGCGCTCGAACACCTGGCGGGCGGTCCACTCGGCATCGGGGTCGAGGCAGCAGCGCCCGAAGGCCTCCAGCACCGTGTCCAGGGACTGGGCGCCGCCGCTCGCAGCGCGCAGCCGCACGTCGGCCAGCAGCAGGATGGCCGCGCCGGACCAGTACACGCGCATGTAGCCGCCGTCGCGGAACATGCGCTCGGTGGCCTGGGCAAGCGTGGCGCCCCTGGCGGACCAGTCGCGCGCGCGCTTGAAGCTGGAGTGCATGCGCTGCCACGCCTCCTCGGGGGAAAGGGCGCCGCTGCGGGCGCGCACAATGCCCTGGTAGTAGCTCGCCATGCCTTCGGACAGCCAGGCATCCTGGGAGCGCACGTAGGGCAGCAGCAGGTGGGACAGCTCGTGGGGCGCGGTCCAGTCTTCCACGTAGTCCCGCAGCGGGCGGCGCTGGTTGACGAAGAAGTGCGCCGCTGCCTGGCCGCCGCGCAGCACGTAAGCCGACGGCGTGGGCTCCGCGGCGCGCGCGCCGGGCATCACCAGGATCTGCGGGCTGGGCACCGGGAAGCGGCCGTACACCGCCGCCACCGATCGTGCCGCGTCCTCGATCCAGGCGCGCATCGCCTCCATGTCGGCGGGCGGCGTGCCGTCCAGCACCGCCATCCGCAGCACCGCGCCAGGCACCTCCACCGGCACCTCGCGGAAGCGGCCGAAGGCCACCGACGAAGGCCGGTCCGCGGGCCCGCGCCCGACCCGGTAGGTGGGCAGATCCCGCACCAGCACCGGCATCCAGGGCGCCGACACCGACAGCCCCGGGGGCAGGTCGAACACCACCTCGATGTCCTCGTCGGGACCGAGCTGCACCGGGCGCCAGAACCACAGGCCCACCTCGGTGAACAGGTCCCGGCCGACGCGCTTGGTGGAATTGCCCGAGAAATCGTGCCGCGTGCCGTTGCCGGTCACGTTGACGGCGTATTCGACGCAGCCGTCCCGCGGCACGTCGCGCAGCCGCAGCTCGGTGCCGTTGGCGGCAAGGCGGGTGCGCTGATCCACCACGCGGGCCTCCAGGAAAGCGCCCGGGGCATCGAGGGAATCGGCCACCAGCTCCGTGGGCGGCTGACCGGCAAAACAGGCCCGCACCGTAAGCCGCGTGAGCTCGGGATCGGCGCTCACCCGGTAGCGGTGCACGCGCTCGGCCGCGGCAAGCGAGGGCATCTGCAGCAGGACAGCCAGCAAACCGGCAACGAGAAATCGCGGATTCATGGAAACCATCAACTCCGGGGAAGGGGCGCGACGGGTCAGCGGCGCGCCAGGTAACGCTCGTCGCTGAAGGTGCTCACCCACGCCGGCCGGTACACCACCAGCAGCGTCATGACCATGCCGGTGAGCGTGGCTTCGGCGAATCCCAGCAACAGGCAATAGGGCAGAAACTGCTCGGCCATGGTGGCCGTATCCGGGGCGGCGTAGGCGGCGAGCATGCCCGCCGAGGTGGTGCCGCTGGCCATCATGGAAACCGCCGACCCCAGGAAGGCGGCCACGAAGAGGTAGACGAACAGGTTCCGGGGCAGCAGCCGCTCGGAGGCTCGCAGCACCGCGGCGCTCAGGGCCACGGGCAGCACCGCCAACAGCATGATGCTCATGGGCACGGTGGCGGGCGGCCAGCCGCGCGCGAAGGCCAGCGCCGCCATTACCGCCGACAGCCCCAGGAGGGCGAGTTGCGGGCCCAGCAGCAGCGTGAAGGCCGTGGCCCCGAGCAGGTGGAAATCGAGCCCGCGCAGCGCCTCGGGTTGCAGGCGCCACAGGGCGAAGGTGGCCACGCAGGCACCGAAAAAAACATGGCTGCCGGTGTCGTCCAGCAGCCGCCGCCACGGGGCAGTACGCCACACCCAGGCGCCTGCCAGCAACACGATGAACGTGGCGCACCACTGCCAGGCAACAGGAAGCGGGGCACCGGAGAGGTTCATGTCAGGGGGCGCAGCAGGTGTGAGGCGAGCAGCAGACCCGTTCCTGGACAAAAAGACGCGGCGCCGGTTCCCCGGGCGTCACGCTTCCCGCCCGCGGGTTCGTCTCAGCCTGCCGCCGCGACGGAGGTTTTCTGCGGTACGCCGCCCGGTTCATAGGACAGCACCGGCGCCAGCCAGCGCTCGGTTTCCGCCAGGCTCATGCCCTTGCGCCGGGCGTAGTCCTCCACCTGATCGCGGTCCACCTTGCCGGTGGCGAAGTACTGCGACTGGGGGTGGGAGAAGTAGAAGCCGCTCACCGAGGCGGTGGGCAGCATGGCGTAGCTCTCCGTGAGCGAGATGCCGGCATTGGCGGTGGCGCCTAGCAGCTCGAACAGCGGCCCCTTTTCCGTGTGGTCGGGACAGGCCGGATAGCCGGGCGCGGGGCGGATGCCGCGGTAGCGCTCGCCGATGAGCGCTTCCACGTCCAGTTGCTCGTCGGGCGCATAGCCCCAGAAATCGGTGCGCACGCGCTGGTGCAGCCGCTCGGCGAAGGCCTCGGCCAGGCGGTCGGCCAGGGCCTTGAGCAGGATGGCGTTGTAGTCGTCGTGGACAGCCTCGTAGGCCGTCACGCGCTCCTCGATGCCGATGCCGGCGGTGACGGCGAAGGCGCCGATCCAGTCGGGCACGCCGGAATCGCACGGGGCGATGAAATCGGCGAGCGAGAGGTTGGCGCGGTCCTCGGGCTTGACCATCTGCTGGCGCAGGCAATGCCAGGTCATGCGCACGCGGCTGCGCGACTCGTCGGCGTAGATCTCGATATCGTCGCCGTTCACGCGGCTGGCCGGGAACAGGCCCACCACGCCCCGCGCCTCGAGCCATTTCTCGTCGATGATCCGGCGCAGCATGGCCTGGGCGTCGGCGAACAGGTTGCGCGCCGCCTCGCCCACCACCGTGTCGTCGAGGATTTTCGGATAGCGGCCGGCGAGCTCCCAGGTCTGGAAGAAGGGCGTCCAGTCGATGACGGCAGCCAGCTCCTCCAGCGGATAGTCGCGCAGCACGTGCAGCCCGGGGCGCCTGGGCGCGGGCGGCGCGTAGGCGCTCCAGTCGGTCTTCAGCCCATGGGCGCGGGCGGCGGCAATACCGTGGTGGGGCCCCTGCCCCTTCTTGCCGCGGTGCTGCTCACGGGTCTTCTCCACCTCGGCGCGCACCTTGCGGACGTAGTCGTCGCGCAGCTCGTCGGAGAGCAGGTTGCTGCACACGCCCACGCTGCGGGAGGCATCGGGCACCCAGATGACGGGCTGGTCGTAGTGGGGCGCGATCTTCACGGCGGTATGCACCCGCGAGGTGGTGGCGCCGCCGATAAGCAGCGGGATGGTGAAGCCCTGGCGCTGCATCTCCTTCGCCACGTGGGCCATCTCCTCAAGAGAAGGCGTGATCAATCCGGACAGGCCGACGATGTCGGCATTTTCGGCGCGAGCGGTCTCGAGGATCTTGTCCGCCTGCACCATCACCCCGAGGTTCACCACCTCGAAGTTGTTGCACTGGAGCACCACCGCCACGATGTTCTTGCCGATGTCGTGCACGTCGCCCTTGACGGTGGCGATGACGATCTTTCCCTTGGCCCTGGCCGCCTCGCCGGAGCGCGCCTTCTCCTCCTCGATGAAGGGCACCAGGTAGGCCACCGCTTCCTTCATGACACGCGCCGACTTCACCACCTGGGGCAGGAACATCTTGCCCGCGCCGAACAGGTCGCCCACCACGTTCATGCCGTCCATGAGCGGCCCCTCGATCACCTGGATGGGGCGCTCGAAGCCGCGGCGGGCCTCTTCCGTGTCTTCCACGATGAAGGTGTTGATGCCCTTCACCAGGGCGTGGCGCAGGCGCTCGGCCACCGGCGCCGCGCGCCAGGAGAGGTCCTCGGACTGGGCCTTGCCGCCGGCCTTGTAGGTCTCGGCGAAGCTCACCAGGCGCTCGGTGGCATCGGGCCGGCGGTTGAGGATCACGTCCTCCACGCGCTCCAGCAGGTCCTTGGGGATCTCCTCGTACACGCCCAGCTGCCCGGCGTTGACGATGCCCATGGTCATGCCGGCCTTCACAGCGTGGTAGAGGAAGGCGGTGTGGATAGCCTCGCGCACCCCGTCGTTGCCGCGGAACGAGAAGGAGATGTTGGACACACCGCCGCTTACCTTGGCATGGGGCAGCGCCTTGCGCACCGCACGGGTGGCCTCGATGAAATCCACCCCGTAGCCGGCGTGTTCCTCGATGCCCGTGGCCACGGCGAAGATGTTGGGATCGAAGATGATGTCCTCGGGCGGGAAGTGCGCTTCCTTGAGCAGCAGGTGATAGGCGCGCGCGCAGATCTCCACGCGGCGCTTCAGGGTGTCGGCCTGGCCCTGCTCGTCGAAGGCCATGACCACGGTGGCGGCGCCGTAACGGCGCAGCAGCCGCGCCTGGCGCAGGAACTCGGCCTCGCCCTCCTTCAGGCTGATGGAGTTGACGATGCCCTTGCCCTGCACGCACTTCAGGCCCGCCTCGATCACCTCCCACTTGGAGGAGTCGATCATCACCGGCACGCGCGAGATGTCGGGCTCGGAGGCCACCAGGTTGAGGAAGGTGACCATGGCCTGCTTCGAGTCCAGCATGGCCTCATCCATGTTCACGTCGATGATCTGGGCGCCGTTGTCCACCTGCTGGCGTGCCACGGCCAGCGCCTCGGGGTACTGGTTGTTGAGGATCAGCCGCGCGAAGGCGCGCGAACCGGTGACGTTGGTGCGCTCGCCCACGTTCACGAACAGGGCGTCATCGCCGATGTTGAGCGGCTCAAGGCCCGACAGCCTCAGCTTCTTTTCCAGCACGGGCGGCTTGCGCGGCGGCATGCCCTTCACGGCCGCCGCAATGGCGCGAATGTGCTCGGGCGTGGTGCCGCAGCATCCGCCGGCGATGTTGAGGAAACCGGCTTCAGCGAATTCCCGCAGCAGCCCCGAGGTGTAGCCGGGCGTTTCGTCGTACTGGCCGAAGGCGTTGGGCAGGCCCGCGTTGGGGTGGATGCTGATGAAGGTGTCGGCGATGCCGGACAACTCTTCGATGTAGGGCCGCAGGTCGGCCGCGCCCAGGGCGCAGTTCAGGCCCACGGCGAACAGGTAACCGTGGCGGATGGAGTTCCAGAACGCCTCGGTGGTCTGGCCGGAGAGCGTGCGGCCCGACTTGTCGGTGATGGTGCCCGACACCCACACGGGCAGGTCGACACCGTGGCGCTCGAAATACTCCTGCACGGCGAACAGCGCGGCCTTGCAGTTGAGCGTGTCGAACACCGTCTCCACCAGCAGCAGGTCCGCGCCGCCGGCCACCAGGCCATCGGTGGCTTCCAGGTAAGCCGACACCAGTTCGTCGAAGGAGACGTTGCGCGCGCCCGGATCGGAGACATCGGGCGAGAGCGAGGCAGTGCGGTTGGTGGGGCCCAGCACCCCGGCCACGAAGCGCGGCTTGTCCGGCGTCTGCCGGGAAAAGCGGCCAGCGATCTCGGCGGCCAGGCGCGCACCCTCGAAGTTCAGTTCCCGCACATGAGGCTCCATGCCGTAGTCGGCCATGGCAACGCGCGTGGAATTGAAGGTGTTGGTCTCGATGATGTCCGCGCCCGCCTCCAGGTAGGCGGAATGGATCCAGCCGATGACGCCAGGCTGGGTGAGCGTGAGCAGGTCGTTGTTGCCCGACTGCTCGCAGTGGTGGTCGCAAAACCGGTCGCCGTGATAGTGGTGCTTCTCGAGCCCCTGACCCTGGATCATGGTGCCCATGGCACCGTCGAGAATCAGGATGCGCTCGGCGAGCAGGTGGCGAAGCAGGGCGGTGCGGTCTTGGGACAAGGCAAACCTCGAAAACGAAAAACCCGGAGGCCAAAGGGCGTCCGGGTCGCGGCGCGCTTTAGCGGGATTTGTAGCGCGCCCGCAAGCTGCTGCTCAAATCGGCGCGTTGGCTGGAAACTTAACGCTGCAAGGCGGGCGCGTCAACCGTGAAAGCTTATTGGGTTCAATGCCTTGGCGGCACGTCCCGCCAGAGCGCTATTTCGTCTTGATCTTCGTCCACGCCCGGTCGTAGGTCTTCAGGTCCTTGCCCAG
>DAIPHN010000016.1:0-28542 GCA_036771335.1 Burkholderiales bacterium
CGCCGGGGGCCTTCCTCATGGCAGTGAACCTCGCGCTGCTCCTGGCTGGGCAGTTCATGGAGCCCAGCTCCATCGTGCTGATCCTCGCGCCCCTGGTACTGCCCATCGCCACCCAGCTGGGCATCGATCCCATCCATCTGGGGATCATCATGACCGTGAACATGGAGATCGGCATGCTCCACCCGCCCGTGGGCCTGAATCTGTTCGTGGCCAGCCACCTCGCGAAGATGGGGCTCACCGAGGTGTCCATCGCCTGCCTGCCCTGGGTGGGGCTGATGCTGCTCTACCTGGTGCTGGTGACCTACGTGCCAGCGGTGTCGCTGGCGCTGCCGCGCGCGCTGGGCATGTAGCTGCGCTGGCGGCTAGCGCTGCGGCACCACCACGCCCTTCACGCCCAGCTCCTTCAGGCGCAGCAAGGTGCGTTCGGCCTCGGCCCGGTCCTTGAAGGGGCCCACCTGCAGGCGCGTCTCGGTCTGGGCCTGGATGCCCGCCTGGCGGAGCCTGTCGCGCAGGGCCTCGGCATTGGCCGCCGAGGAAAACACGCCCACCTGGACCATGAGGGGTTTGCCTTCAGCAGGCTGGGTTGCCGCCGGTGCAGGCTCGGGCGCTCTGGCCGTCGCCGGCACCTGAGTGGCCGGGGCGTCGGTGCTGTTCGCGCCCCCGGGGGGTTTAGATGGCGCAGATGGGGGTGCACCCGAGGCAGGCTTTCGCCCTGTCCTGGCTCTGGGCTCTGTATCCTCGGGCACGTCACTGACCTCGCTGGCGGCTAGAGGCTTGGACTCTCCCGACGGGCGCTTGAGGGGGTCTTCCGCATCGACCATGGGCGGAGGCGGCGGCACATCGGGGACCGGGGGCTTTTCCGCGGGCGGCGGCATTTCCGGCCGTGGCGCGGCGGCCTCCACGGGCGCCGGCGCCTCGGGAACGGTAGCTTCCAGCTTGCGATGCTCGGCTGCACGATCAAGCAGCGCCAGCGCCACCACGGCCGCGGCGATGAGTACCAGCGCAGCCACCAGCCTTTGGATAGCGCGGGCCTTGATGGCTTGCGAGTCGTTGGCGATGGGTGAGTTGGCCATGGGATCGGCGCCGCTGGTGGGATGCGCGATGCTACGCCTTTCGACCGCTGCGCCGCTAATGGACCGCAGCAGCGGCAAGGCGCCCGGTTGTGTCGGCGGAAACCCTTGGCCGGGACGTGTGTCTCATGCTATCTTTATGAATTGCCTTGAAATTTTTTAGGCGTCCTTGTGAACGAGATGGAGATCCGAATGGCTGTCGAAAGAACCCTGTCCATCATCAAGCCCGATGCGGTTGCGAAGAACGTGATCGGACAGATCTACGCGCGCTTCGAAGCCGCGGGCCTGAAAATCGTGGCTGCACGCATGACCCAGCTCTCCCGCCCCCAGGCCGAAGGTTTCTATGCCGTGCACCGCGCGCGGCCATTTTTCAAGGATCTCGTGGACTTCATGGTGTCGGGCCCGGTGATGATCCAGGTGCTGGAGGGCGACAACGCCATTCAGCGCAACCGCGAGCTCATGGGCGCCACCGACCCGAGCAAGGCCGACAAGGGCACCATCCGCGCCGATTTCGCCCAGTCCATCGACGCCAACGCTGTGCACGGCTCCGACAGCGCCGAGAACGCGGCCATCGAGATCGCCTATTTCTTCCCCTCGGTGGACGTGCACGGCCGCTGATGCCCGTCAACCTGCTCGATTTCGACACCGAAGGGCTGCGCGTCTGGCTGGAGGCGCGCGGCGAGAAGGCGTTCCGCGCGCGGCAGCTGATGCGCTGGATGCACCGCAGCCTGGCGGCGGAGTTCGAGTCCATGACCGACCTCTCCCGCGAGCTGCGGGCGAAGCTCACCGCCGACAGCGAGATCCGCGCGCCCGGGGTGCTGAGCGACTCCACGGCCGCCGATGGCACGCGCAAGTGGCTGCTCGACGTGGGGGTGGGGAACGGCATCGAGACCGTGTTCATCCCCGAGGCCAATCGCGGCACGCTCTGCGTGTCGAGCCAGGTGGGCTGCGCGCTGGAGTGCGCCTTCTGCTCCACGGGGCGGCAGGGCTTCAACCGCAACCTTTCCACCGCCGAGATCGTCGGCCAGCTCTGGCACGCCAATCGCTCCCTGGGGGCCGACGCGGCAGCAGGGCTCCGTCCGGTCACCAACGTGGTGATGATGGGCATGGGCGAGCCGCTCGCAAATTTCGACGCGGTGGTCACGGCGCTGCGGGTGATGCTCGACGACCACGCTTATGGCCTGTCGCGCCGGCGCGTTACGCTCTCCACCTCCGGGATGGTGCCGTGGATGGACCGCCTGCGCGAGGCCTGCCCCGTGTCGCTGGCGGTGTCGCTGCACGCGCCCGACGACGCCTTGCGGGACCGCCTGGTGCCCATCAACCGCAAGTGGCCGCTCGCGCAGTTGCTGGCGGCCTGCCGCCGCTACGTGGAATCCGCCCATGCCGCGGGCGACGACGAGGCAGATGACCCGCCTGCGGCCTGCGGCCCGGCGTTCAAGTGGCAGCGCCGCGGCGCGCCTCGCGATATCGTCGCCTTCGAAAACGTCATGCTGCGCGCCGCCAATCACTCCGCCGCGCACGCCAGGCGGTTGGTCGAGCTCGTGGGCGACCTGGCGTGCAAGTTCAACCTCATCCCCTTCAATCCGTTCCCTGGGGCGGGTTTCGAGCGCTCGCGGCCTGAGGCCATCGCGGCATTCCAGTCCGTGCTCATGGAAGCAGGGTTCGTCACCACGGTGCGCCGTACGCGCGGCGAGGACATCGACGGCGCCTGCGGCCAGCTCGCCGGCCGCGTGCTTGATCGGACGCGGCGCGCCGTGCGCCGCGAGGCCGAGGAGGCGCTGCGATAGTGACGCCGCGCATTGCATCCGTCTTGCTGGCTGCGCTTCTCGCCGCCTGCGGCTCGCGCGAGCCGCGCCGCGAGGAGCCGCCGCAGTTGCAGCCGCCGGCCGCGCAACGGCCAACGCCTGCCAGCCCCCAGGAGCGCGCCCGCGCCCACACCGAGCTTGGCACGGGCTATTTCCAGGTGGGGCAGTACAAGGTAGCCCTGGAGGAATTCCGCGAGTCCCTGGCCATCGATCCTCGATACGTCCCTGCCCATAACATGATGGGCCTGGTCTACATGGCGCTGAAGGAAGACGAGATGGCGCGCCAGAGCTTCGAGCGAGCGCTCAAGATCGACCCGCGGGACCCCGATGCAAACAATAATTACGGACTGTTCCTCTGCAACCGCCAGCGTGAGAAGGATGCCATCCGCTATTTCCTGGTTGCGGCGCGAAACACTCTCTACAACAAATCCCACGAGGCCTATACCAACGCTGGGGTGTGTGCGCGGCGCGGCGGCAACCCGGCGGAAGCGATGGAGCACTTTCAACGAGCGGTAGAGCTGGAGCCCAGCTATCCGCGGGCGCTCATCAGCCTCGCGCAGTTGCAGTTCGAGGCGGGCAGGCTGGATAGCGCCAAGGCCAACCTGTCGCGCTTCATGCAGGTCATCAAGACCCCCGACGCTGCGAGCCTTTGGATGGGCGTGCGCATCGAGCGGCGGGCCGGTGACCGTTCCGCCATGCGGTCTTATGCCTCGCTGCTCGAGCAGCGATTCCCCAATGCGCAGGAAACCCAGCTGCTGCGCGAGGGACGTTTCGATTAAGTCGCCGCATGCGTACACGTGAGTTGCAGTCCGATTGCATGGGTGTGGGTTCGGGCATGGTCGCGGCACCTGGGATCGACGGGTGCGGATCGCCGCCAGGGCCCTCGGTCTCGGAGGCTCCGTTGGCTGAATACACGCCCGGGCAGCGGCTGCGTGCTGAGCGCGAGCGGCGAGGCCTGAGCGTCGCGGAAGCGGCAAAACAGCTCAGGCTCGCGCCGCGCCAAGTGGAAGCCATGGAGGGCGACGATCTGACGGCGCTGCCTGGCGGGCTGTTCGCGCGCGGCTTTCTTAGAAACTACGCCCTTCTGCTCGGGCTCGATGCTGCCGTCGTTGCGGCGGCGGGATCCGCGGTTGGCGAAGCGCCGACGCCGGGCGAGCCTGCCGCCGGCAGGGTCGTGGAAGCAGCGGGTCCGCGTCCATCCCTCGCCATCGCGGTACCGGAACGGCGGCGGCGCTACAAGCGCGCCTCCGCAGCGAGGGTGCTTGCGGTCGTGGTGGTGGCGGCGGCGGTGCTGTTGGCGGCGCTTTCGACGCTCCATCCTCCGCCCTCCGAAGTCGTTCTCGTTCAACCCGAGGCCGCGCTGCCCGGCGCCCAGCCAGGCGAAACCCCCTCGGCGCCAGCCGCGGACGCGCACGTGTCCAGGGCCGCCATGCCCGCCGCGGACCCCGCCGCCGACGAGGCCGCTGCTGCGGCGGGGCTGCGCTTCCGCTTCCTGCGCGATTCCTGGGTAGAGGTTCGGGATGCTGAAGGCCGCGTGATCTTCAGTCAGCTCAACCTCAAGGGCGGCAGCCAGGAGGTCCGGGGCAGGCCTCCCCTTCGACTCGTGGTGGGAGGCGCCTCGGGCGTCGAACTCAGCTATCGCGGCACCCCGGTGGACCTTGCCCCCCACACGCGCACCGATGTTGCGCGTCTCACCCTGGAATGATCCCATGAGCGAGCCAGCCCTCCCGCGTCGCCGCAGCCGCCTGGTGCACGTCGGTCACGTGCGTGTGGGCGGTGATGCGCCCGTGATGGTGCAGTCCATGACCAACACCGACACCGCCGACGTTTCTGCCACCGCGCAGCAGGTGTTCGATCTGGCGCGCGCTGGCTCCGAGGTGGTGCGCATCACCGTCAACACCGCCGAGGCGGCCGCGGCCGTTCCGCACATTCGCGAGCGCCTCGACCGCATGGGCTGCAACGTGCCGCTGGTGGGCGATTTCCACTTCAACGGCCATCGGCTGCTCACCCAGCACCCGGCCTGCGGCGAGGTGCTGGACAAGTACCGCATCAACCCGGGCAACGTGGGCAAGGGCTCGAAGCGCGATGAACAGTTCGCCACCATGATCGAGATCGCCAACCGCAACGCCAAGCCCATCCGCATCGGCGTGAACTGGGGCAGCCTCGACCAGGCCGTGCTGGCGCGCCTCATGGACGAGAACGCGGCGTGTCCGCAGCCTCTGGAGGCGGGCGCCGTGATGCGCGAGGCGCTGGTGGTCTCGGCGCTGGAGAGCGCCGCCCAGGCCGAGGCCTGGGGCATGCCCGGCGAGCGCATCGTGCTGTCCGCGAAGGTGAGCGGCGTGCAGGACCTGATCCGCGTCTACCGCACCCTGGCGGCGCGCTGCGACTACCCGCTGCACCTCGGGCTCACCGAAGCTGGCATGGGTTCCAAGGGCATCGTGGCCTCCACGGCGGCGCTCGCGGTACTGCTCCAGGAGGGCATTGGTGACACCATCCGCGTCTCGCTCACGCCCGAACCGGGCGGCGAGCGCACCCGTGAGGTGGTGGTGGCCCAGGAAATACTCCAGACCATGGGCATCCGCTCCTTCGCCCCGCTGGTCATCGCCTGTCCCGGCTGCGGCCGCACCACCAGCACCGTGTTCCAGGAGCTGGCCGCGCGCATCCAGAGCTTCCTGCGCGAGCAGATGCCCGTGTGGCGCGGCCGCTATCCGGGCGTGGAGAACATGCATGTGGCGGTGATGGGGTGCGTGGTGAATGGACCGGGCGAGAGCAAGTTCGCCAACGTGGGCATCAGCCTGCCCGGCACGGGTGAGGTGCCCGTGGCGCCGGTGTTCGTGGACGGCCGCAAGACCGTCACCCTGAAGGGCGATCGCATTGCCGAGGAGTTCCAGGCAATTGTCGAGGACTACGTGCGCAGCCGCTTCGAGCAGCCGGGCCAGAGCGCCCTGGCCGGCGAGGCCTCCATCTCCTGATCATCCGCCCGCGCCGTTCCGGCGCGGCAGCCAGAAGAACCATCCATGAGCGACACCATCCAGGCCGTGCGGGGCATGAACGACATGTTGCCCGAGGAGGCTCCCCTGTGGGAGTTCTTCGAGGACACGGTACGCGCCTGGCTGGCGCGCTACGGCTACCGCCAGATCCGCACGCCCATCCTCGAGCGCACGGAGCTCTTCGTGCGCTCCATCGGCGAAGTCACCGACATTGTCGAGAAGGAGATGTATACCTTCACCGACAGCCTGAACGGCGAGAGTCTCACGCTGCGGCCGGAGAACACCGCCTCGGTGCTCCGCGCGGTGGTGCAGCACAACCTGCTCTACAACGGGCCCCAGCGCCTCTGGTACATGGGGCCCATGTTCCGGCACGAGCGGCCGCAGAAGGGGCGCTACCGCCAGTTTTTCCAGGTGGGCGCGGAGGCGCTCGGGTTCGAGGGCCCGGACGCGGACGCCGAGCTGATCGTGATGGGCGCGAGACTGTGGCGCGATCTCGGGCTGGAGGACGTGGCGCTGGAGATCAACACGCTGGGGGACGCCGACGCGCGCGCGCGTTACCGGGCGCGGCTCGTGAATTACCTGGAGTCGCGCCTCGACGAGCTCGACGAAGATGCCCGGCGCAGGCTGCATGGCAACCCGCTGCGGGTGCTCGACAGCAAGAACCCTCGCATGCAGGCGGTCGTCGAGGAGGCGCCCCGGCTGCTCGACGATCTCGACGAGTCCTCGCTCAAGCACTTCGAGGAGCTTCAGCGCCTTTTGCGTCTCTGCGAGGTGGAGTTTCGCATCAACACGCGCCTGGTCCGCGGCCTCGACTACTACAATCGTTCCGTGTTCGAGTGGGTCACCACCCGGCTCGGCGCCCAGGGGACGGTCTGCGCCGGCGGTCGCTACGACGGCCTGATCGCCCAGATCGGTGGAAAGCCCGCGCCGGGCGCCGGCTTCGCCATGGGCGTGGAACGGCTGCTCGCGCTGCTGGCGGAAGGCGGGCTGCGGCCGCCCGCGGCTGGCCCGGACGTCTACCTCGTGTGGAGCGGCGCGCTGGCGCAGGCGCACGCCTGGAGCGTGGCGGAGCGGTTGCGCGCGGCGGGCGCGGAGGTGGTGCTCCACTGCGGCGGCGGCAGCTTCAAGTCGCAGATGAAGAAGGCCGACGGCAGCGGCGCCCGTTTCGCCGTGATTGTCGGTGAAGACGAGGCGGCGGCCGGGCAGGCAAGCCTGAAGCCGTTGCGCGAGTTGTCCGAACAGGTGCGAGTCGGCGTCGACGACCTCGTGCCTCTGATCATGCAATCCCGGAAGGTGTGAGCCATGGCTGTCTACGATCTTGAAGAACAGGAAAACATCGCCGCCCTCAAGGCGTGGTGGGCGCAGAACGGCCGGCTGGTGATCGCCGCGGTGGTGGCCTTCGTGCTGGGCGTGGGCGGCATCCAGGGCTGGCGGCACTGGAAGTCGACCCAGGCCCTGGAAGCGGCGGCCGTGTTTGGCGAACTGGAGGACGCCACCGCAGCGGGCGATGCCGCCAAGGCCGCCGAACTGGCGGGCCGCATCCGCGAACAGTTCGTCCGCACCAGCTATGGCGCCCGCGCTGCCTTGCTGGCCGCGAAGGCGAGCTTCGATGCCGGCAAGCCCGACGAAGCGGCCGAATGGCTCGTCTGGGCCGCCGACAACGCCCGCGATCCCCAGACCGCAGCGCTCGCCGCCCTGCGCCTGGCGGGGGCCCGGCTCGATCAGAAAATGTACCCCGAGGCGCTGCTGGCGCTGGACCGCGCCCATCCCGAACCCTTCGCCGCGCTGTTTGCCGATGCGCGCGGCGACGTGCTGGTTGCAATGGGCAAACCGGACGAGGCGCGCAAGGCCTACCAGGTGGCGCTGGACAAGCTGCCCAAGTCGAGTGCCTATCGCAATGTGGTAGAGGTCAAGCGCGATGCCCTGGGAGGCAGCTGACATGGGCGCGCGCCGCGCCGCCGCGCGGGTGTGTCTGATCGCCGCGCTGGCGCTGGCGGGCTGCGCTGATCCGGGGCCGAAGCCCGCGGAACTGAAGGACTTCAAGCCGCTCGCCAGCGCGCGCGTGGCCTGGTCCGTGACGGCCGGGGCATCGGGTAACTACGTCTTCAGCCCTGCGATCTTCGATGGCGATGTCTTCACTGCTGGAAGCGGCGCGGTGTCTCGCTTCGACGTTGCCAACGGCAAGCTCAAGTGGCGAGCCGAACTGCCTGCCAAGACGGTGCTCTCCGGCGGCGTGACGGCCGGGGGCGGGCTGGTTCTGGCAGCCACCTCCAAAGGCAAGGTTTACGCGTGGAGCATTGCGGGCGTGCCGGCGTGGCAGTCGCAGGTGTCCAGCGAGGTGCTGAGCACGCCCGCGATCAGCGACGGCGTGGTCGTCGTACGCAGCGGCGACGGGCGGATCCATGGCCTCGATGCCAGGGACGGCGCGCGCCGCTGGGAGTACGTGACCACGCTGCCGCCATTGCTGATTCGCTCCACGGCCGGGGTCGCTGTCTCCGGAGGCAGCGTCTTCGCCGGGTTCCCCGGGGGCAAGCTGGTGGCCCTGAGCCTCGCCTCCGGCGCAGTGCTGTGGGAGTCGGCCTTGTCCACGCCGCGCGGCGAGACCGAACTGGAGCGCACCACCGATGTGACCGCCACGCCGCTGGTGGAGGAGGGCCGCGTGTGCGCGGTAGCCTTCCAGGGGCGCGTCGGGTGTTTCGACATCCAGAGGGGCGCGCTGCTATGGTCGCGCAGCGCCTCCAGCGTGGGCGACCTTGGGGCAGACGAGCGCAACTTCTACTTCGTGGACGAATCCGGCCACGTGCACGCTGTGGACCGCGAAAGCGGCGCCGCGCTCTGGAAGCAGACCGTGCTCGCCTACCGCGACCTGGGCGCGCCAGCCGCCACGGGGCGTTTCGTGGCGGTGGGCGACTTCGAGGGCCGCCTGCACTTCTTCGACCGCGAGGACGGCGCGCAGGTGGCGCGCATCGCTCTCGATGGCGGGCGGATTTCCGCCCAGCCGCTGGTGGTGGGCGAGGGCAATCTTCTCGTGCAGACCCGCGAAGGCACGCTCCACGCCGTGACCGTTCGTTGAGACGCCGCGCGCTGCCTGACGCTCCCCCATGAAGCCCACCGTCGCGCTGGTGGGACGGCCCAACGTGGGCAAGTCCACCCTGTTCAACCGGCTCACCCGCAGCCGCGATGCCATTGTGCACGACCTGCCGGGGCTCACGCGCGACCGTCACTACGGCCAGGGATTGGTGGGCGGCAAGCCCTACATCGTGGTGGACACGGGCGGCCTGGAGGCCGTGGCCAAGGATGGCATCCTGCGCGAGATGGCCCGCCAGACGTTGCAGGCCGTGGACGAGGCGGATGCCGTGGTGATGCTGGTGGATGCGCGGCAGGGCCTCACCGCCCAGGATCAGGCCGTGGCTCAGCAGTTGCGGCGCGCGGGGCGTCGGCTGTGGCTGGCGGTCAACAAGGCCGAGGGCATACCCTCGGCGAACGCCGCCGCCGAGTTCCATGCGCTCGGGCTCGGAGAGCCTCTGCCCGTGTCCGCCGCTCACGGCGAGGGGGTTCGCGAGCTCATGGAACTGGTGCTGGCCGCGCTTCCCGACGCCTCCGAGGCGCCGCAGGCCGAGGCCGCCGGACACCCGCGCATCGCGGTGGTGGGCCGGCCCAACGTGGGCAAGTCGACCCTGGTCAACGCCCTGGTGGGCGAGGAGCGCGTCATCGCCTTCGATGAGCCCGGCACCACCCGCGACAGCATCCACGTGGATTTTCAGCGCGACGGGCGCAACTACACGCTGGTGGACACCGCCGGCGTGCGCCGCCGGGGCAAGGTACAGGCGGCGGTGGAAAAGTTTTCGGTGCTCAAGACCCTTCAGGCCATCGAGGACTCCAACGTGGTCATCCTGGTGCTGGATGCCCGGCAGGACATCTCCGAGCAGGACGCCCACCTGGCGGGCTTCGTACTCGACGCCGGGCGGGCGCTGGTGGTGGCAGTGAACAAGTGGGACGGCCTGGATGTGGAGGCGCGCGAGCGCATCAAGCGCGACTTCGCGCGCAAGCTGGGTTTTCTCGATTTCGCCCGCGTGCATCACATCTCGGCGCTGCGCGGCAGCGGCCTGGGCGGATTGCTGCGATCGGCAGACGCTGCCTACGCCGCAGCAATGGTCAAGCTCTCCACGCCCAAGCTCACGCGCGTGCTGCTGGATGCGGTCGCCAGCCAGCCGCCTCCCCGGGCGGGGTTGTCGCGGCCGAAGTTGCGCTACGCCCACCAGGGCGGCTCCAATCCGCCGGTGATCGTGATTCACGGCAATGCCCTGGAGCAGTTGCCCGACAGCTACCGGCGCTTCCTGGAGCGGCGCTTCACCGATGCCTTCGCTCTGCGGGGCACCCCGCTGCGCATCCGTTTTCGCACCACGCGAAACCCTTTCGTTGAAAAGGTTTCCTGAGGATTGTCGCGCAGCATCGTCGACGCACTGTGGTGGGCAATTGCGATTTACGGTATCTTCGAATTTGGGAATACAACAAGGCAGGGACCGTTCCGTATTTTCGAGGGACCCGGCCATCCAGACAGCAATCAGGAGTCACGCATGAGCGGCAAGGGACAGTTGTTGCAGGACCCGTTCCTGAACACGCTTCGCAAGGAGCATGTGCCTGTTTCGATCTATCTGGTGAACGGCATCAAGCTGCAGGGCCAGATCGAGTCTTTCGACCAGTACGTGGTGCTGCTCAAGAACACGGTCACCCAGATGGTCTACAAGCACGCCATCTCCACCGTGGTGCCCGGGCGCCCGGTCAATTTCTCCACTGAACACACTCCTGAAAACTGATCTCTCCGCGCGCGCCTCCGTGCGCCGCCGTCTCGCCGCCGATGGCCGGCGTTGAGCTGGAGCGTCCGCGCGGAGGTGATCGCGCGGTTCTCGTGAGCCTCTTGAACGGCGAGCCCGAGGCCGTCGAGTGCGCGGCCGAGCTGCGCGAACTCGCCCGTAGCGCCGGCGTGCAGGCCGCCGCAGAGGTCTTCGGCCGTTCGCAACGGCCGGATCCCGCCACGTTCGCCGGCAGCGGCAAGGTTCGTGAGGTGGCTGATTGCGTGTCGGCCACTGGCGCAGAGCTGGCGATTTTCAATCACGAGCTCTCGCCCGCCCAGCAGCGCAACCTCGAGCAGGCCCTGCAGTGCCGCGTGATCGACCGCACCAGCCTCATCCTCGACATCTTTGCCCAGCGTGCCCGCAGCCACGAAGGAAAGCTGCAGGTGGAGCTGGCCCAGCTGGAGCATCTGGCCACGCGGCTGGTGCGCGGGTGGACCCACCTGGAGCGGCAAAAGGGCGGCATCGGTCTGCGCGGACCAGGCGAAACACAGCTCGAAACCGACCGGCGTCTTCTGGGCAAGCGCGTCAAGGTGCTCAAGGACAAGCTCTCGCGGTTGCAGAGGCAGCGCCAAGTGCAGCGCCGCGCTCGTGGCCGCAACCACCTGCCGTGCGTGTCCCTGGTGGGTTACACCAACGCCGGCAAGTCGACTCTGTTCAACACGCTCACCAAGGCTGGCAGCTATGCCGCCGACCAGCTGTTCGCCACCCTCGACACCACCTCGCGCCGCCTCTACACCCCCGCCGGGCCGGTGATCCTGTCGGACACGGTGGGCTTCATCCGCCACTTGCCCCACACCCTGGTGGAGGCATTCCGCGCCACCCTCGACGAAACGGCCGCGGCCGATTTGCTGCTGCACGTGGTGGATGCCTCCAGTCCTGATCGCGATGCCCAGATTCGCGAGGTGGACAAGGTTCTCGAGGAGATCGGGGCCGGCGCGGTACCTCGCATTTTGGTGCTCAACAAGATCGACCTGTGCGGCATTTCGCCGGGGGAAGAGTACGACGAGCGTGGTAACATTCGCCGCCTTCGGCTGAGCGCCATGACGGGCAGCGGGGTGGATTCTCTCAGGGCTGCGCTCGAGGCTCTTGCCGCGCCCCGGGCGATGGCTATCGGCGACGGGGGCCTCGAAGCTGCCTGAACGCGTCGCTGCCGCCGCGCTCCAAGCAACTTCCTATTCAGCGATTCAAACAGGGACCCGACTTCACATGGCACTGAACGATCCCCAGTGGGGACGCGGGCGTGGCAACGGCCCGCCTGACCTCGACGAACTCTGGGCACGCTTCAACCGCAAGCTGGCAGGTTTGCTCGGCGGTCGGCGCGGCGCGCCTCCCGGCGAACCGGGGCAGGGTATTGGCGGCCCGGCCAGGTTCGGTGGTGCGGGCCTGCTGGCGGGGCTGGCGGTGCTGGTCTGGCTGGCGAGCGGGTTTTACATCGTTCCGGAGGGACAGGCCGGCGTGGTTCTGCGCTTCGGCAAACACGTGGAGACCACCCGGGCCGGGCCTCGCTGGCACCTCCCCTACCCGATGGAGTCGGCCGAAGTGGTGAACGTGGCGGGGGTGCGCACCATCGAGGTGGGTTACCGGGGCGACGTTCGTTCCAAGAGTCCCACCGAGTCCCTCATGCTCACAGAGGACGAGAACATCGTCGACGTGCAGTTCGCCGTGCAGTACATCCTCAAGTCTCCCGAGGACTTCCTGTTCCGCAATCGCGACCCGGAACCGGCGGTGAAGCAGGTGGCGGAGTCCGCCATCCGCGAGATAGTGGGTCGTAGCCGTATGGATTCGGTCCTTTACGAAGACCGCGCCAAGATCACGGCCGATGCTCGCCGCCTCATGCAGCAGGTGCTCGACCGCTACGAGACCGGTATCCAGATCAACCAGGTCACCATGCAGAATGCGCAGCCGCCGGAGCAGGTCCAGGCCGCTTTCGCCGATGCTGTGAAGGCCAACCAGGATCTTGAGCGCCAGAAGAACGAGGGCGAAGCCTACCGCAACGACGTGGTCCCCAAGGCCGAGGGCACGGCCTCGCGGTTGGTGCAGGAGGCCGACGCCTACCGCCAGCGCGTGATCGTCACCGCCGAAGGTGAAGCCGACCGCTTCAGGCGCATGCTCGCCGAGTACAGCCGCGCCCCTGGCGTCACCCGCGAGCGTCTCTACCTGGACATGATGCAGACCGTGCTCAGCAACACCACCAAAATCGTAGTGGACACCAAGTCCGGCGGCAACATGCTGGTCCTCCCTTTGGAAAAGATCATGCAGATGAGCGGCGCGGCCGTGGCCGGGTCGGTGGAGCAGGGCGCCGCCCGCGCTCCCGCGGCCTCGGAGCCCGTGCCCCAGGCCCCGGCGGCGGCGGCGCCTGAGTCTCAGGCGCGCTCGCGCGAAGCTTTCCGCACCCGTGATCGGGAGGGCCGGCCATGATGCGCAACCTCGGAGCGGTGCTGATCGGCGCCGTCGTGGTCCTGGTGCTCCTTAGCCTGTCCATGTACACCGTGGACCAGCGTCAGAAGGCCATTGTCTTCCGACTGGGCGAGATCGTCGCTGCGCGCGAGGATCCGGGGCTCTACTTCAAGCTGCCGCTGGTGGACAACGTCTCCTACTACGAGACGCGCATAATGACCATTGACTCCGACTCGCCCGACCTGTTCATCACGCGCGAGAAGAAGAACGTGCTGGTGGACTCGTTCGTAAAGTGGCGCATCGAGGATGTGCGCAAGTACTACGTTTCGGTGCAGGGCAACGAGGAGCGCGCCCGGGTGCGGCTCACGCAGAAGGTCAACGACAGCCTGCGCGACGAATTCGGCAAGCGCACCATCAGCGAGGTGGTGTCGGGCGAGCGAGATCGCATCATGGAAGTGATGCGCGAGCGTGCCGACGCGGATGCCCGGGAGATTGGCGTGCGCGTGCTCGACGTGCGCCTCAAGCGCGTGGACTTGCCCGCAGAGGTGAGCGAATCGGTGTACCGGCGCATGGAGGCCGAGCGCCAGCGGGTGGCCAAGGATCTGCGCTCGCGGGGCTTTGCTGAATCCGAGAAGATCCGCGCCGACGCCGACCGGCAGCGCGAGGTGATGATCGCCAAGGCCTTCGCCGAAGCGCAGCGCATAAAGGGCGAGGGCGACGCGAAGGCGGCTTCCATCTATGCCCGCGCCTTCGAGGGCAATCCCGAGTTCTACGCCTTCTATCGCAGCCTGGAGGCCTACCGGCAGAGCTTCCGCAACAAGAGCGATGTGCTGGTTCTGGAACCGGGCTCGGATTTCTTCAAGTATATGAAGGGTCCCGGCCGTCGCTGAGGGCTAGAGATTCGATCATCGTTTCCCGCCATGACTGTCGGAAACGCAGCGCTCGCCTGCGTGCAACTGCGCCCTCGCAAGGGCCCCTGCGGCGCCCTTTGCACCGACTCGGGCGCTTCGGACAATCCGCGCGGGCACGGCCGATCGACGCTCGCCCCCTGACCGCCGGCACAGACCATCGAGGGGAAGGTCGGTGACACCCACGGTGCTGTCGGCACTCGCCCTCTTGCTCGTGCTGGAGGGGCTGCTGCCCTTCCTGGTTCCTGGCATGTGGCGGGAGACGTTCCGCAAGCTGACCGAGATGTCGGACGGGCAGTTGCGCTTCATCGGCCTGAGTTCCATGCTGGCGGGGCTGCTGTTGCTGCTGCTGGTGCGCGGCGACTAAACCCGGCTCATTCATCCAGCACCGCCACCAACGTCCATGAACGCCCGCCGCTGGCTGCTGCCCGAACACGTGGAGGACATCCTGCCCGCGGAGGCCATGCGCCTGGAGGCGCTTCGTGCCCGCCTGCTGGGGCTGTTCGCGAGCCATGGTTATCAGCTGGTGGTGCCGCCCCTGCTCGAGTATCTCGAATCGCTGCTCACCGGCACGGGACACGACCTCGACCTGCGCACCTTCAAGCTGGTGGACCAGATCTCCGGGCGCACCCTGGGTGTGCGTGCCGACATCACGCCGCAGGTGGCGCGCATCGACGCCCACCTGCTCAATCGCGAGGGCGTGACTCGGTTGTGCTACTGCGGCAGCGTGCTGCACGCCGTGCCCGCTGGCACGGCACGCACCCGCGAGCCCCTGCAGATCGGCGCGGAGATCTACGGCCACGCGGGCCCCGAGAGCGACGTGGAGATCCAGCGGCTCATGCTCGAGGCGCTGCGAGCCGCGGGCGTCGCCAACGTGCACCTCGACCTCGGTCACGTGGGTCTTTTCCGGGCCCTGGCCCGGGCTGCCCAGGTGGACGCCGGTGCGGAGGCGGCGCTGTTCCAGGCCCTGCAGCGCAAGGATGTGCCCGAGCTGGGCGAGCTCACGGTGTCGCTGCCCGCGGCGCTGCGTGATGCGGTACGACTGTTGCCCTCCCTGTACGGCGGGCCGGAGGTGCTGGATGACGCCGCCAGGCGCCTGCCGCCGCTGCCGGAGGTGCGGCGCAGCCTGACAGAGCTGCGTGCCCTGGTGAAGGGCCTGGAGGGACAGGTGGGCGAGCTGCTGGTGGATCTCGCCGAGCTGCGCGGCTATCACTACCATTCGGGGGCGGTGTTTGCCGCCTACGCGCCTGACGGCGCCAACGCGGTGGCGTTGGGTGGTCGCTACGACGAAGTGGGGCGCGCCTTCGGCCGCGCCAGGCCGGCCACCGGCTTCAGCATCGATCTGCGCGAGCTGGCGGCACTGTCGCCGGCCGAGGCTCGCCGGCGCGGCATCCTGGCGCCATGGGTGGACGAGGCGGCGCTGGCAGCCGAAGTGGCGCGGTTGCGCGCCGCGGGTGAGGTAGTGGTGGCCGATCTTCCCGGGCATCACGATTCGCGTCACGAACTTGACTGCGACCGCGAGCTGGTGCGTTACGGCGACCGCTGGCGGGTCGTGGCGCTGGGCGGCGCGTGAGCGTCAGCGAGCAACAGGACCGAGGCGAAGCATGGCAGGCAACGTAGTGGTGATCGGCACCCAGTGGGGGGACGAAGGCAAGGGCAAGGTGGTGGACCTGCTCACCGACCATGCCCAGGGCGTGGTGCGCTTCCAGGGCGGCCACAACGCCGGCCACACGCTGGTGATCGGCGGGCGCAAGACTGTGCTGCATCTGATTCCCTCGGGCATCCTGCGCCAAGGCGTGCGCTGCTACATCGGCAACGGGGTCGTGGTGTCCCCCGCGGCGCTGATCGAGGAGATCGGCATGCTCGAGGCGGCCGGCGTGGACGTGACCCCGCGGCTCACCATCAGCGAGGCCTGTCCGCTGATCCTGCCGCACCACGCGGCGCTCGATCAGGCGCGCGAGCGCGCCAAGGGCGACGGCAAGATCGGCACCACCGGCCGGGGCATCGGCCCCGCCTACGAGGACAAGGTGGGCCGGCGCGCTATCCGCTTGCAGGACCTGTTCCACCGCGAGCGCTTCGCCGCCAAGCTGGGCGAGGTGCTCGACTTCTACAACTTCGTGCTCAAGCACTACTTCCACGCCGACCCAGTGGACTTCCAGCAGGTGCTCGACGACACCCTGCCGCTCGCCGCCCGCATCCGCCCCATGGTGGGTGACGTGCCGCGGCTTCTCTACGACGCGCACCGCGGCGGCGACCGGCTGCTCTTCGAGGGTGCCCAGGGCACGCTGCTGGATGTGGACCATGGCACCTATCCCTTCGTCACCTCCAGCAACTGCGTGGCGGGCGCCGCCGCCGCTGGCGCGGGTGTCGGGCCGCGTATGCTCGGCTACGTGCTGGGCATCACCAAGGCCTACACCACCCGGGTGGGATCGGGCCCCTTTCCTACGGAGCTCTACGACGAACTCGGCAAGCGCATCGCTAGCCGGGGTAACGAATTCGGTGCCACCACCGGCCGGCCGCGCCGCTGCGGCTGGTTCGACGCCGCCGCCTTGCGCCGCTCCGTGCAGATCAACGGCGTCTCCGGCTTGTGCGTCACCAAGCTCGACGTGCTCGACGGCATGGAGAGCCTGCGCGTGGGCGTGGGCTACCGCATGGAGGGCGTGGACCACCACATCCTGCCCGTGGGCGCCGAGGAGCTGGCCGCCTGCGAACCCGTGTACGAGGAGGTGCCGGGCTGGAGCGAGAGCACCGTGGGCGTGAAGCGTCTCGAAGATCTCCCGCCTGCCGCGCGCAGCTATCTCGAGGTGATCGAGCGCGTCACCGGCGGGCCCATCGACATGATTTCCACCGGGCCGGACCGCGAGGAGACTATCGTTCTGCACAATCCCTTCGAGGCTTGAAGGCCGCGCGCGCACCAAACGAAACGGGCGCTTCCTTCTGGGGAGAAGCGCCCATCACAGTCGATGCGTCCGGTGGTGCCGAGAAGAGGACTCGAACCTCCACAGGGTTGCCCCCGCCAGGACCTGAACCTGGTGCGTCTACCAATTCCGCCATCTCGGCATCGAGGGCGCGCAATGTAGCCGCACGCCCCTGCCTTGTCAAACCAGCCGGTCTGCGCCGCGCGTCACGCGTGCCCGCCGGCCAAGAAAGGAAGTCATGAGCAAGAAATCCACCGCGGCATCGCGCCGCGCCGCCAGGGCGCTGCGCCTGTCCGATCCGCAACTCCCGCGCGAGCGCGGCCGCTACGAGCAGCCCCTGCCCTCGCGGGAGTTCATCCTCGATCTGATGGCAGAGGCGGGCGCTCCGGTGCACACGGCGCAACTGATCGAGGAGCTCGCCATCGAGCCCCACGAAACCGAGGCTTTCCAGCGCCGCCTGCAGGCCATGGCGCGCGATGGGCAGATCATGGTCAACCGCCGTGGCGCGTTGTGCGTGGCCGAGAAGCTCGACCTTGTGCCTGGCACGGTCATCGGCCATCCCGATGGCTTCGGCTTCCTGGCCCGTGACGACGGCACCGGCGACATGTTCCTGCCGCCCGGCGAGATGGCCAAGGTGATGCACGGCGACCGTGTCATGGCCCGCCCGGGCGGCACGGACCGGCGCGGGCGCCTGGAGGGCGCCATCGTGGAGGTGCTCGAGCGCGCCAATGCAACCTTGGTGGGCCGCTTCGCCCTGGAGCACGGCATCGCCCGGGTTGTGCCCTCAGACCGGCGCATCGCGCTGGACGTGCTGGTGCCGGCCGACGGCCGCGGCGGCGCTGCGCCCGACCAGGTGGTGGTGGTGGAGATCCTGCGGGCGCCCGCGCCCCACAGCCCGCCCCTCGGCCGTGTCGTGGAAGTGCTCGGCAACGCTGCCGACCCGGGCATGGAGATCGAAATCGCCGTGCGCAAGCACCGCCTGCCGCACCTGTTCTCTCCCGAGGCGCTGGCCGAGGCCAGGCGGGTGGCGCGGCCGGTGCGCGAGAACGACTGCGCGGGCCGTGAAGACCTGCGTACCCTGCCGCTGGTCACCATCGACGGCGAAGACGCCCGCGACTTTGACGACGCGGTGCTATGCCTGCCCAAGGGCCGGGGATTCAAGCTGTACGTGGCCATCGCCGACGTGAGCTACTACGTGGCGCTGGGCGGTGCGCTGGACCGGGAGGCGCGCGACCGCGGCAACTCCGCCTATTTCCCGCGCCGCGTCATCCCCATGCTGCCCGAGGCCCTGTCCAACGACGTCTGTTCCCTCAACCCGAGGGTGGACCGGCTGTGCATGGTCTGCGAGATGGACATCGGCGCGCGCGGCGACATCGCGCGCTACCGCTTCTATCCCGCGGTGATGTTCTCCCACGCGCGCCTCACCTACGACGAGGTGTGGTCAGCGCTGTCCGACCCGCAGGGCAGCCACGGGGTCCGCCTCGCCGCGCTTCTGCCCCAGTTGCAGGCCCTGGACAAGCTCTACCGGGTGCTTGCCGCAGCGCGCGCCCGGCGCGGCGCCATTGACTTCGAGACGGTGGAGACGCGCATGATCTTCGGCGAGCACGGCAAGATCGCCGCCATCGAGCGCACCGAGCGCAACGACGCCCACCGCATCATCGAGGAGTGCATGCTGGCGGCCAACGTGTGCGCCTCGGACTTCCTGCAATCCCGCGAGCGGCCCGCCCTGTACCGAGTGCACGAGGGGCCTACGGGCGAGAAGCTCGAGCGGCTGCGCGGATTCCTGGCGGAGTTCGGACTGGTGCTCGGCGGCGGCGACGAACCCCATGCCTCGGATTACGCGAAGCTGCTGGCGCGGGTGAAGGGCCGTCCCGACGCCGAGCTGCTGCAGACGGTGATGCTGCGTTCGCTGCAGCAGGCCCGCTACAACCCCGAGCCACTCGGCCACTTCGGCCTTGCCTACGAGTCCTACACCCACTTCACCTCGCCCATCCGGCGCTATCCCGACCTGCTGATCCACCGCGCCATTCGCGCGGCCCTGGACGGCGGTCCGGCGGCGGCGCGCGACCTGGCCGAGCTGGGCCGGCACTGCTCCATGACCGAGCGCCGCGCCGACGAGGCGAGTCGCGAGGTGGAGTCATGGCTGAAGTGCTTTTACATGCAGGACCGGGTCGGTGAGATGTTCGACGGCACCGTCAGCGGCGTGGCGGGCTTCGGCGTGTTCGTGGCGCTGGACTCGGTGTACGTGGAGGGGATGGTGCACATCTCCGAGCTGGGCAACGACTACTACCACTTCGATCCTGCGCGCCATCAGCTGCTGGGCGAGCGCACCGGGCGGCGCTACCGGCTTGGCGACCGGCTCCAGGTGAAGCTGGTGCGGGTGGACATGGATGCCTCGCGGCTGGAGTTCACCCTGGCCGAGGGGGGGCGGCCGTGAGCCGCCGCGAGCCGTGGCCCGGGCGCGATGCGCCGGCCGAATCCGCGCCGCCGCGCGCCGAAGGCGGGCGGCTGGTGTACGGTTTCCACGCCGTGGCGGCGCGGCTCAAGCAGCGGCCGGAGTCGGTTCGAACGCTCTGGGTCGACCGCGGCCGCGAGGACGCGCGCATGCGCGCGCTGCTGCTGCTGGCCAGGGACAAGGGCGTGCGCGCGCAGCAGGTGCCGGGGGAGCGCCTCGACGGGCTCGTTCCCGGCGCTCGTCATCAGGGCGTGGTGTGCACGGTGCCGGCACAGGAGCGTGCGGCGGACCTCGACGAGGTCCTGGACGCCGTGGCGCAGCAGGGGGTTACGCCGCTGGTGCTGCTGCTGGATGGCGTGACCGATCCGCACAACCTGGGGGCCTGCCTGAGGTCTGCCGACGCCCTGGGCGCGCATCTAGTGGCGGCGCCGAAGGACCGCGCCGTGGGGCTCACGCCCGTAGTGGAGAAGGTCGCCAGCGGTGCCACCGAGACCTTGCCCTACGTCATGGTGACCAACCTGGCGCGCGCCATCGAGTCGTTGCAGGAGCGCGGGCTGGTGGTGGTGGGCCTCGCGCAGGAGGCCGACACCGCCCTGTGGGACCTGGATCTCGCGGGACCGCTCGCGCTGGTGCTGGGCGCCGAGGGCGCGGGCCTGCGCCGCCTCACCCGGGAGCGCTGCGACCGGCTCGCCCGCATCCCCATGGCGGGTGCCGTGGACAGCCTGAACGTGGCCGTGGCCTCGGGCGTGTGCCTCTACGAGGCGGTGCGTCAGCGCCGCGGCAAGGGCTGATGTCACGCGAAATGCTGTGTTCTGCCGCGGGTTTCCGCTACAATCCCGGGCTTTTCTTAAAGGACTTTCTGTCCCCGCCGGGCCTTTGAAGGATTTCCCGGGTGCGCGTAGTGCGCAAGGTCTGACCAGTAAGTCTCGTGCCCTTGCTCCACCGGTTTCGCATGCCGGGGGGCTCATTCCACAAGGAGAACCCATGCGGCATTATGAAATTGTGTTTATCGTCCATCCGGACCAGAGCGAGCAGGTGCCCGCCATGGTGGAGCGTTACCGGGGAATGGTCAGTTCCCGCGGCGGCGTGATCCACAGGCTCGAGGACTGGGGGCGCAGGCAGCTGGCCTATCCGATCCAGAAGATGCACAAGGCGCACTACGTCCTCATGAATGTGGAGTGCGACCAGGCCACGCTTGGCGAGATCGAGACGGCTTTCCGCTTCAACGACGCCGTGCTTCGCCATCTCACCATCCAGAAGAGCGGGGCCGAGACGGCGCCCTCGCCGATGATGCGCGAGGAGAAGTCGAAGGCGCTCACTGCGCCGCCCCAGGCCGAGTCCGCCGGGGCCAGGGCCGAGGCTCCGGAGCCAGCGCCGCAGCCGGCGGGCTGACGGAGCGGCCGGACCGGGCGTGGCCGCTAACCGCGTCGTGCTAGGCGGCCTCGATGCCACGGGGGACCCCATGCGATTTTCTCCAGCGGGAGTGCCCTCGGTGCGATTCACGCTCCGGCACGGCTCTCGCCAGGTGGAATCGGGACATCCGCGAGATGTGCAGGTCTGCATGCGCGTGGTGGCGCTGGGCGAGACTGCAGCGGCTGCGAGTCGGCTGCGCGATGGGGACTCCGTGGTAGTAGAGGGATTTCTGGCTCGGGCCGGTCATCGCAGCGAATGGCCCGTGCTGCATGCAACCGAAATCGAGTCCGCCGCTGGCTGAACGGCAGCGGCGCTCGCAGCGAACAGAGGAACAGCAAATGGCATTCTCGAGAGGCAAAGGCAAAGGTAAGGGCAAGGGCACCAAGCGCGGCGACGGTTCGCGCCCGCTGTTCAAGCGCCGCAAGTTCTGCCGCTTCACCGCCGAGAAAATCAAGGAAGTGGATTACAAGGACGTGGAGATCCTGAAGGACTTCATCAACGAGAACGGCAAGATCATTCCGGCGCGCATCACCGGAACGAAGGCCCACTATCAGCGGCAGCTGTCCACCGCCATCAAGCGCGCGCGCTTCCTGGCCCTGCTGCCCTACCCCGACCTGCACTGAGGAGCCTCAGCATGCAGATCAGCCTTCTCGAACGGGTCGTGAACCTTGGCAACCTTGGCGACGTGGTGAAGGTCAAGGACGGCTACGCCCGCAACTATCTGATCCCCCACGGCAAGGCCAAGCGCGCTACCGAGGCAAATCTCGCGGAATTCGAAAAGCGCCGTGCCGTTCTGGAAAAGGCCCAGGCGGATGCCCTGGCCGCGGCCCAGTCGCTCGCCACCAAGCTGGAGGGCCTGACGCTGCAGATCTCCGCCAAGGCGGGCGTGGACGGCCGGCTGTTCGGTTCGGTCACCAACCACGACATCGTCGAAGCGCTGGCTGTTCAGGGTCATCAGGTGGAGAAGGGCGCCGTGCGCATGCCCGCCGGCCCCCTCAAGCAGGTGGGTGAATACCCCCTGGTGGTGGCACTGAACAGCGACGTGCACGCCACCATCACTGTGGCGGTGGCTGGCGAGGCTGCCTGACGGGTCGAGCACCGGCGGGCGGTCATGCCCGCGGCGCAGCGGCGTCTGTAGCACGTGCCCGCCATGGTTCCACCCACGGCAGGCGCCTCTCAACCTGAAAACCATCGGGCAGCTGTGCGGATGGAACGAGGGTGCGGCACGGTCCATGAATCGGCCCTGCGGAGACAGCGTTTTCCCAGTCCCCCGCAGGGGAAACAGGGCGAGCCCTTCGGGTCGCTTCTGCGGGGCGACCTGCCAGGGCGCTGGCGGGCCCCGGGAAGCCCATGGGAGAGGTCCTCATGGCCACCTGCGCTGGCATCATCACCGTCCCGTTCGAACAGTGGGTCCGCGCCTGGATGGCCACGGCGCCCCGCCCCTCCACCGGACGGCGACGTGCAGGGGCCGCAGTAGACGGCTGCGGGCGTAGGCAGCCCGCCCTGCGTGCTGGTGCGCCACGACGATGCCGCCCGCGAACGGGCCTTCGACCAAGGCTTCGGGGCGGGGAGCTTACGCGAGGTTCTCGACGAGGCCTCCGCCAGCGGCTGGACCGGGGCGAGCATGGATCGAGACTGGGCCCGCGTGTTCTCCAAGCAAAGAGCGAGAACCGCTCCCTAGTCGCCCCGGCGCGTCGTAGCATTCAGCGGGTGATCAACCTGGTTCTGTCCCGATGAGCCGGCGCAAGGGGTCGCGCGATGCCGCGCCACCTGCGCCGCTGCAATCCGAATCCGCTCGCGGCGCTCGCGGCAGTGCCGTTGGCGCACGTGCGCCCTCGCGGCGGCTCGCCGTGGTGTGTCTGGTGGCAGCGGCCCTGCTGGGGGGCGTCTGGCTGGCGTCCGAACGCGGCGCCGTGGCTCCGGCTGGCGGCCTGGCCCAGCCGGCCTTTGCTCCCGGCTACGCGGACAATGCCCGATGCATAGAATGCCATGCCTCCGAAGCGGCGGCGTGGCGGGGTTCCCATCACGCCCGCGCCATGGCGGCGCCAGACGAGAACGCGGTGGCGGGCGACTTCGCCGACGCGCGCTTCTCCCACGCCGGGGTCACGTCGCGATTCTTCCGTAAGGGCGGGCGCTGGGTCGTGAACACCGATGGTCCCGATGGCCGTGCCGCCGACTTCGAGGTGCGCTACGCCTTTGGTGTCGCGCCCTTGCAGCAGTACCTGCTGGGCCTGCCGGGCGGCCGCCTGCAGGCCTTGCAGGTGGCGTGGGACGTGCCGGGCGCGCGCTGGTTTCACTTGCTGCCCCGGGAGAAGGCTCCGCCTGGCGACGTGCTGCACTGGACCGGGCGCTACCAGAACGCCAACACCATGTGCCTGTCCTGTCACGTGACAGGCTACGAGAAGCGCTACGATGCGCGTACCGACAGCTTCGATTCGCGCTGGCGGGATGCGGGCGTGTCCTGCCAGGCCTGCCATGGTCCGGGCGAGGGCCACGTCCGGTGGGCCGGCGAGCGTGCTGCCGGCCGGCCGACTGCCGATCCGTCCGGGCTGCGCAAGGGCCTGCTCGAAGGCACCCGCGCCACCTCCGGCGCAGAACAGGTGGAACTGTGCGCCCCCTGCCATTCGCGGCGGGCCGAGATCACCAGCACGCCCGTACCCGGCGATCCGCTGCTCGATCACTACCTGCCCAGCCTGCTCACCGAAGGCCTGTACCACGCTGACGGGCAGCAGGACGACGAGGTGTTCGTATACGGCTCGTACCGCCAGAGCCGCATGTATGCAAAGGGCGTGAGCTGCAACCACTGCCACGATCCCCACGGCGGGGGGCTGCGCGCGCCGGGCAATACCACCTGTCTGCAGTGCCACGGGACCCAGCCCAATGCCGATCCGGCCTTCGCCGCCGCGGCGGGGCGCTACGACACGCCCGAGCATCACCACCACCCGGCGGGCTCGGCGGGCGCCCAGTGCGTCGCCTGCCACATGCCGCCCAAGACCTACATGCGCATCCAGTCGCGACCCGACCATAGCCTGCGCGTGCCGCGTCCCGATCTGTCCGTGAAGCTTGGCACGCCAAACGCCTGCAACGCCTGCCACGCCGAGCGCAGCGCTGCCTGGGCGGCGGAGCAGGTGGCGCGCTGGTACGGGCCCGGGCGCCGTCAGGAGCCGCACTATGGCGAGGTCTTTGCTGCTGCACGGGCGGGGCAGCGCGATGCGCCGTCGGCGCTGGCCCGCGTGGCGGGCGATGGCGCGCAGCCAGCGGTGGTGCGGGCCACTGCGCTCGCACTGCTGCGCGCCGATCCCGCCACCGGTCTGGACGCGCGCCTGGCGGCCACCCGCGACCCTGACCCCGAAGTACGAGCTGCCGCGGCCGACAGCCTCGAATCCGCGGAGCCACAGCGGCGCAGCTATGCCTTGGCGCCGCTGCTGGGCGACCCGGTACGGGCGGTGCGCATAGCCGCCGCACGCGCGCTTGCTTCGCTGCCTGCCGCCCAGCGCGCCGCCCAAGAACCCGCCTTCGGCGCCGCCCTGGCCGAGTACGAAGCGGCGCAAGGTGTCTCGCTGGACATGCCCGGTGCGCACCTCAATCTGGCGGTGCTTCAGGCCGCCATGGGCCGTTCGGCCGCGGCCGAGGCCAGCTACCGCGCAGCGCTGAGGATCGACCCGGACTTCACGCCGGCGCGCGCCAACCTCGCCAACCTGCTCAATGCCCTGGGACGCAATGCCCAGGCTGAGCGCGTGTTGCGGGAGGGCCTCGGGCGGCAGCCGCGGATCGGCGAGCTGCAATACTCGCTGGGGTTGTTGCTAGCCGAGGAGCAGCGCCTGCCGGAGGCAGCGCAAGCCCTGGCCCGCGCTGCCCGGCTGCTACCCGGTCGCGCCAGGGTGCACTACAACCTTGGCCTCGCGCTTCAGCACCTGGGCCGCCGCGCGGCCGCGCGCGAGGTGTTGCTGAAGGCGTGGTCCCTGGATCCCCGCGACCCGGCGGTGTTGCAGGCTCTGGCCATCTTCCACGCCCAGAGTGGCGAGCGCAGTCAGGCACTCGAATGGGCGGAGCGGCTGCGGCAGGCGCGCCCCGATGACGCGGGCGTGCGGCAGTTCGTGGAGCAGTTGCGGGCGGAGCGCTGAGGGGCCTGTTTGCCGGGCCCCGGGATGCCCCGGGGAGGTCTCGGATACCCGCCGGCCCGGCCGGTCAGTCAGGTTGGCGTATCCCTGGGCCGCGGGGTTGAGGCCCCGGCTGCGCCAAGATTCACTTCAAGGACAGGATCAGGTCGGCGATGGCGCGCGCATCGGCGTCGGAGACGTGCGGCTGGGGCGGCATCATGTCCTCACCCCACACGCCGGCACCACCGGCCTTGATCTTCGCCGCCAGCGTTTCGCCGGCCTTCGGTTCGCCAGCGTACTTCTCGGCCACTTCCTTGAACTTGGGGCCGTACTTCCGCTTTTCGATCAGGTGACAGGCGGTGCAGTTGTTCTTCTGCATCAACCCCTGCAGCGCCTCGGTATCGGCGCTGATCGCCTGGCTGGATACGGTCGCGCAAACGGCGCACAGGAACACGATAATGACTCGCATGAAATTTCTCCTGCGATGGAAAGTATTGCGGCCGGGGAGGCATCACCTCGCCAGCCCGAATCAAGGGATCGGACCATACGATGGTAGCGCGGCGCCATACCGGTTCGCGAGCGACGGGTGAACGCCGGGACAAGGGCTCGGTCGGCTCGCGGAGCTCACGCGCTTTTGGCGCTTCGACGGCAGCCGGATTTGGCGCGCCGGAGGTTATCGCGCGAGCAGCGGAAAAAACGCGCTGCCCGAAGGCAGCGCGTTTCCGGGTGCAACTCAGTTCGGGGTAACGCGCCAGATGACGTTATTACCCTCGTCAGCCACGTACAGGTTGCCATCCGGCCCCTGCACCAGGGAGCGGAAGCGGCCCGCGAAAGTCGGCCACTGCAGCCCTTCCTGCTTGGCGGCCCGAACCAGTTCCACACTGCGCGCGGTGGAGAGGTGCAGGAAGTGCACACGGGCGCCGGTGAGTCGTGCAAGTTCGATGTCGCGGAAGACCATCAGCTCTTCGGCGATCGATGGCCACCCCGGCAATCCCAGCGAGGTGCAGCACTGGCACTCGTTCATGACGGCGCCCTTCGTGAGGCTGGCCACCTCACAGTGTTGCGCGAGCGTGATGCCGAGGCCCTTGCCGTCCTCCATGGCACGGCGCATGAGTAGCTCGTCCTGCACACCATTGCCATCGTCAGTGAAGATGTGCACGCCCGCAGCAGCGAGTTCGGCCATTGGCGCAAGCGCTTCACCCTTGCGACCCAGCGTGATGCAGCCACTCGGCACGACATCGACCAAGCCAGCGCGCTTACCCTGCTCCCGCACGAAATCGACGACGGCGACGCTGTCTTGAGGCGGGTCGGTGTTCGGCATCGCGACGAGTGCCGTGTAGCCGCCCAGAGCCCCGGCGCGACTACCGGTCTCGATGGTCTCGGCTTCTTCCTTACCCGGTTCACGCAGATGCGCGTGCAGATCGACGAAACCTGGGGCCACCACGCAGCCTCCGGCATCACCCAAGCGACCGCCGTCAAGCGAGTCCCCCCCCTCGACGCCCGTTCCGTCCTCACTCGCCACGACGGCACGGCGCACGCCACGCGAGTCGACGACTCGGCCTCCTTTCAACACGATGCGCGAAGTCATGATGCCACCTGCTGCAGGTTCGACGACGATGATTCGCCCGCGAGCAGGTCGAACAACACGGCCATGCGCACCGACACACCGTTTGCGACTTGCTTGTGGATGAGCGAGTTGGGCAATGCCGACGGGTCGATCAACATCTCGACGCCTCGGTTCATCGGTCCGGGGTGCATGATCACAGCATGCGGGGGCAACGTTGCCACCCTCGCCGAGTCCAGTCCGTACGACTCGGCGTATTCGCGCAGGTTGGGTACGTGACCCTGCGACATACGTTCGCTCTGCAAGCGGAGCATGTAGAGGATGTCGGTGTCGGCGAGCACGTCATCCAGTCGGTACGAGACCTGTACGGGCCAATGGGAAACATCGGGTGGAAGCAGCGTTGGTGGTGCGACCAGCACCACACGCGCACCCAGCATGCTGAACGCCGCCACGTTGCTTCGCGCAACCCGGCTGTGCTTGATGTCGCCGACGATGGTGATCGTAAGTCCCTCGAAACTCTCTTTGCCGAGGGCTTCGCGAACGGTGAAGCAATCGACGAGAGCCTGCGTCGGGTGCTGATGCCATCCATCCCCCGCGTTGACGACCGATGCGTTCGTCCACTCGCTGATCTGCCACGGGATACCGGTCGATTTGTGTCGAACGACGAAGGCGTCGACTCCCATATCGGTGATCGTCTCCACCGTGTCACGAAGGCTCTCGCCTTTGTTCACGCTGGAGGTGGAAACGCTGAAGGTCATCGTGTCGGCCGACAGGCGCTTCGCTGCAGTCTCGAACGACAGTCGAGTCCGTGTTGAGTCCTCGAAGAACAGGCTCACGACGGTACGACCGCGCAGCGCCGGCACCTTCGGTACAGGACGACGATTCACTTCCACCATGTGGTTGGTGAGTTCGAGCAGCCGCACGAGACCATCGCGACCCAGCTCGTCGATGCTGCGCAGGTGCTTCACGTACCCGACCTCGCCGTGATGACCACTCCTTCCGAGGTTGCCCGCACATCGTCGTCGAGTCGCGTCGGAAGGTTCTTACCCACGTAGTCGGGGCGAATCGGCAGCTCCCGATGTCCGCGGTCGACAAGCACGGCAAGTTGCACCGCACGCGGGCGTCCGTAGGTGTTGATTCCTTCGAGCGCCGCCCTGACCGTACGCCCCGTGTAGAGCACGTCATCAACGAGGACCACGGTGGTGCCATCGACATCGAAGTTGATGCTGCTAATTGAGCCTGGCACCACGGGCCGAAGTCCGATGTCGTCACGGTGCATGCTGACGTCGATGTAACCGACGGGAACTTTCGCCTGAGGTTCGATGTGGTTGATAGCGCCTCCGATCGCGTCAGCTAGCCACGCGCCACCTCGCTGCAGCCCGACGATCGCGAGCTTCTCACCACCCTGCTGGCGTTCGAGTATCTCGTGGGCAATCCGCGTTACTGCGCGCCTGACGTCGTCCGCCGACATCACGTTGTTGCTCACACCGTTCTCCTGCCGTTCGAGCCTCACGGGACTCGTTTGACGGTCGCCTCAGCGTAGTCGCTCGTACACCGTCCACCAGTCATTGCCGTAGACGACCTCAAAGAACATCTGCTCGCGTTGCCAATCGACTGCAGCCTCGCCCTCGAGCTCACGGGGCAGCACTACGTATTGGATCTCCTCGGCGAACGGCAGTCGGTCGCCCTTGGCAAACACGTTCGGTCCGTACAACACGCGCCGATAGGGCGTGGGGAATACGTAGATGCGTTCCCGACGGGCCATGTGCGCGGTGAGCGTGTGATACGCCGAGACGACCGCGTCTTCCGGCACGCGGTTGATTGCCTCATGGGCGGCCGCGACCGCCGGATGCGATGGGCTCCAACGGGGCATCTCCGTACGCATCAACGGCAGTGGCGTCCACAAGTACGCGCACACCAGCGAACCCACGAGGACCGCAGAAACCACCCAGATCCGCAGATGTTCGGTGATGCGGGAGATTCCGTAGAAGGCGCCGATGACGAGGATCGGTACGAACTGCACGGCGTAGTGGTACTCGATCTGGCTCTGGTACCAGAACGTGCTG
>DAIPHN010000017.1:0-28392 GCA_036771335.1 Burkholderiales bacterium
AGATGGAGTGGAAGCGCGGCGAATGGTACCTCGGTGCCAAGGTGCTGAACTTCAATGCCGGCGCTGGTGCCGTGAAGGCGTTCGACGCGGCCACTGGCAAGCTCGTGTGGGCGAAGTCCATGTCCTATCCCGCAACCGGCGGCATGCTCGCCACCGGCGGCGGCCTCGTGTTCTACGGCGATCCTGAAGGCTACTTCAACGCCGTGAATGACGAGACGGGTGAGGCCCTGTGGCAGTTCCAGACGGGTTCCGGCATCTACGGAAACCCCACCACGTACACGGCAGGCGGCAAGCAGTACGTCGCTATCGTGTACGGAGCGGGCGGCGGCGGTATCTGGCCCCTGCACTACGGTGACTGGTACAAGAAGCAGTCCAAGGGCGGCGGCCTGATGGTCTTCGCGGTGGATTGATGTCCGCCGGGATGACATCCCGCTAGTCTCAAGGAAGTCACGCAGCATCGGGGGAGGGCCGGCATCTTGGCCCTCCCCTGTTTTTTCGGGTGCCTTACGAAAGCGCAGATGGTTGTCACGCCTTCATCCGGTACCCCGTGTATCGATGTTTCCAGCCCCAATGGGCGGCGGCAGGTCTGGGGGCTTCCCCCGCTCTCGCATCTGGAGAAAGTACCTTGAAGATCCCATTTCGAATCGTGCCCGTGCTCGTAGCATTCGCTCTGGCATTACCCGTCTACGCCGCTGACGACGGCGCCGACACCACCCCGGATTCCGCCGATGCCCTCGGACGGGCCAAGCAGCGAGGGCTTCTCAATGCCTGCGCAGACCCCTTCGAGTTTCCGCACGCCCAGGAAAGCGGAGATCCACCGGGATTCGACGTGGAAATCTTGAGGGCGATTGCCAAGCGTGGTGGCATGAGACTTTCCATGGTCTGGGTGAATACCGCTTCCCGTGGCGGCACGTCACGGGCCTTCCGGCAGTCCATCCTGGCGCGCAAGTGCGACGTCTTCCTCGGCTTGTCGGACAACGGCGACGACGACATGCTGATGAACAGGTTGGTGTTCACCAAGCCTTTCCTGGGCACGGGTTATGTGCTGGTCACTCAGGGGAAAGCCGGCGGGCGCACCGGGCTTGAACAATTCAAGGAAGGCGACATGCGCGTTGGCGTATCCATGTCGACGCCCATGGATGACTACCTCTTCAGCAACAAGATCCCCCGGGAACTCTACCTGGGCACCAAGCGCATGATGGATGCGCTTTCCAAGGGAGACATCGACGCGGCCATGGTCTTCTCGACTCAGCTCGCGGTGGTGGGAGTGGATTACCCGAAGGCGGCTTTCCGGATGGTGGAGGGCTACCAGCCTCTGGAAGGGTTGCGCTACAACGCAGCCTGGGTGGTGCGTAAGGAAGAGAAATCTTTACTGCGCTTCATCAATGAAGGTATCGACGAGATGCTGTCAAATGGCAAGGTGAAGGAAACGGTCGAGCGCTATGGCGTTCCCTTCTACCCACCGTTCAATTCCTAGAACAAGTCAAGGGAGGTTGAGGAATCATGAAGAGCATTCGCAACTGGTTGGCCGTAATCGCGGCGACTCTTGCGCTTTGCGCTGTACCAGCCATGGCGGCGGACGCTGCCGGGGATGGCGCTGACCGCCACGGCATGGAGAACGACATGCCCATTCCCGGCGACGCTGAGGCGCTCGCCAACGGCAAGGATCGGTATTCGGCACGCTGCTCCTACTGCCATACCCCGCTTGGGCGGGGAGGCAGCAGCGGCGTGTGTCTCGCATGCCAGAAGTACAAGTGGGGCAGCCGGTCTTCGCAGATATACGCCACCATCGCGGCGGGCCGACCGCAGACCAAGATGGGTGCTTTCGCCACCTCCCTGTCCCAGGAGGAGATCTTCAACATCATCGCCTACATCCGCAGCCTGCAGGAACTCAAGATCCAGGACTATCTGAAAGCGGCCAGGTCGCAATAGCCAATCTGCTCCGGGCGTCCTGAGTCAACCACAATGCCTCGCGGCGCGCCGCGAGGCCTTGTGTTTTCCCACCCACCGAGATGCGGATGGGGCGAGGCATTCAACCGCTGCCAGTACTGCCGAACCCGCCTTGGCCGCGGACCGAGTGTTCGAAGTCTTCCACCACACGCAAGTTGGCCTGAAGCACGGGCACGATAACCATTTGCGCAATGCGCTCAAAGGGTGTGATGGTGAAAGGAAGAACGCCGCGATTCCACAATGACACCATCAGCGGTCCCTGGTAGTCGGAGTCGATGAGCCCCACGAGATTACCCAGAACGATGCCGTGCTTGTGCCCCAGGCCACTGCGCGGGAGCAGCATTGCCGCCAACAGCGGATTTCCAATGTGCACCGCGAGCCCTGTGGATATCAACGTACTCGTGCCCGGGAGCAATTCCAGCGACGCGTCGATGCATGCCCGCAGGTCCAAACCTGCCGAACCAGCGGTGGCGTAGGCGGGCAACTGCTTTCGCATACGCTCATCGAGAATGCGCACCTGCACTTCCGGCGGAGTCACTGACGGCCTTTCGCAGAGGCGGGGGGGGTGTACAAGCGTGCAAGATGCTGGATTAGGGCGCGCGCATGACTTTCCTTGTCGGCCAGTCCGAGATCGTGCCGCCCAGCGTCGTCGAACAGCACGAGGCTGCTGCGCTGGGCTCCGATGGCCTCCTGGGCGAGGTTTGCCGCCAGCAGCGGCAGGTGTTTGCGGCGTCGCTTCGCTTCCGCGTACTCGTCCAGTTTCTCGCTCTCCGCGGCGAAGCCAACGCAGAAGGGTGGATTGGCGCGGCTCGCCACATTGGCGAGTATGTCCGCCGTGGGCGCCAGCTCGAGGGAAAGAATGCGCGCATCTTTCTTGATCTTGGCCGACTGTGGCGCGAGCGGTGTGTAGTCGGCCACGGCCGCCACGGAAATGAAGATATCGCAATCGGCCACAGTTGCTTCCACGGCAGCCAGCATCTGCTCCGCATTGGTTACGTGTGAAACTGCAACGCCCCGCGGATCGGGAAGGGCAGTGGGCCCGGCCACCAGGGTGCCGCGTGCGCCGGCGTCCCGGGCGGCCCGGGCCACGGCGAAGCCCATCTTTCCCGAGCTGAGATTCGTGATGCCGCGCACAGCGTCGATACGCTCGAAGGTGGGCCCGGCCGTGACCACCACGTGGCGGCCAGCCAGCACCTTCGGCTCGTACCAGCTGAACACTTCCTCGGCGAGATCGACTGGCTCGAGCATGCGGCCCATGCCGGTTTCGCCACAGGCTTGCGAACCGCTGTCCGGTCCAAGAACCGCCACGCCGTCTTGCCGGAGCAGCGCCACGTTGCGCTGGGTGGCGGGGTTTTCCCACATCTGCCGGTTCATGGCCGGCGCCACCAGCAGCGGGCAGGCGCGCGCCAGGCAGAGCGTGGACAGCAGATCGTCAGCCAGTCCGTGAACAAGCTTCGCCAGAAAGTCGGCACTCGCGGGCGCAACCAAGACCAGATCCGCCTCGCGTGACAAATCGATGTGGCTCATGCCGCTGGCCGCGGCCGCGCCCCACAGGTCGGTGAAGACGGGCCTGCCTGACAGGGCCTGAAAGGTGGCCGGGGAAATAAACCGGCAAGCGGCCTCGGTCATCACCACCTGGACGGCCAGATCGCGCTGCAGGAGCTGGCGGGTGAGCTCCGCAGCCTTGTAGGCGGCAATGCCACCGGTGATTCCCAAAATGATGCGGCGGGTAGCGCCAGATGACATGGCGGGGGGTGCGGTACGGACTAACACAGGGACGAGTCTACCCTAGGTCGCGTGGGCCTCGAAGGCCAGCCTCAGGGAGCAAACCATGTCCATCAAGCACTGGCCCTCGGCGGAGCGGCCGCGCGAGCGCCTGTTTGCCGCCGGGGCGAGCGCGCTCAGCGACGCCGAACTGCTGGCATTGTTCCTTCGTACGGGCGTCCGCGGGCGCAGCGCCCTCGATCTGGCGCGAGACCTGCGAGCAGCTTTCAGCAGTCTCACCGATCTGTTGCACGCCGACCCCGCACACCTTGCAGGGTTGCGCGGTCTGGGCCCCGCCAAGGCGGCGCAGCTGGCCGCCGCGACGGAACTGGTGCGCCGCGGCCTCGGAGAGCAGATCGCGTCAACCGACGCCCTGGGTTCGCCGGCGGCGGTCAAGGCATATCTCAGGCTTCGGCTTCAGCGACATGACCGAGAAGTATTTGCCGCGCTGTTCCTGGACGCCCAGAACCGGGTGCTGGCCTGCGAGGAATTGTTTGCTGGTACCCTTACCCAGACCAGTGTCTATCCTCGAGAGGTGGTCCGGCGAGCGCTAACGCACAACGCCGCCGCAACTATCTTTTGCCACAATCACCCATCCGGTGTCTCCGAGCCGAGCCAGGCGGATGAACTGCTGACCCAGGCGTTGCGAAAGGCGCTGGATCTGGTGGACGTGCGCGTTCTGGATCACATCATCGTGGGTAGGGGGGAAGCCACGTCCTTCGCCGAGCGCGGCCTGTTGTAGCCACTACCGAGGAAATTCTTGAGCAACGCCTGTTCTCCGTGCTATAAACCAAGGCTTTTTTAATTGCGTCTGGAGCAAGCAAATGGCTCGCGAGTGCAAGATCACTGGCAAGAAACCGATGGTGGGTAACCACGTATCCCACGCCAACAACAAAACCAAGCGTCGTTTTCTTCCCAACCTGCAGTACCGCAGGATCTGGGTAGAAAGCGAAAACCGCTGGGTGAGCCTGCGGCTTACCAATGCCGCGCTGCGCACCATTGACAAGCGAGGCATTGACGCAGTGCTTGCGGATTTACGTGCCGCCGGCGAGCGCGTTTGAGGGGCCCTCCATGCGTGACAAGATCAAGCTCGAATCCACTGCCGGCACCGGCCACTTCTACACCACCACCAAGAACAAGAAAACCATGCCGGAGAAAATGGAGATCAAGAAATTCGATCCCAAGGCCCGCAAGCATGTGCTCTACAAGGAAACCAAGCTGAAGTAAGTCGCTCGCGCCGCGTCCTTGAAAAAAACCCGCTGTCAAAGCAGCGGGTTTTTTTCTGGCGCGGGTCATTGCCGCCCCCGCGGTCGGGAAGAACTCTCAGGCGTAGGCTCGCAGCTGGCGCGAGAACTCCTGCAACGGGCGGATGCCGGAAGCGTCCGCCCGGCGGCACCAGTCTTCGAGTTGCTTGAGCAACTGCTCCTTGGATGCGGCGGAGCGTTGCCACAGGGCAGACAGCTCCTGGCGCATGGAGTAAACGGTGGCCATTACCCTGCTCTTGGCCAGCACCTCGTTCAGGCGGGCGCGCTCCTGGTCTCCCAGGGCGCGGGCATCGAGATTCAGCCAGCGGCGTACCGTGGCCTTGTCCAGCCCCGGGCCCGTCTTGATGCGCTCCATTTCCCCGGCCCAGGTGGCACGCATGGCCCGCGTGAAACGGGTAACGACCTCATAGCGGTTGGTGACGATGGCCTGCAACGTGGCCAGGTCTACCTTGGCCTTGGACAGATCGAGGTGCACCTTGGGTGCCACCTTCTTCACCTTGGCGAGCCCCGCCATTTCGAGCAGCCGGATGTAGACCCAGCCGATGTCGAATTCGAACCACTTGCTCGAAAGTCTCGCTGACGAGGCATAGGCGTGGTGGTTGTTGTGCAGTTCCTCGCCGCCGATCAGGATGCCCCACGGCACGATGTTGCGGCTCGCGTCGTCCGCCGAGAAATTGCGATACCCCCAGTAATGACCCACTCCGTTGATGACACCGGCGGCGAACAGGGGGATCCAGATCATCTGTACCGCCCAGATGGCAAGGCCGGCAGGCCCGAACAACAGCACGTTGGTAATCAGCATGATCGAAACGCCAAACCGGTCGTGGGCATACACGTGGCGCTCGATCCAGTCATCGGGCGTGCCGTGGCCGTAGCGTTCGAAGGTTTCGGCGTTGCCAGCTTCCTGGCGATACAGTTCGGCGCCTTCCCAGAAGACTTTCCTGATCCCCAGAACCTGAGGGCTGTGTGGATCCTCCGAGGTCTCGCACCTGGCGTGGTGCTTGCGGTGGATAGCGGTCCACTGTCTGGTGATCATGCCCGTGGTGAGCCACAGCCAGAAGCGGAAAAAGTGGCTCGAGATGGGGTGCAGGTCGAGGGCGCGGTGCGCCTGGTGGCGGTGCAGGAAGATCGTTACCGAGGCGATGGTGACGTGCGTCAGGCCCAAGGTGACGAGCACATAGCCCCACCAAGGCAAATCGAAGGCGCCATTCAGAAACGATAGAGACATGAGCACTCCATGAGGAAAACGGTGCAAACTGCATTCTCGCCCAGAGCAAGGTGGGGGCGGGGCCAGGCAAAGCAATGCGCCCCGGCATCGCCGTGGCGGGGCAGCCCCATTGCGGTCCCGACGCGCGCGACTACCCGGGCGGTTCCAGGGTGCCAGAGACGATATGCAAGTCCCTCTGGGGAAAGGGAATTTCAAAGCCCCGCACCCGGAAGGCCTCATCGATGCTCAGGTTGAGTTCGGAGCGCAGGTTGGCGCGTCCAGCCTCAGGGTCGGTGATCCACACCATCAGGTCCAGGTCGATGCCGTTTTCGCCAAAATTGCGCACCAGAGCCGCTGGCGGGGGCTCGGTCTGAATCCTGGGATGGTTTCGGGCCACATCAAGCAGCGTATCCAGGGCCTGGCGCAGGTTGGTGCCATAGGCAACCTGCACCGTGAGATCGACCCGCACCGAGCGATCCGAGTAGGAGTGGTTGAGCACCGTGGACGTGATGACCGACTCGTTCGGGATAATCGCCTCGGTGCCGTCGAACTCCCGCACCACCACATAGCGGGCCGTCAGGCGCGCCACCGTGCCGTAGCGACCGTCCACGGTCACCAGGTCGCCGAGCTTGATGGAGCGGTCCAGAAGAATCGCGAAACCGCTGACATAGTTGGCCGCGATCTTCTGCAGGCCGAATCCCAGCCCCACGCCCAGAGCGCCGCCGAAGACCGACAGCACCGTCACGTCGATGCCCACCAGCGGCAGCGCGATCAGCACCGCGAGCACCAGCAGCACGGTACGCACGAGCTTGGAGAAGACCACCCGCAGGCTGGTATCCAGGTGCTGCAGCCCCATGAGCCGGGATTCCACCATCCTGCCAATCCACAGCGCGGCCACCATGGTGATGGCGACCGAAGCGCTGCCCTCGATCAGGTTGAGCAGCGAGACGCGGTCCTTGCCCACGTTGAATGCCAGCCCGTCGAGGAATTCGCGGATCTCGGGCAGCAGCCCGGTCAGGTGTAGGGCCACGCCGATCCACATGGCCCAGGTGATGGCGCGCTCGGACTGGCGCAGCCATCCGCTCGGCGGCAAGGCGTGGCGCAGCGCGTAGACCGCCACGCGGATGATCACCAGCGACGAGGACAGCGGAATGGCCACGTTGAGCAGGTTGACCGGCTGGTGCTCATGCAGTGCACCCCGGCTCGCTACGAGCAGCATCCAGGCCACCAGAGGCACCACAACGCGCAGCAGCCCCGCCGCGCCGAAGAACAGCGCGTCCTGGGAGCCATCGGTTCTGGCCGCTGCCAGAGCGCCCGCGAGGCGCGGCCGCAGCACCCGTCCCGCACCCCAGGCCGCCGCGAGGCACAGGGCAATCACGCCCAGCTGCCACGCAATGGCGGTGGTTTCTAGTTCGCTCACCAGTTCGGCGAGCAGGTTCACGGGTTTGGTGGAGCTGGCCATCAGCCGATTCTAGGCGAAGCCTTCAGCCCTCACGGAGCGCGCTCGAGCAAGGCAGCGTAGAAGCCGTCGGTGCCGTGCTGGACAGGGTCGAGGCGCAGGTCCGGCCCCGACTGCCCGGGGATGGCGATCCCGGCCGCTTTCAGCGCCTGCGTTGCGTCGAGCCGACGCCAGCCCGGCGTGCCGGCAAGGAAGTCATCCACCACCGCCTCATTCTCCTCGGGCAGCAGGCTGCACGTGGCGTACACCAGCCGCCCGCCCGGCTTGGCCAGCCGCGCCGCGGCGGCCAGGATGGCACGCTGCTTGGCGCCCAGTTCCACCAGGGCTGCCGGTGCCATGCGCCACTTGAGGTCGGGATTGCGCCGCAACGTGCCCGTGCCGCTGCAGGGCGTGTCTACCAGCACTCGGTCGATCTTGCCCCGCAGCCGCCCGACCCGGGCGTCGTTTTCGGAATCGATGCGTTGCGGGTGGACGTTCGACAGCCCCGAGCGGCGTAGCCGCGGCGTGAGGTTGGCCAGCCTTCGCTCGGAGGTGTCGAAGGCGTACAGCCTGCCCTGGGAGCGCATGAGCACGCCCAGGGCCAGGGTCTTCCCGCCGGCGCCAGCGCAGAAGTCCACCACCATCTGGCCGCGGCGGGCGTCCAGCAGCAGCGCAACCAGCTGGCTGCCCTCGTCCTGCACTTCCACCGCGCCGCGGGCGAACAGCGGGTGGCGCTCGAGAAACGGTTTGCCACGCAGCCGGATTCCCGACGGCGAGAGCACCGTGGGCTCGGCGTCGATGCCATCGGCACGCAGGGTGGCAAGGACTTCCTCGCGGGTGGCCTTGAGGAGGTTCACCCGCAGGTCCATGGGCGCGGTGCGCAGCAGCGCCGTGGCAAGTCCTTCCGTGCGATCGGTGCCATAGGCGTGCGCCAGCCGTTCGTAAAGCCAGTCGGGCAGGGACAGCCGCGCCGCCGGCAACGCGGGGTCGGGGGCGGCCTTGAGCGCGGCCAGCCAGCCCGCCTCACCGCCGTGCAGCGCGGGCTCCAGGGCGCGCACCGCCGTTCCACCCACTCGTACCAGCGAGGCAAGGGCGAGGCGCCGCGGATCACGCCCGCCTGCAAGGAATTCCAGCCTGCGCAGGTGCCTAAGCGTGGCAAAGGCCGTGTCCGCCACGAAGCCGCGATCGCGCGGACCAAGCTTCGGATGACGGCGCAGCCACTGCCGCAGCACTGCATCCGCCGGCGCCCGGAACATCAGCAGCTCCGCGAGGGCGTCGGCGGCCTCTTCGACGCGCGCAGGGGTCGCGTCCACGGCCGGTCAGGGAAGCGCCGGGTAGACGATGCGCGTCACGGTGGAGTCGAAGGCCGTGCCGTCCTTCTCCACGATGCGGATGCGAACCGGCAGCCGGTGGTGTTCGAGGCCCAGCCAGAATTCGAATCCGCGTTTGTCGCCGGGAGGTTGCACCTTGCGGTAGCGCAGCGTGTCGAGCCCGCCCAGCGCGGTGTCGATGCGCTCGCGGCCCACGAAGGCGAGGTCGTACTCCTGCAACTTGCGACCGTCGGTGACACGCACGTTCAGGCGGCCGCCCGCTGGCGGGTCCGAAAACACGAAGGCATAGGGCAGGGACGCCTGGTCAAAAGTCATGGGCGCGAGGGGGACTTTCTCCACCTCCTCGCCCTCCGTCATGGTGAGCTCGCCCTTCGCCCAGTCGAAGTCGGCCCCGTTGGGCGGCTTGCCCGTTCGCCTTTGCCGGAAGCTCAAGGGACGCAGCCCCTTGTCCGTCACCAGGCCCTTGCTCTCGCGGTTCTCGTCGACTTTCTTGAGGAGCCGCGCAAGCCCGGTGGTGCGCGCCTCAGTGACCACGCTGTAGCGCTTGCCGTCGGTTTCGAACACGTCGCGGCCCTCGCCCACGGTCATGCCCTTGGCTTCCACCACCAATTCCATTTCCACGCGCATGGGCACCGCCGGGGCGCCGTAAGCGGCCACTGTCGCGAACAGAGCGCAACAGGCCCCAAGCGCGCAAAGCGCGGCGCTCTTGCGCGCGCTCATGGCGCCGGTTCCGCCAGCGCGCCGCTGGCTTGCGATGCGGCGCCGCGCAGGCGCACCCGCGAACCATTCACCTCGAGCCGTCCTTCCAGGAACCAGCACACCGCCGCGGGCAGCAGCCGGTGCTCCTGGCGCAATACCCGGGCCGCCAGGGTGTCGGGCGCATCATCGTCCAGCACCGGAACAGCCGCCTGAGCGACGATGGGGCCCTCGTCGAGCACCTCGGTGACGAAATGCACCGTGCAGCCATGCAGCTTCGCGCCCGCGGCGAGCGCCCGCGCGTGGGTGTCCAGCCCCGGAAAGGCGGGCAGCAGGGACGGGTGGACGTTCATCAGCCGTCCGGCGTAGCGGCGCACGAACGCCGCCGTGAGCACGCGCATGAAGCCTGCGAGCACCACCAGGTCGGCCCCCTGCGCGTCGATGGCCTCGGCGAGCGCCGCGTCGAAGCTGTCGCGATCGGGGAAGTCCCGGTGATCCACCACTTGCGTAGCGATGCCGCGCTCGGCTGCGAACGTGAGACCCGCGGCGCCGGGCCGGTTGCTCAGCACCGCCGTCACGGGGATGGCCGCCTCCACCAGCGCCTGAAGATTGCTGCCGCGGCCCGATATCAGCACCACCACCCGCGCCACCCGCGCCCCCTCAGACCAGCACGGCCGAGGGCTCGCCGGGCCCGCCGTCCTCGATGCGCCCCGCAATCCATGCGCGCTCGCCGTGAGCAGTCAAGATTTCCACCGCCCGCGCCGCGTCCCGCGGCGCCGTAACGATCACCATGCCCACGCCGCAATTGAACACCCGGTGCATTTCCTGGTCGGCCACCTTGCCGTGCGCCTGCAGCCACGCAAACACCGGCGGCAGCGTCCAGCTGGATAGATCCAGCACCGCGCGCATGCCCCGCGGCAGCACCCGGGGCACGTTGCCCGTGATGCCACCGCCGGTGATGTGCGCCATGCCCTTCACGGCCACGCGGGCCATCAGGTCGAGCACGGGCTTCACGTAGATGCGTGTGGGTTCGAGGAGCGCCTGGCCCAGCGTGCCGCTCTGGAAGTCGGCGTGCAGATCCGCGCCCGCCACCTGCACGCTGCGCCGCACGAGCGAGTAGCCGTTGCTGTGCGGCCCGCTGGAGGCCAGCGCCACCACCGCATCTCCAGGCACGATGGACCGCCCGTCCACGATGGCCGATTTCTCCACGGCGCCCACTGCGAAACCCGCCAGGTCGTATTCGCCGTCGGGGTACATGCCCGGCATCTCGGCGGTTTCTCCGCCCACCAGCGCGCAGCCGGCCCGGCGGCAGCCCTCGGCGATGCCCGCCACCACCGCCGCGGCGGTGTCCACGGACAGGCGCCCGCACGCGAAGTAGTCGAGGAAAAACATCGGCTCGGCACCCTGCACCAGGATGTCGTTGACGCTCATGGCCACCAGGTCGATGCCCACGGTGTCGTGGATGTTCAGCTCGAAGGCGAGCTTGAGCTTCGTACCCACGCCGTCGGTGCCCGACACCAGCACCGGCTCGCGGTAGCGCCTTGGCACTTCGAACAGCGCGCCGAAGCCGCCCACCCCGGCCAGCACGCCTTCCCGTAGCGTGGACCTGGCGAGCGGTTTGATGCGCTCCACGAGCGCGTCGCCCGCGTCGATGTCGACACCTGCGTCGCGATAGGAAAGGCCGTGGGCGGTGTCGGGCTGTGGCATGGCGGCGAGGGCGCAGCACGGGAAAGAGCACGGATTCTACCGGAAGGGCCCCCTATAATCGGAGCGATGAAGCAACTGGCGTTGGACATCGCGCCGCCGCCGCCGCCCGCCTTCGACAACTTCTTCCCGGGGCGCAACGCCGAGGCGCTCGAGGCGCTGCGAGCGCTCGCCGCGGGCGCAGGCGAGCCTGTGATCTACCTGTGGGGGGTGTCTGGCAGCGGGCGCTCCCACCTCTTGCGCGCGGCCGGCGCAGCCTCCGTCCGTCCGGTCCACAGCTTCGCGGGCGTCGTTCCGTCCGATGGACGGGTGCTGCTGCTCGCCGACGATGTGCACGGCCTGGCCGCCGCCGCGCAGCGCGCCCTGTTCAACGCCTTCAACGCCCTGCGCGATGCGGGCGGCGCCCTGGTGGCGTCGGGCCCGGCGCCGCCAGCGCGACTGCCGCTTGCACCCGAACTGATCAGCCGCCTGGCGTGGGGCCTCGTCTACCAGGTGCATCCTCTGGACGACGGGGAGAAGGCGGCCGCGCTCGCGCGGCACGCGGCCGCGCGCGGCCTGCGCCTGCCCGAGGAGGTGTGTTCGTACCTGTTGCGCCACGTCAGGCGCGACCTGAGCACGCTCGTGGCCGTGCTGGACGCTCTCGACCGGCATTCCCTCGAAACACAACGCCCGCTGTCCGTGCCCCTGGCGCGCGATGTGCTGCGGGCTTCGCTTGCGCTCGACGATGAGCCCGTCTGATCCGGCCCCGAGCCGGACCCGGCCGTCCCGGCCGGGCATCGCCGTGCCATGGAGAAGGTCATGAACCTCGCGCTGTTCGATCTCGACAACACCCTGCTCGCCGGAGACAGCGATTTCGAATGGGCCCAGTTCCTGATTTACAAGGGGGTGCTCGACCGCGAGGTCTATGAGGCCCGCAACCTCGAGTTCTACGAGCAGTACCGCGCCGGAACGCTGGACATACACCAGTTCCTGGATTTTCAGCTCAAGCCCTTGTCGCGCCACCCCCGCGCCCAGCTCGATGCCTGGCTCGCCGAGTACGTCCGGACGCGCATTCTCCCCATGATGACCGTCAAGGCGCGCGACCTGGTGGACAGCCACCGCCACGACGCCCGAGTGGTGGTCACCGCCACCAACAGCTTCGTGACGCGCCCCATCGCCCGGGAGTTCGGCATCGAGCACCTGGTGGCCACCGACCCCGAGGAGCGGCCCGACGGCGAGTTCACAGGCCGCGTGAGCGGCCTGCCCGCGTTTCGCGAAGGCAAGGTGGCTCGCGTGGAGGCGTGGCTTGCCGAGCACGGGCTCGATTGGTCGAGCTTCGGCGAGACCTGCTTCTACAGCGACTCGCTCAACGACCTGCCGCTGCTGTCCAGGGTCCGGCGGCCCGTGGCAGTGGATCCGGACGAAACCCTCAGGGAGCACGCGCTTGCGAAGGGATGGGAGATCCTGAGCCTGCGCTGACCCGGACGCAGCCGCTCCAGGCCCGGCCTGTATACTCGATTCGGCGCATTCATTGCCTCTCGCGCCACTTCCCGCATTTCCCCTCCCCTGATGATCAAGAAGCTTCTCGACAAGGTATTTTCACGCGGCGCCAAGCCCAGGCGGGCGCCGACCGTTGTGGCGGTGTCCCGCCACGGGCTCACCCGCGAGCGCATCAGCCGCTGCGCGCGCCGCACCTGCGAAGGCCTGCAGGAGGCGGGCTACCAGGCCTACGTGGTGGGCGGCGCGGTACGCGACCTGCTGCTCGATCGCGAGCCCAAGGACTTCGACGTGGCCACCGATGCAACGCCCGAGCAGGTGCACGCCGTGTTTCGCCGCTCGCGCATCATCGGCAGGCGCTTTCGCCTCGTGCACGTGCTGTGCGGCCAGGAGATGGTGGAGACCTCCACGTTCCGGGCCCCGCACTCCGGCGACGAAACCCACCAGGTGAAGGACGAGCACGGTCGGCTGCTGCGCGACAACGTGTTCGGCACCCAGGAAGAGGACGCCCTGCGCCGCGACTTCACCGTCAACGCCCTGTACTACAACCCGGCCACGGAGGAAATTCTCGATTTCGTGGGCGGCATGCGGGACCTGGAAGCCCGCCGTCTGCGCATCATCGGGGAAGCCCGGAGCCGCTACCGCGAGGATCCGGTGCGCATGCTGCGTGCGGTACGCCTGGCCGCCAAGCTTGGCATGGAGCTCGACCCGGGAACGCGCGCGCCCATCCGCGAGATGGCCGAACTGGTGCACAACGTGCCCGGCGCACGGCTGTTCGAGGAGATGCTCAAGCTGCTGCTCTCCGGCCACGCGGTCGCATGCATCCGGCGCTTGCGCGCCGAGGGGCTGCACCACGGCCTGCTGCCCATGCTCGACGTAATCCTCGAGCAGCCCATGGGAGAACGCTTCGTGATGCTCGCGCTGGAGCGCACCGACGAGCGGGTCCGTGCCGACAAGACGGTATCCCCGGGCTTCCTGTTTGCCGCGCTGCTCTGGCACGAAGTGCTGGCGGCCTGGAATGCCGAGCAGGCGCGGGGGGTGGCGCCGGTGCCGGCCATGCACGAGGCCATGGATCAGGTGCTGTCCGTGCAGGCGGAGCGCATGTCCGTGCCGCGGCGTTTCGGCACCGACATGAAGGAGATCTGGCTGTTGCAGTGGCGCTTCGCGCAGCGCTCCGGGAAGAGGCCGTTCCGCGTGCTCGAAAGCCCCAAGCTGCGCGCCGCCTTCGACTTTCTGCTCCTGCGCTGCGAGAGCGGCGAACTCGACGCCGAGGTGGGTCAGTGGTGGGAACGCTTTCAGAGCGCCTCGGATGACGAGCGCAACCGCATGCTGCTGCCGGCTGATAAGGGCGCCGGCGCGGGCCGCAAGCGCCGCCGGCGGCGGCGCGGCGCGGGGGCCGGGCTGCAGCCCGCGGCGGGCGCTGTCGAACCGTCCTGAACCGGCCGCTGCACGATGCAGTCGACAAGGCCCTCGAATTTGGGCTAGTTTCGCGCAGCAATCGCAACGTGCCGTGCGCCGACGATTGTGTGATGGCGCCTCAGAACGCGCCGCGCCGGGACGGTCCAGGGGCCGTCCGCCAGTCTTCCGGAGAGCATTCATGTCCACGCAACCTCAGGCGCGCGCGCGCCTCAGCTTGTCGCAACTCGCCACCAGGGTGCGCGACGGCGAGAGGATCACCATGGTGTCGTGTTACGACGCCTCGTCTTCGGCGCTTGCCGACGCCGCCGGCATCGAGATGCTGCTGGTGGGAGATTCCCTTGGCATGACCGTCCAGGGGCACGACTCCACCCTGCCGGTCACCGTTGATGACATCCTCTACCACACCAGGGCCGTGCTGCGCGGCTGCCAGCGCCCGCTGGTGGTGGCCGACATGCCCTTTGCCAGTTATCACGAAAGCCCCCAGTCCGCGTTTAGCCACGCCGCGAGGCTGATGGCGGGGGGCGCCCACATGGTGAAGCTCGAGGGCGGCTCCATGTTCGCCGACACGGTGCGCTTCCTGGTGGACCGCGGCATTCCCGTGTGCGGCCACGTGGGTCTCACGCCGCAGTTCTTCCACACCCTCGGCGGGTACAAGGTGCAGGGCAAGGGCGAAGCGGGTGATCGCGTACTGGAGGACGCCCGCGCCGTCGAGGCGGGCGGGGCCGCCATGATCGTGGTGGAGGCTGTGCCCGCCGCCCTGGGCGAGCGCATTACGCGGGCGCTGTCCATTCCCACCATCGGCATCGGCGCCGGGCCGGGCTGCAGCGGCCAGATTCTCATATGGCACGACATGCTCGACCTGCACCCCGGACGCAAGGCAAAGTTCGTCAAGAACTACATGGCCGGCGCCGCCTCTCCCCAGGCCGCGCTGGAGTGCTTCGTCTCCGAGGTCAAGTCGGGCGCCTTCCCCTCTCCCGAGTACTGCTACAACTGACACGCGGGCGCTGGCGTCCCCATGGAAATCGTCCACAGCATCGCCGAGCTGCGCGCGCGCCTCGGGCGGGAGCCTCGCGTGGCAGTGGTGCCCACCATGGGCAACATCCACGAGGGCCACCTGAGCCTGGTGCGTATCGCCGCCATGCACGCCCCCTTCGTCGTCACCACCATCTTCGTCAACCGCTTGCAGTTCATGCAGGGCGAGGACTTCGACAAGTACCCGCGCACCTTCGAGGACGACTGCAAGCGGCTTGCCTCGGCGGGCAATCACCTGGTGTTCGCGCCGGCGGAGGCCGATATGTACCCCGAGCCCCAGGTGTTCGCGGTGGAGCCGCCGCCGGTGGCCGGCAAGCTGGAAGGGCGCTTCCGCCCTGGCCACTTCCGCGGCGTATGCACTGTGGTGCTCAAGCTCTTCAACGTGGTGCAGCCGCAGGTGGCCGTGTTCGGCAAGAAGGACTACCAGCAGCTATCCATCGTGCGCCACATGGTTGAGCAGTTCGCCCTTCCTCTCGAGGTGGTGCCCGCGGAGACGGTGCGCGCCCCTGACGGCCTCGCCCTGTCTTCGCGCAACCGCTACCTGTCCGAGGCGCAGCGCGAGGAGGCCCCCAGGCTCAACCGCGCCTTGCGCGAGGTTAAGCAGGCGGTAGACGCTGGCGACCGCAACTTCGAGGCGCTGGAGTTCGCCGCGGACGCCCTGCTGGCGCGGCACGGCTGGCATGTGGACTACGTGGTGGTTCGAAGCCGCCGCACGCTCATGCAGCCCGAGCCGGGCGAGCGCGAGCTGGTGGTGCTGGGCGCCGCCAGGCTCGGCTCCACCCGGCTCATCGACAACCTGGAGATCCTGGCGCCCTGAGCGGAGCAAGACCGGGGGGCGGGGCGCCGGGCGGCACTAAGGCGCTCTGGACTGGCTTCATGCCGTGGGCAGCCTGTGGTCGCGGAACTGCTCGCGCAGCCTGGTCTTCAGGACCTTGCCTGTGGCCGTGTGGGGAATTTGCTCCACGAACACCACGTCGTCGGGAATCCACCACCTGGCCACGCGGCCTTCGTAGAACTCGAGCAGCGCCTCGCGGCTCACCGATTGCCCCGGCTTGCGCACCACCACCAGCAGCGGGCGCTCGTCCCACTTGGGGTGCGCCACGCCGATGACCGCGGCCTCGGCTACGGCCGGATGGGCCATGGCGGCATTCTCCAGGTCGATACTGCTGATCCATTCGCCGCCGGACTTGATCACGTCCTTGGAGCGGTCGGTGATCTGCATGTAGCCGTCCGGGTCGACAGTGGCCACGTCGCCCGTGGGAAACCAGCCCTCGCGCAGGGGATCCCCGCCTTCGCCCCTGAAGTAGGACGAGCAGATCCACGGGCCGCGCACCATGAGATTGCCAAAGGCCTTGCCATCGTGCGGCAGTTCCTTGCCCTCGTCGTCCACGATCTTCATGTCGACGCCGAATATGGGCCGGCCCTGGCTGTTCTGGAGCGCGTCGCGCTGCGCCTTCGGCAGTTCCAGGTGTTTCGCCTTGAAGGTGTTCACGGTGCCCAGCGGGCTCATCTCCGACATGCCCCAGGCGTGCAGCACCTGCACGCCGTAGTCGTCCTCGAAGGTGCGGATCATGGCCGGCGGGCAGGCCGACCCGCCGATCACAGTGCGTGCCAGGGTGGAGAAGCGCAGCCCCTCGGCCTTCACGTGGTTGAGCAGCCCCAGCCAGATGGTGGGCACGCCCGCCGAGCAGGTGACCTTCTCGGCCTCGAACAGGCCGTGCAGGCTGGCCCCGTCGAGCTGCGCGCCCGGAAACACCAGCTTCGCGCCCACCAGCGGCGCGGCGTAGGGCAGCCCCCAGGCGGTGACGTGGAACATGGGCACCACCGGCAGCACCACGTCCCGGGCCGAGAGGTTGATCGCGTCGGGCAGGCTGGCTCCGAAGGCGTGCAGCACGGTGGAGCGGTGGCTGTAGAGCACCCCCTTCGGATTGCCGGTGGTGCCCGAGGTGTAGCACAGGCCCGCGGCCGAGCGCTCATCGATATCCGGCCAGCGGTAGTCATCGGAGTGGGAGTTGATCAGCTCCTCGTAGCAGGCCAGATCGAGGCTGCCGCCGGGCATGTGCGCGCGGTCGGTCATGGCGATCCAGTGACGCACACCGCGGCACAGTGGCGCGAGCTTCTCCACCAGCGGCAGGAAGGTGAGATCGAAGAACAGCACCGCGTCGTCGGCATGATTGACGATGTAGGTGATCTGCTCGGGAAACAGCCGCGGGTTGATGGTGTGCACCACCGCGCCGGAGCCGGACGCGGCGTAGTAGATCTCGAAGTGGCGGTAGCCGTTCCAGGCGAGCGTGCCGACGCGATCGTGGGGCCCGACCCCCAGCGCGCGCAGCGCGTTGGCGAGCTGGCGGGCGCGACGGTGGGCGTCGCTGTAGCCGTAACGGTGCACGCCGCCTTCCACCGTGCGCGACACGATTTCTGTATCGCCGTGGTGGCGGTCGGCGTGCTGGATCAGGGCGGAAATGGACAGCGGCATGTCCATCATGAGTCCGTGCATGGCGTGAAGCTCCGGTGAAACAACGACAGGGACGTGGGAATATTAGCAGCGCGGGTGGGCGCGGGGCCCGTCGCGAGCTTGCTCGCTGCGTCGCAGCATGAGGCGGGCGGGCGTTCGAGCCCGCGTTTACATCACCGGGGCGATGGGGCAGAATCCGTCGCCCTGACGAAGGGAACCGAGCCGCTCTCGTGAGCCGCTGCCTCGTGCGCGTCTCCGTCTCCATCTACGTCGCGCCTGTGCCCGTCCCGACCAAGTCCACGAGGAGAAAACAGCATGCCCAAGCCCAGTAACGCGGTGTCGTCCCTGGCGCGCGTGGCGGTTTTCGCAGCCCTTGCCTTGGCCCTGCCGGCGTCCGCGCAGACCATCAAGATCGCCTACCTGGAGGGTCTGTCCGGCCCGTTCGCCAACGTAGGGGAGGTGGGTCTTCGTCACCTGCAGTTCTTCGCCGACCGTATCAACGAGAAGGGCGGCGTGCTGGGCCAGAAGCTCGAGGTGGTGCCCTTCGACACCAAGACCAGTCCGCAGGAGGCGCAACTGGTGTTCAAGCAACTGGTGGATCAGGGCATCCGCTACATGATGCAGGGCAACGGCTCGGCCGTGGCGCTGGCGCTCTCCGAGGCCATGGGCAAGCACAACGCCCGCAACCCCGACAAGACCGTGCTGTACATGAATTACGGCGCGGTGGATCCCGCCCTCACCAACGACAAGTGCAACTTCTATCACTTCCGCTTCGATGCCGACGTGGACATGAAGATGCAGGCGCTCACCTTCTTCATGGCCAGCCAGAAGTCCATGAAGAAGGTCTACCTCATCAATCAGGACTACTCTTTCGGCCAGTCGGTGGCCAAGGCGGCGCGCGCCATGCTGAATGCCAAGCGCCCCGACATCGAGATCGTGGGTGACGACCTGCACCCGCTGGGCAAGGTGAAGGACTTCGCCCCCTACGTGGCCAAGATCCAGGCCTCGGGCGCCGACGCCGTGGTGACGGGCAACTGGGGCAACGACGTGGCCCTGCTCATCAAGGCCGCCAAGGATGCGGGGCTGAAGGCCGACTTCTACACCTACTACGCGGGTGGCCTGGGCACCCCGCCGGTAATCGGCGAGGCCGGTGTGGGGCATCTCAAGCAGGTCACCGCGTTCCACTCCAACATCGGCGGCAGCCGCACGGTGGACATGGTAGAGGCCTACCGCAAGCGCTTCCCCGACTCCCGCGACGATTTCTACTGGACCAGCATCATGGTGGCGGTGGACATGCTCACCCGTTCCATCGAGCAGGCCAGGTCCACCGACCCCACCAAGGTGGCGCTCGCCATGGAGAAGATGAAATCCGAGAGCCTGTCCGGCGAGACCTACATGCGCGAGGACAACCACCAGCTGGTGCAGCCCATCTTCGTGTCCACCTTCTCCCGGGCCAACGGCAAGGACGTGAGGTTCGACGTGGAGCGCACCGGCTTTGGCTTCAAGACCGACGCACGCATCGAAGGCAAGGACACGGTGCTGCCCACCACCTGCAAGTTCCAGCGGCCCAAGGGCTGAGCTGACGGGCCCGCCGATCGCGCGAGGGGCGCCCCTGTCGGACGCCCCTCGCCGTTTCAGGAGATAGCCGCTTGGAGTTCTTCCTCGTCACGCTGCTGAACAGCCTGTCCTACGGGCTGCTGCTGTTCATGCTCTCCAGCGGTCTCACGCTCATCTTCAGCATGATGGGCGTTCTCAACTTCGCCCACGCGAGCTTCTACATGCTGGGGGCGTATTTCGCGTACCAGACCAGCGTGTACCTGGGCTTCTGGCCTGCCCTGGTGGTGGCGCCCGCGCTGGTGGCCGTGCTGGGCGCGCTCACCGAGCGCTACGGCCTGCGCACCGTGCACAGGTACGGCCACGTGGCGGAGCTGCTGTTCACCTTCGGCCTCGCCTACATCATCGAGGAACTGGTGCACCTCATCTGGGGCCGCGCGCCGGTGCCCTACCGCATCCCCGAGATCCTCGATTTCTCCGCTTTCTCCGTCTACAGCACCAGATACCCCGCCTACCGGGTGTTCATGATGCTGGTCTCGGTGGCGATGTTGGGCGGGCTGTACCTGCTGCTCACCCGCACGCGCGTCGGACTCATCATCCAGGCGTCCCTCACGCACCCGGACACGGTCGAGGCGCTCGGGCACAACGTGCCGAGGGTGTTCATGGGCGTGTTCGCCGGCGGCGCCGCGCTCGCCGGCCTGGCGGGCGTGATCGGTGGCAACGCCTTCGTCACCGAGCCCGGCATGGCGGTGTCTGTGGGCACCATTGTGTTCGTGGTGGTGGTGGTCGGCGGCATGGGCTCGCTGGCGGGTGCGTTCATCGCCTCGCTCATCATCGGCGCGGTGCAGACCTTCTCCGTTGCTTTCGACGTGTCGCTGCTCACCCTGTTCGGCAAGCTGGGCTTCACGCCCGACCCGGGGTCGGCGTGGATGGAGCTGTGGAAGGTCACCATCGCCCAGGCCGCACCCGTGCTGCCCTACCTGCTGATGGTGGCCATGCTGATCGTGCGGCCCAAGGGCCTCATGGGCACCCGGGAAGGCTGAGCCGTGGCCGCTCCCGTGGTCGAAGCCGTGGCGCGCGCCACCCAGGGGGCGCCGGCGGCAAGCGTCGAACCTGGCCTGCTGCACTGGCGCAGGCTGGCGCTGTGGACGGTGGTCGCGGCGGTCATGATCGCCGCTCCGCAGGTCTTCACCCAGGGTTTCGCCGTGTCCATGCTCTCGCAGATGGGCATCGCCATCATCTTCGCCCTTTCCTACAACATGCTGCTGGGCCAGACCGGCATGCTGTCCTTCGGGCACGCCGTGTATTTCGGCCTGGGGGCATTCTTCGCCGCCCACGCGCTCAATGCCGTCGGCGCGGGCAGTTTCAACTGGCCCGTGTCGCTGCTGCCGCTTATCGGCGCTGCCGCGGGCCTCGTCTTCGGGCTGGTGTTCGGCTACGTCACCACCAAGCATTCCGGCACGCCCTTCGCCATGATCTCGCTGGGCATCGCCGAGATGGTGGCGGCCTGCTCGCTCATGTTCCCCAGCTTCTTCGGCGGCGAGGGCGGGATCTCCACCGACCGCGTGGTGGGCGAGAAGCTGATGGGCGTGGACTTCGGCCCCAGCGTGCAGGTGTACTACCTGATCGCCGCGTGGTGCTTCGTGTGCATGATCCTCATGTTTGCCCTCACCCAGACGCCGCTTGGCCGCATGGCCAACGCCGTGCGAGACAACCCCGAGCGGGTGAAATTCGTGGGCTACAACCCCACGCGCATCCGCTTCCTGATGCTGGCGCTGGCGGGAATGTTCGCCGGCATCGCGGGTGCGCTGGAGGTGATCAACTTCGAGCTCATCACCGCCGAGCGGCTCGGTACCGCCGCCTCGGGCACGGTGCTGCTCATGGCCTTCATTGGCGGCGTGGGGCACTTCTACGGGCCGATCATCGGCGCCATCCTCATCACCTTCCTGCAGTCGGCGCTGTCCAACTTCACCCAGGCGTGGCTGCTCTACTTCGGGCTGTTCTTCCTGGTCATGATCCTGTTCGCGCCTGGCGGCATCGCCTCGCTGGTGACGCTGCACAAGCCGGCGGTGCAGGCGCGGATGCTCGGCCGCCTGGCTTTGCCCTACGCGGGCGCCGCGGCGGCCAGCGCCGTGCTGCTGGCCGGCCTGGTCCTGACGGTAGAAATGTTCTATCACTACGAGACCAAGCGCGAGCAGGTGGGCGCCGTGATGAGCCTGTTCGGCCAGCAGTTCGACACCACAGCCACGGGCCCGTGGCTCCTGGCGGCGGCGCTGCTGGTGGCGGGAGGGGTGCTGCTGAGGCTGGCAGCCAGGCCCATCGGCGCGGCGTGGACCGACATCGCCGCGGCCGTGAACCGCGGCCAGGGAGGCTGAGGTGGCCGCCTCTCTCGAGCTGCGCCAGGTGCGCAAGAGCTTCGGCAGGACCGCCATCATCAACGGCGTCGACCTGGCCATCGAGCGCGGCGAGCGCCACGCGGTGATCGGCCCCAACGGCGCCGGCAAGTCCACGCTGTTCAACCTCATCAGCGGCCGCTTTCCTCTGAGCACCGGCAACATCCTGCTCAACGGCCACGACATCACCGGCCTCGCCCCCCAGGACATCAACCGCCGCGGCCTGTCGCGCAGCTTCCAGATCACCAACATCTTCCCCAAGCTGTCGGTGTTCGAGAACCTGCGTTGCGCCGTGCTGTGGTCGCTGGGCTACCGCTACTCCTTCTGGCAGCGGGTGGGTGGCCTCAGGGACGTGCGCAGCCGCGCCGCCGAGCTGGTGGAGCGCATCGGCCTGAAGCGGCGCCGCGATACCCTTGCGGGCGTGCTCTCCTACGCCGAGCAGCGCGCCCTCGAGATCGGCGTCACCATCGCCGGCGGCGCCGAGGTGATCCTGCTCGACGAGCCCACCGCCGGCATGAGCAACACCGAAACCGAGGATGCCGTGGCGCTGATCCGCGCCGTGTCCGAGGGCAAGACCCTGGTGATGGTGGAGCACGACATGAGCGTGGTGTTCGGGCTGGCGGACCGCATCTCGGTGCTGGTCTATGGACAGGTCATAGCCACCGGCACACCCGCGGAAATCCGCGGCAACAAGGCGGTCCAGGAGGCCTACCTCGGTGTGGAGGCCGACACCGCCGAGGGGGCGCACTGATGCTGGAAGTGGCCGACCTGCACGCCTACTACGGCAAGAGCCACATCCTGCACGGTGTGCACCTGCGGGTGGGCCAGGGCGAGATCGTCAGCCTGCTGGGCCGCAACGGCGTGGGGCGCTCCACCACCATCAAGGCGGTCATGGGCCAGGTGGCGGGCAGCGGCTCGGTGAAGTTCCAGGGCCAGGAGCTGATGGGTCTCAAGACCTACGTCATCTCCCGCCGCGGCCTGGGCTACGTGCCCGAGAACCGCGATATCTTCCCCACCCTCACCGTGCGCCAGAACCTGCTGCTGGGCCAGAAGGGCGCCCGCGAGTCAGGCCGCTGGAGCATGGAGGACATGTACGGGCTGTTCCCCCGCCTGCGTGAGCGCGCCGATGCGCCTGCCGGGGTGCGCTCCGGCGGCGAGCAGCAGATGCTCACCTTGTGCCGCACGCTCATGGGCGACCCCGACCTGGTGATGATCGACGAGCCCACCGAGGGCCTCGCGCCCAAGATCGTGGAGCAGGTGGCCAGCCTGTTCGACGAGATTGCCCGGCGCGGCATCAGCATCCTGCTGGTGGAGCAGAAGCTCGCCATCGCCATGAAGATCTCCCAGCGGGTGTACGTGATGGGCCACGGCCGCATCGTCTTCGAGGGCACACCCGCCGACCTGCGCGCCAACGAGTCGGTGCGCAAGGAGTGGCTCGAAGTCTGAAGCAGTCGCCTGGCCGGCCCCGCCCGCTGGCTGCGGTTCCAGTTCCGTATTCTCCCCTTCTCCTCTGGAGGGCCCCCATGGCCATCGTCGATTACCGTGTTCAAAACCACGTGGGCGTCATCACCCTCAACAACCCGCCCGTCAACGCCCTGCCGGTGGGCAAGGGCCTGCTGCAGGGCATACTCGACGCCATCAAGGAAGGCGAGCACGACCCCGCCGTGAAAGCCTTCCTGCTGATGGGCGGCGGCCGCAACTTCTCCGGCGGCGCCGACATCACCGAATTCGGCAAGCCGCCCGTGCCCGGCATGGCCACGCTGCGCGACGTGCTCTCCTACATGGACACGGTCACCAAGCCCATCTGCGCGGCGCTGTCCGGGCCCCCCATGGGCGGCGGGCTCGAACTGGCCCTGGGCGCCCACTGGCGCTGCGCCGTCACCGGCGCCCAGATCGGCCTGCCCGAGGTGAAGCTGGGCATCCTCCCCGGCGCCGCCGGCACCCAGCGCCTGCCGCGCCTGATCGGCGCGAAGGCCGCCCTGGACATGATGGTGAGCGGCGATCCCGTCAGCACCGAGCGCGCCCGCGAGCTGGGCATCGTGGACGAAATCGTGGAGGGCGACCTGGCCGCCGCCGCGCTCAAGTTCGCGCAGAAGGTCATCAAGGAAGGGCGCCCCATCCGCCGCATCAGCGCCATGACCGTGGCCCTGGAGGGCAACGCCGACGCCTTTTTCGCCGAGGCCCGCGCCAGTATCGCCAACCAGTGGCGCGGCTATCCCGCGCCGCTGGAAATCGCCGCGTGCGTGGAAGCCGCCGTCAAGGAGCCCTTCGCCAGGGGCCTCGCCTTCGAGCGCGAACGCTTCCATGTGCTGGTGGGAACCAGCGAGTCGAAATCCCTGCGCCACGCTTTCTTCGCCGAGCGCGCCGCAGGCAAGGTGAAGGGCCTGCCCGAGGACACCCCGGTGCGCGAGATCCGCAGCGCCGCCGTGATCGGCGCGGGCACCATGGGCGGGGGCATCGCCATGAACTTTGCCAACGCCGGCATCCCCGTGAAGCTCCTCGAGGCCTCCCCCGAGCGCCTGGACAAGGGCCTTGCCGTGATCCGCGGCAACTACGCCGCTACCGTGTCCAAGGGACGCCTGAGCCAGGAGGCCATGGACAAGCGCATGGCCCTGATGACGGGCGTGAGCAGCTACGACGACCTGCGCGACGCCGACATCGTCATCGAAGCGGTGTTCGAGGAAATGCCGGTCAAGCAGGAGGTGTTCCGCAAGCTCGACGCCGTGGCCAAGCCCGGTGCCATCCTCGCCACCAACACCTCCACCCTGGACATCGACGCCATCGCCGCCGTCACTGCGCGCCCGCAGGACGTGATCGGCCTGCACTTCTTCAGCCCCGCCAACGTCATGAAGCTGCTGGAGATCGTGCGCGGCGCCAGGACCGGCGGGGACGTGATCGCTTCCAGCATGAAACTCGCCAGGACCATCCGCAAGGTGGGCGCGCTGGTGGGCGTGTGCGACGGCTTCGTGGGCAACCGCATGGTGCACGCCTACTTCCGCGAAGCCGGCTACCTGCTGGAGGAGGGCGCCCTGCCGCAACAGGTGGACCGGGTGATGGAAGAGTTCGGCTTCGCCATGGGCCCCTTCCGGGTGAGCGACTTGGCCGGCCTGGACATCGGCTGGGCCATCCGCAAGCGCCAGGCCGCCACCCGCGACCCGGCCGAGCGCTACTCGCGCATCGCCGACCTCATCTGCGAGCAGGGCCGCTTCGGCCAGAAAACCGGCGCCGGCTACTACCGCTACGAAGGCGGCCGCAAGCCCGTGCCCGACCCCGCCATCGAGGCGCTCATCGTGCAGGCCTCGAAGGACGGCGGCTTCACCCGCCGCGACATCTCCGACCAGGAAATCCTCGAACGCTGCCTCTACCAGCTGGTGAACGTGGGCGCGCAGATCCTCGAAGAGGGCATCGCCCAGCGCGCCAGCGACATCGACATCATCTACCTCTACGGCTACGGCTACCCGCGCTACCGCGGCGGGCCCATGATGACCGCCGATCTGATCGGGCTGCCCAAGGTGCTGGAGGCGGTGAAGGGTTACGAGCAGCGCGTGGGCAAGTGGTGGAAGCCGGCGGCGTTGCTGGAGCGTCTGGCGGCGGAGGGCAAGGGGTTCAACGGATAGGGCTGGTGGGGTGAGTTAGCGCGACAAAACGGAAGCCTGTTTTCTTCAAGAGCCCGACAATGGGGTCTTTGAAGGAAACGCCACCAGGCGCCGGTTGCGCCCGTAGCCGCGCCCTCTGGCCCATCAGCCAAGGCGCCGCGAAAGCTGTAGCGCCGACGCGCGCATGGGTGCTCCCCGCCCGCGTGCTGGCATCGGGACCGTTGCCCTTGCGCTACGCCCCATTCCCTTCGTGATTCCGAATCGGCACACCGTGGTGATCTTGCCGCGGTCGATCCGATCACTACGAAAGCTGGCAAGAGGCTTGTCGTACTTTCTCCCGGAAGCCATGGTCTGGTTTTTTTCATCTGGAAAGAGATTGCGTTGTCCAGGCTGGCTTCCAAGTCCGAACGGACACGCATGCTGGCCAATGAGTCGCCTGACCGGAATCGGCTTGGTCTCGATGAAGCAAAACGGGCTGGCGCCGTTCGGGTCCTAGTCGCCTCTCCGGGTTGGGTTCAGGCGCGAGGGATCAGTCTGCGGTGATGTTCTTTTCCTTGATGAGCTTGCCCCACTGCGCGCTTTCCGCGCGTATCAGTTTCGCGAACGCGGCGCCGTCGCCGCCGCCGGGCTCCACGTCGCTCTCCGCGAATCGCTGCACCACCTGGGCGTCGCGCAGCGCGTCATTGAACGCGGCGTTGAGCCGGGCAAGCACCGGGGCGGGCGTTTTGGCCGGGGCCAGCAGGCCGAACCAGGGCGTCATCACGAACTCCGGGTAGCCCGCTTCGCGCAGGGTGGGCACGTTGGGAAACAGCTTCGAGCGCCTGGGCCCGGTCACGGCCAGGGGCCGCACCCGGCCCGCCGCCGCGTGCGGCGCGATGGAGGGCAGGTTGTCGAACATCATGTCCGTCTCGCCCGCCATCAGCGCCGTGTTGGCCAGCGCGCTGCCCTTGTAGGGCACGTGGCGCAGGTCGATGCCCGCCTGCACCTGGAACCACTCGCCGGCCACGTGAAGGGACGAGCCGAATCCCGAGGAGCCGTAGGTCATGAGATTGCTGCCGCGGCTCTTCGCCAGCGCCACCAGCTCCTTCACCGTGGCGGCCGGCACGGCAGGGTGCACCACCAGCACGTTCTGGATCGAGCCCACCAGCATCACCGGGGCGAAGTCGCGCTCCACGTCGAAGCCCAGGCGCGGGTAGAGAAAGGTGTTGAGCGCGCAGGTGCCGATGGTGCCCATCACCAGCGTGTAGCCGTCAGCCGGCGCGCGGGCCACCAGCTCCATGGCCAGATTGCCGCCGGCGCCCGGCCGGTTGTCCACGATCACCTGCTGCCCGAGGACCTGCGGCGCGCGCGCCCCGAGGATGCGCGCCAGCAGATCGGGCGTGCCGCCGGGCGGGAAGGGCACCACGATGCGCACCGGCTTGCGCGGGAAGTCCTGGCCCAGGGCGGGCAGCGCCGCGGCCAGGGCGGCAGCGAGGGCGGTCGAGAGAAACTGGCGTCGCAGCATGGCGCGGGCTCCCGGGGCTATCGAAACGCCATGATGGCAGAACGGCGGGCGGTGGGAGTGCGATCCGGCGGGCCGGGCACACCCGTCCGCGATGGGACAATGCCCCAGCGCCCGATCCCGCGCCCCCCGCCGCTTCACCCGCCCCGCTTGTCCGCCTGATCCAGGAACGCCTCCATCAACCCCTCTGGCGCCGTAACAACGTGCTCCGGGCTAGGGAAGCCGCCGCTGCGCACGTCGGCGATGAAGTCGCGGAAGCCGCCCACGCGCTCGGCCTGCATGGCCAGGCGCATCTTGTGCAGGTCGCGGTACTGCTTGGAGTGTCGGGGGTAGGGCGGGCCGTTGTTGCCGAGGATGTCCTCGGCGAACAGGAACTGGATGTCGCCGCCGCTGCCGGCGCCGATGGAAGAGGTGAGCAGCGTGGTGCGGCGGGTGATCTCCGCCAGCAGCGGCGCGGGAATCACCTCCACCTCCACGGCCCAGGCGCCGGCTTCTTCGATGCGCTTGACCTCTTCCAGCACCCAGAGCGCCTCTTCGATGGTCTTGCCCACGGCGCGCAGGCCGCCGGTCCAGGTGCTCTTGCGCGGCACCAGTCCGGCATGACCCTGCACGGGGACGCCGGCTTCGGCGGCCGCACGGATGAAGCGCGGCGACCACTGGCACATGATGGCGTCGGCCCCCAGCTCCATGGCGGTGTAGGCCAGGCGCACCGCCTCGGTTTCGCTGGCCGCGGCCACCAGCGGCACGGAGAAGGACATGAAGGTGTTGGGCGCGGCTTTTCGCAGGGCGGCGGCCAGTTCCGGGCGCTTGGGGTCGAAGCGCACCTTCATGGTGTCGATGCCGGCCTCCTCGGCGGCGGCGGCTTCTTCGGGGGGGGAAGGCAGGGTCTCGCACCGCACCCGCGTTCCCTTGGCGTCGCGGCGGTCCTTCCCGGTGTAGTTGCGCGTGCCGTAGGCGCCGCCCAGGCCCATGACGCGCTTCAGGCCGCGCTGCGCGGCATCCCGCGGCGGGATTCCGCCGTCTCCGGTGGCGTGGCTCGCCATGGTGCTGTCTCCTTGCTGGTGATGGGAACTGGCGGGGCAGTGTAGCGCGGGGCGGCAGATGGCCGCATGGCCAGCGGGGGCGGCGAACAGCGGCACGTGCCGCGCTCCGTCCGATTTGTGCGCGGTGCCCGCAGCCGGGGGGTTTCGAACCCCGGCCAGCGCGTTTCACGGCTCACCGCAACGAATCTGGTCTTGCCACGGCTGGAAATCGCGCTGCGGGCCTGCGAAACTTTCGCCATGGGCTCGCGAAACGTCCCTCACGAAACCTGCTCGACGGCCGCCACGCGGCGATGGGCTGGCAGGCCATGACCAGCCCCTGGCTTCATGTGCCCCTGGAGGACTACGAGGGCCACATGGCGTTTCAGGGCGTCGAGCAGGCGCAGATGTTGTCGGGCCTCCTCGCCGATGCGCTGGAGCGCGTGCGGCCAGGTTCGGTCGCGGTGCTCGGGTGCGCGGGCGGCAACGGGTTCGAGCGCATTCCGGCCGGCGTGCGTGTGGTGGGGGTGGATTTGAACCCGCGCTTGTTCGCGGCGGCCCGTGCCCGGGTCGGCCATCGCTTCGAAAGCCT